>JAGXGR010000077.1 GCA_024636645.1 Legionella sp.
GATATAGAATATCTAAAGTAGCCTTGATAAGCGGAGCGCATCAAGGTTTGTCGAGACATCAACCATCCTGTCCTTGATGCGCTGGCGCTTATCAAGGCTACGCGCAGTTTGAGAGATATGGAATATCTAAAGTAGCCTTGATAAGCGGAGCGCATCAAGGTTTGTCGCAACCAGCTCGCACTGACTGATTAAAGCATTCTCATACAGAGAGGGATTTAATTAGTAGTTATATATATTAAACTTTAAATCAAAGATCATATACCCATCAAAAGAGCTGCCATTAGTGTCGTTCTATTTTGGCTTTGGAGACTAAATTATTGACATAAAGATTGTAAACCATCATGCCATAATTGGCTTCAATTTGCTGTGCGATACTTTTTTGCTGTCCTTTATCTAATGCACTCAATTTACCATCTTGTATGGTATCGAGTTTAACAACAGCATAACTCCCGTTTGGCAATTTTTTCCCGCCCATGCTTCCTGCTGCAGGCAAGCTGTATGCCAAATCATTTATTGGAGTCGGGGCCTTGTCACCCTCACGTGCTGCATCGGTCACTTGATGCCATTTAAGCTGGTATTTATCAACTAGTTTCTTTTGTTCAGCCGGCTTGGTATGGATCAGTGTTTCAGCGAATTTTTTAGCTTGATTCATTGCGGCCTGTTGAATGAGTTTTTGCTTGATGTCATTTTTCACTTCGGAAAAATCTTTTGGCTTTTCCTTTATGTGCTTGTTGATTCGCAGCACAATAACCGTATTGTTATCCATCTGAATCGGATCGCTGTTATTTTCCAATTCCAGGACATCATGACTAAAAGCGGCATTAATGACCGATTTATTTTTTGTTAAATTGGAATCACCGCCATCCTTGCTAAAGAGTTCACTGGTTTTAACTTCGAGGTTTAAGGCTTGAGCCACCGGTTGTAAACTATCCGGTGTCTGATAACTGAGATCAGATAACTCTTCAAGTGCACGGGAAAATCTAGCCTGTACTTTTTCAGCCATTAACTGTGATCGAATCGTATCTTTCACCTGCTCAAAAGGTTTCACCGTGGCAGGCTTATAGGCTAATAACTTGAATATCTCAAACCCATACTTTGTTTTGACGGGTTCAGAAATCTGATTTGACTCTGTAAGACCAAGAAGTGCTTTATCAAACGCAGTTTGTCCGGCTACTATCCAGGGCGATTCTGATTTATTGGCTACAGATAATTTATCATCTGACATCGTCTTCATCATTTGCTCAAATTTATCGGGACTGCTTTGTAAATGACGATAGGCTTCCTGGGCTTTCTTTTTTATGTTTTTCACCTCAGCTGCTGGTGAATTTTCAGGTAAAGCAAAAAGAATGCGGGATACTTGCCACTGGGCAGGTTTTAGATAGTTGGCCTGATTTTCATCATAAGACTGTTTAACTTCGGCATCATCAATATTAATTCTGGATTTAATATCCTGCATCGACAGGTTGATATAATCAATGCTGACTTTTTCCGGGGCTTTAAATTTATCCTGATGCTTTTTATAGTAATCTTGAATCGCTTCCTCGGACACTGTAACCCGCTGTGCAAAAAGAGAAGCAGGTATTGTCAGATAGCTATAGCTGCGAGACTGCATGTAAAGCCTTACAAAGCGTTTAATCTCTGCAGGCAAGGCAAAGGCCGTGCCTACGAAGGCAAACCGTTGCTGATTTAATAACATGCCTTGCTGTACTTCTTTTTGAAACGTCTCTGGGGTATAAAGGGCGCCGCCCAACGCTTGTTGGTATTTTTCTGCCGAAAAATGACCATCCTGTTGAAATTGAGGGATATTTACAATAGTGGCATTCGCCTGCTCAGTCTTCACATCAAAACCAAATTCTCTTGCCGCCTGAACTGTCACGGTATTGGTAATGATTTGATTCAACACATTTTTCTTCAGTTTTTTTTCAGCTTCTGAACTCAGTTGAGAAGCATCATACTGCGATCGGCTTCGTCTGTAATCCACCTCAAAGGCCTGATTGCTCACAGGCATGTCATTAATGACAACTTTTACATCAGAAGATTGGTGAGATTGAATATAGTAATCGAGCCCAAAAAGGGTAAAAGTAATAGCGATTAATATGATAATTACCCAGGCAACAGCGCCTTGAATGCGTTCGTTTAGCTTCTGCAACATGTCGAGAGTTCCATATTAAAATAATAAATTCGCATGAAGATATCAGATTTTCTTGATATTGATAAAAGAAACGCGCCTTTCGGCGCGTTTAACTTGGCGGAGTGGACGGGACTCGAACCCGCGACCCCCGGCGTGACAGGCCGGTATTCTAACCAACTGAACTACCACTCCAATTCTTGGTGGGTGCTGCAGGGATCGAACCTGCGACCCTCGCCTTGTAAGGGCGATGCTCTCCCAGCTGAGCTAAGCACCCGAAAAAAATCGGTTTTTACTGCACTGCTTCTTTCAGGTTTTTACCTGCTTTGAACTTCACAGCTCTTGTAGCTTTAATTTGTATTGGAGCACCTGTTTGTGGATTTCTTCCTGTACGAGCGCCACGATTTACTGTTGACCAGGAACCGAATCCAGGTATAACAATTTCGCCACCATCTTTCATTACTTGCTCAACGGTAGCTAAAAAAGTATCAAGCACTCTGCTTGTATCAGCTTTAGTTAAACCGGAACTGCTTGCAACGACATCAACTAATTCACGCTTGTTCATCTTTTCCCCTTACAGTTAGTCTTCCATTATTCGGAGCTAGTAAAGCATACATAAAACCGCCCCGTCAAACTATTACATCCTTGAATCGCCCGTGTTTGCTGGGCCACGAGAAGAAATATACCGCGTATTAAGGGGCATGTAAATCATTATTTTTGCTTTTTTTCGATCTTTTATTTGAAATGGTGCTTTTTGTAGAATTTTTGTCATATCTGACCATTGGATTACGCTGTAATGCCAATTCCAGAACCTGTTCAATGGTCTTAACAGGATGTACTTTTATTTTTTTAAGTATATTATCTGGAATTTCTTGTAAATCTTTTTCGTTTTCTACTGGAATGATGACATGACGGATGCCTCCTCGATGGGCTGCAAGAAACTTTTCCTTTAATCCGCCTATAGGCAATACCTGTCCTCTGAGCGTAATTTCTCCTGTCATGGCAACGTCTGCTTTTACAGGGATCTCAGTTAGCACTGAAACTAACGCCGTGCACATGCCGACACCGGCACTTGGACCGTCTTTAGGTGTCGCGCCTTCAGGCACGTGAATATGAAAATCATATTTGTTATAAAAATCATCTGGCATATCAAAGGATTTTGCCCTGCTTCTAACGACTGTCATAGCGGCCTCAATGGATTCTTTCATCACATCACCCAACTGGCCTGTATAGGTTGTTTTTCCCTTACCTGGCATTTTTGAAGCTTCTATTCTTAACAGCTCGCCGCCGACGCTGGTCCAGGCCAAACCGGTCACCTGCCCAATTTCATCAAACTCTTCGGCCAATCCGTAATGATATTTTTTCACGCCCAAATATTTCTCAATATTTTTTGCCGTGACATTCACTTTTTTGGTGCGTTTACTTGTCAAAATATCCTTAACCACCTTCCGACATATATTAGCAATGTCTCTTTCCAGATTTCGCACACCGGCTTCTCGTGTGTAGTGGCGAATGATTTCCCGGGTAGCATTTTCACTAATATTAATTTCTTCTTCTTTCAGGCCGTTTAGAACAATTTGTTTGGGAATCAGATAATTTTCAGCGATGTGTGTTTTTTCATCTTCGGTATATCCCGCCAGTCTGATAACTTCCATCCTGTCCAACAGCGGCGCTGGAATTTCCAATGAATTTGCCGTTGCAATGAACATGACATCACTTAAGTCATAATCCACTTCAAGATAATGATCACTGAAGGTATTATTCTGTTCGGGATCAAGCACCTCCAGGAGTGCCGATGCTGGATCACCACGAAAGTCCATTGCCATTTTATCCACTTCATCAAGCATTATCAGTGGGTTTTTAACGCCAGCCTTGCATAATTTCTGTATGATTTTACCTGGCATGGAACCGATATATGTTCTACGATGCCCACGAATTTCCGCCTCATCGCGCACGCCACCCAATGCGATTCGGATAAAGGTGCGGCCTGTTGCATTAGCAATGGATTGACCCAGTGAGGTCTTACCTACACCCGGAGGACCCACCAGGCAAAGTATGGGGCCTTTCAGTTTCTTTACCCGTTGTTGAACAGCTAAATATTCTATGATTCTTTCTTTAACTTTTTTGAGACCATAATGATCTTTGTCCAATATATCTTGCGCTTTATCCAAATCAAATTGAATTTTGTTTCTTTTTTTCCAGGGAACTTGAAGCATCCAATCCAGATAGTTTCGAATCACCGTAGCTTCTGCGGACATTGGGGGCATCATTTTTAATTTATTGAGTTCTGACTCCGCCTTTTCTTTGGCTTCTTTGGGCATGCCGGATTTAGCAATAACTTTTTCCATCTGCTCTATTTCATTGCCCTCCTCGCCCATGTCGCCCAGTTCTTTCTGAATGGCTTTCATCTGTTCATTCAAATAATATTCGCGCTGACTCTTCTCCATTTGTCGTTTAACCCGTCCACGAACCCTTTTTTCGACATGCAAAAGGTCAATTTCGTTTTCGATAAGCGCCATCAACCGCTCAAGGCGTGCACCAATATCCATGATTTCAAGAAGTTCCTGCTTATCTTCCACTTTAAGTGACAAATGAGCGGCTATGGTATCAGCAAGGCGCCCAGGTTCGTCTATTGATGCCAGGGAGGTCAGGATTTCAGGAGGGATTTTTTTATTTAATTTTATGTATTGTTCAAATTGCGACATGATAGAACGCATTAAGATGTCTATTTCCTGCTCTTTTAAAGACTTACTGACTTCTTTAATGTCCTCAAGCTCGGCTTCTATATAGCCTTTTTCCATACTATATTTTTTTACCCTGGCTCGTTTCTCACCTTCAACAAGCACTTTTACTGTTCCATCGGGTAATTTTAATAATTGTAGAACGGTTGATACCGTTCCAAGGGAATAGACATCATCTGAAGTGGGATCATCATTGGATGATATACGCTGAGCCACAAGAAAAATTTGTTTGCTGTCTATCATTGAAGCTTCCAGGGCTTTAATGGACTTATCGCGGCCTACAAAAAGAGGTATCACCATATGTGGATAAACGACAACATCCCTCAGTGGTAAAACAGGTAGATTGGTTGATTTTTCATTTTCTGTCGACATAACTAGTCCTTATTCAAACGATAACCTTTTATATTAACTGCAGTTTTCAAAATATTCTAATACTTTTATTTTAAATATTGAGCTAAATACATTTTGAATTCATTTATTTGGTGATTATATTTATCTTAATGACCCGTTAAGGCTTATGTCTGTGACATTTAATCAAGTGCCTGAAATCGTATAATTTATTATAAAGAAAATGTATTTGATAATTTAGAAGAGCAGGATTTATCAATATCCGTATATTGGTGATTAAGCCTGTCAGGCCTTCTTTCTCGGATGCTGAAGAAAGAAGGACAATTTAGATGTGATGGATATCAGACAATTTAATCCCTTGTGCCGCTCGCTGTCTGTTTGGTTTCTTCTCCTTCATAGATCAGAATGGGTTTGCTAAGATTATTGATAGCATTCTCGTCAATCACTACTTTTTTTACTCCCACTAAAGAGGGTAGCTCATACATGGTGTCTAAAAGTATATTTTCAAGGATGGTTCTTAAACCGCGAGCACCAATTTTACGTGCCATTGCTTTTTTTGCAATTAATTTAAGGGCATCTTCGCGAAACTCCAGCTCTACATTTTCCATTTTAAATAAGGACTGAAATTGTTTGGTCAATGCATTTTTAGGATTGGTAAGAATATCTACCAAAGCAACTTCATCCAATTCATGAAGTGTGGTAACCACTGGAAGACGACCGACAAATTCCGGGATCAAACCATACTTAACCAGATCCTCTGCTTCAAGTTGGTTTAGTACAACGGCCATGTCTTCGTGGCTGTCTTTTTTTGGACTAAGCTGTGCGGAAAACCCTATGCCTGACTTATCACCTCTCTGCCGGATAACTTTATCAATGCCTGCAAAAGCGCCACCGCAAATAAATAAAATATTGGAGGTATCCACTTGCAGAAATTCCTGTTGAGGGTGCTTTCTGCCGCCTTGAGGAGGCACGGAGGCGACTGTTCCTTCAATCAATTTCAATAAGGCTTGTTGTACACCTTCGCCGGAGACATCCCGAGTGATAGACGGATTATCGGATTTCCGTGAAATCTTATCGATTTCATCAATATAAACAATACCTTGTTGCGCTTTATCCACATCATAATCGCATTTTTGCAATAATTTCTGAATAATATTTTCAACATCTTCCCCAACATAACCTGCTTCTGTCAAGGTCGTTGCATCAGCCATAGTAAATGGAACGTTAAGCAATCTTGCCAATGTTTGCGCAAGAAGCGTTTTACCGCTTCCTGTGGGTCCTATTAATAAAATATTACTTTTACCAAGTTCAACCCCGTCTTCACTTTTATGCTGTAAACGCTTGTAATGATTATATACAGCAACAGACAACACTTTTTTTGCCTGTGTTTGCCCGATGACGTATTCATCCAAAAATGAGGAAATTTCTTTTGGTTTTGGCAAATGTGTTTCTGCTTCTTCTTGAATATCCTGGATTTCTTCACGAATAATATCGTTACATAGTTCTACACATTCATCACAGACGAAAACAGAGGGTCCGGCAATCAGTTTTTTTACTTCATGCTGACTCTTGCCACAAAATGAACAATATAAAACTTTATCGTCATTTTCATTACCGGTTTTACTCATCTACAAACCCCTTTACTGCTTGATTAATCCTGTATATTAACACAACATAGAGGATTATTGTTGACTGACTTCACCTTATTGTATTTATATTATTTAAAATAATTAAAAAAAGGTTCTATTAAAATTTTAGACAATCTTAGAAAAAAAGCCAGCGCATAAAATAAATTAGGGGTTTTTAACCCCTAATACGGTGATTTATTCGCCTATGGCAATGGCCTCTCTGTCATAGAGCACTTTATCAATCAAGCCGTAATCAACTGCTTGGCTTGCACTCATAAAGTTATCACGCTCTGTGTCAAGCATAATTTGTTCAGGTGTTTTTTTAGTATGCTTGGCCATAATGCTGTTCAGTCGTTCTCTGACAGCCAATGTTTCGCGGGCATGAATTTCTATGTCAGTAGCCTGACCCCGGTATCCACCAAGCGGTTGGTGAATCATTACACGGGAATTAGGCAGACAAAAACGCTTGCCTTCAGCACCAGCACATAATAATAAAGCCGCGGCACTGGCCGCCTGGCCGATGCATAGCGTGCTGACGTCAGGCTTGATGAACTGAATGGTGTCATATATTGCCAAACCGGCAGTTACAACCCCGCCAGGTGAGTTAACATAGAGAGAAATATCCTTTTCAGGATTTTCTGACTCCAGAAACAGCAGCTGAGCGACAACCAGGTTTGCCATGTGATCTTCGACTTCACCCAAAAGAAATATTATCCTTTCTTTCAATAGCCTGGAGTAAATATCATAAGAACGCTCTCCTCTCGAAGTTTGTTCTATCACCATTGGCACGAGGCCGCTGGCGTTGCGAATCATGTTTTCTGAATAACCCTGCATGCTTAAGCTCCTTCGGTTTCTTTATCCTTTTTAGGGTTCATTACCTCATCGTAACTGATTTTTTTCTTTTTAATTTTTGCATCTGAGGCGATTTTATCAGCAACAAGGTCTTCCAACACCAGGGCTTCGATTTCAGCGAGGTGTTCTTTACTGCTGCTGTACGTTGAACGGAGCGCTTCAGGATCGTCGAAGGCACTGGCCAATTTGTCGATCATAGCATCAACACGTTCTTTGTCGGCGGCAATTTCGTGTTTTTTCACATATTCGGAAAATAACAATCCAAGATGTACGCGATCTTTGGCTTGCGCTTCAAAAAGCTCTCTTGGGAAATTTGGAATTTGTTCATCGTCATGATGTTCGTGGCCATAGAGCTTATGAAACATATCATGTTTGAGGTTTTCAATCTCTCTATCAATCAGGGACGCAGGAATATCAAACTTGTTCACTTCCATTAACTTGTTGAATAATTTTTCTTTATTCATTGAGCTGACACGCCGTTCCAGTTCGCGAACCATATTGTTCTTGATGTCTTTTTTCAATGCTTCAACACCACCTTCCGTGATATTGAACTTTTCAGCGAAAGCATCGTCCAGCGCTGGCTTTTTGGGTTCCAAAATATTTTTTACAGTGATTTTGAAAGTTGCTTCTTTTCCCGCCAGATCTTTTTGGCCATAATCTTCTGGAAATTGTGCTTTAATATCAAAGGTTGTATCTTTTTTAGCGCCCTTCAGACCCTCTTCAAATCCAGGAATCATGGTGCCAGATCCCAAAACGAGTTCGTAATCTTCAGCTTTGCCACCTTCGAAAGGTTCATCATCTATAAAGCCTTCGAAGTCCATGACTACTTTATCACCGTCTTTGGCAGCGCGCTTGACATCATGCCATTCTTTATTTTGTTCGAGCAGTTTATCGATCAGGGTGTCAACGTCTTTATCTGTCACTTCAGCCTGAACGGTCTCAACTTCTGCTTTATTTAATTCTTCAACTTCAATTTCCGGGAAAACTTCAAAAGTCGCTGTGTATTCAAAATCTTTACCGGGTTCGAGCACTTCAGGATTAACATCCGGATAACCTGCAGGATTTAAGTCCTTCTCTTTTAGTGCTTCAAACAATGTCGATTGAATCAAATCTCTGGCCACTTCCATGCGAACATTATCAGAATAACGGCTTTTGACGATGTGCATGGGAACTTTACCTGGACGAAAACCATCCATTTTGACTTTCTGAGCAAGATCTTTGAGACGTTGACTCACTTCTTCCTCGATTTTATCAGATGGCACAGATACGGTTATTTTTCTCTCTAAACCATTTAGGGTCTCAACAGAAACTTGCATTAAATCACCTCTTGGATATTACTTGATAAATGGTGCGAAAGGAGAGACTCGAACTCTCACGGGTTACCCCACTGGAACCTAAATCCAGCGCGTCTACCAGTTCCGCCACTTTCGCTTACAGGGTGGAATTATCGGATAGTCTGCCCAACTTGTAAAGTCTCGTTTAAAACAAAAGTTCA
>JAGXGR010000078.1 GCA_024636645.1 Legionella sp.
ATCTGCTCCCTTCTCCCTTGAGGGAGAAGGGTTGGGGATGAGGGTGGTGGGTGTGGCACGGACCTGAATAATTAACATACACTGCCCAATTAGTTTATCTACCTGTTTTTTAGCTAATTAAGGGATCGAAACGAAGTGAATAAAGATGTTTCAAGCTCGTTTGAATCTCATTTTGGTATGTTAAATGATCCACGCATTGATCGATCTAAATTATATCCACTATCCGAGATTTTATTTATTGTGCTTTCCGCTTCAATTTGTGGGGGCGGAAAGCATGTTATGCTGAATTTACTCGAGTCCATGCCCACACCCACCACCCTCATCCCCAACCCTTCTCCCTCAAGGGAGAAGGGAGCAGATCGTGCTAACTGATTAGCTTCAATTTTGATGGGACAGCTCTGGCCTTTGTGTGATCCCTCAAGCATCTAAATTGACATATATTTGATCATCATGTAAAATATTCCATCTTTGTATGTATTGTAGATCCCTGCCGATGAATGAGGAAAAACAAGCGCTTTTTGAAAAACTGGGCTTAATCTATAAAGATACTCATACGAGTACCCAATTGACTGAGCAGCCAAGCGCTCGCTTAAATCTTCAAGCGTTTCTAAATGGCGACGCCAGTTGCTGGGAGCAAAGCGGGGATCAGCTAACAGCCAGGAAAAAAGCCATTGTTGTGACCAGTTGGCTGCTTGCCTATCCTGGCGTGGACCACTCAAATGCTAATACCTATTATGAAACTCTCATTTGTCTAATAAAAGAAGGTTTTAGTTTATATTTCCCAACAGAGCGGGGGCTGGAAAGCGTTAGTCGCTCTTCCTCCCCAAACGAGACTCAAAAAACCAGTGAACTCCTGGCCTTGCTCTTACAAAAATTCACACCGAAAAATGATATTGATGCTTTAGAACTTGCAGTGGGAGCGAATCTGACACGTGATCGAATGGTGATATTAAGTTCTCAACGATTGATGACTTTAACACAATCTTTTTATAAAAATAAAATAATCTATCGCAAGGATTGTGAAACAATAGCAGAGAGATCAGAGGCAAACCATTTTTTTGTTTCCAAGGATGTTGAAGTTATCTCACTCAATAGAGCGATGGACTACATAAAGCTTGAGGATCTTGAACAAGTACAAAATACAGATGATCGTTATTATTTTTCTTATAGCCTTGAGTACCCCACTCCTGAAATACCCGATGCCATACTCAATAAGATAGACATGCTTTCTTTTTTCGCAACTGAGGAATTGCTTGACAGCGAAGGAAGGAATGACAAGGCGGTCATCTCACAAATGAAAGCTGTGAGAACGATTTCTTTTTCCATATACTCTCAATCAGAAAATTTTAGACAATTTTTCGCAGTTTTTCCGAGTACACGCCAAATTAAACGAATTAAATTTGCATACAATGAGTGTATTTCCGAGTTCCAAAAGTGTCATTTTGAATCACTTGAAGAGTTGTCCCTGGACTCCATTGAAATCAGCATTAAAGAGCTGGACCTGCTGCTATCCTGCGCGCCTAATTTGTTGCATTTGTCCCTGACTCGCTGGTGCAATATTATCCAGACTATGCCGGAAACGACCTTAACACTCCCACCATCCTTGCAAAGCTTTAGACAATATAATTGTGATGATGAACGTGCGGATAATATGCAACTGGCCCATTTTATTAATCCATCTTCTGAAATCAAAAAGTTGTCACTCATCTTGGAAGACAGTGCTTATGATTTTATCTGTCAAAGCAATTTGAGCGGGTTAGAACATTTATTTTTAAAATTCTATACATTTGAATATGCTTCCAGAAGTGCTGCTGATTTTTTATTCCGTCTGGAATCAGCAAAAAATCTAAAACACTTATCTTTGGATATTGATACTGTTTTTGATGAATATGAGCCAGCGAGGCCATTTGACCTTCCTTTTACGGCTTTGAAATCTTTAGACTTGATTATTAAAGAAACAATATATCCTGCGGAACTGTATCATCTTTTAAATGCGGCCAAATCAATAGAAACATTGAATTGCAAGATGGATAAGGTTCATTCCGGCCAGCAGGTCGTTCCATTAGAGGGACTGCAACAGTTAAAAAAATTGTCTTTAAATTTCAGCGAAAGCAATCAACAATTGATGTTTGATATTTTACATGCAGCTCCCCATATCAATGAACTTACCATAAAAAAGTTGAATTCAGATTTTATTTATAAACCAGAACCCGTCAAACTTGGACAACTCAAGTCGCTGACACTCCGAGATACGAACAGCAATTATATTCACCATTACCTGAAAGTCCTTGCTACACATGCGCCAGAATTGGAAACGCTTAGTATTGATATAATAGTGCAGGCTTACGAAAAAAGAGAGCCAGAAGTCTATTGTTTAAGCGCTTTGAAGTTATTAGAAATATCAGGCTGGACTTTAGGCATAAGAAGAGATTCTCATGCGTTTGATGGCGAAATAAAGACCACCCTGCGTGCCATAGCGCTTGCCATAGCGCTTATTGACATACGAGCCCCAAACTTGGAATCCATTGTTTTTTCTCCGAATATTCCTCTTACTATAGTTAAAATCATTAGAAGATGGGAAGTCAGATCAAATATTGATATTGTACATTATCCAATTGGTGAGGATTATGTAAGGCGTTCAAGTTTACAACCGCGTTTACAAGGAAACGGTCAACTACAATGTGAGAATCCACAAGTTCAAGCACCGTCAAACCTGAAAGCAGCAGAAGCCATCTCTCTGGATGGCAATATTGCTGACAGCAATGCTGCTTTAAATGCTCAAACCATTTTCAAGGCGGTGGGTGCTTTAAATGCGCCAGTGGTCGACAGTTATCATCTGAGACTATATGAGTGGCGTGTCAGCGAAAATGGTAGTCCTCTTCAGTTATACAGGCCGAATGAGCAACATCTTGAAGCCGTTAATGACTGCAGAAGTTTGTCACCGCAAGCCCTTTTTTCTGAGTTTGAAGCCTTTAATGAGAAGTCGCATTCCCAACGTTATTATGGCCAATATACCTATAAAGATATTGAAGCAGGGCGATGGTATCAATTACCCGCCTTAAGTACAGAGGATAGCTTGCTTGCGATGAGCTCTCTTTCGGATCATTGCGAACTGAAACGGGATCAAAAAACCGGTTATTATTTTGTTCAATTTAATCAGAGTGCCGCAGCATTTACCCTGACTTATATTATCCACAGCCAGGCTCAAGTGTTTTCTTCCTCTGTTAAAAAAGATGCTCAATTGTCTGAGCCAGCAAAATTGCTTCGCGCTTTGCGATTTAAAGATGATGGCCGCCTGGATGAGACAAACGATGCATATCAGGCATTAATCACTTACCTGTCACAACAGCCTGCTGCCTCCCTGTTACAACCCCTCATTGAGCTCTGTAGTTTTAATAAACCCTTTGGTGAACAGCCCATTAATGAGCAGCTTCCCGGACGCTTGCTTAACGCTTTGCTAAACCAAAGAGAAGGTGCCTGCCGCCACCGTGCGAGTTTATTTGTCGCCCTGGCATCGGCTCTTGATCTTAAAGCCATGACGGTCGTTAACGATGTGCATCAATTCAGTATTTATTTTGATCGACAACAGGCCTACTGTGTTGATTTGGGCGGTGCCCCGGCAACCCTTGAGATTTTGCCAATGGCAGATCCCGTCTTAGCCCAGCCAAAGCCTGTCTTTGACCAAATGAACAACCCCTTCCAAACCTGGAATACTCGCGCGCTTAAGGCAGCCAATGCCAAGGCATTGGCAGAAGAATTAAATGGCTTTCTTGCGCCCACAAGACAATTGGTGATTTTGAATAGCTGTCAAGACATCAAAGGCTTACTTGAGGGGATGCTGGCAAGTCCTGATGTTGAGCGCTGTTTTTTTTCTAAAGATCTGGATTCGCTTGGGCTTGAAATGTTTTGCCTGAACGATGGGGTCTCTCAAAAAATTGATAGCCCTTTGGCTAAGTTTCTAAAAAGGGCACAGGCCAATCCTCATAGGAGTTACCATTGGTATATCAACTGGTCTGATCCTGAGCCAAAGCATGTCGGCTACAACAGTGTCATTGATGATCATGATCGCCATATCAACGACCTGATGATAGCGGAAAATGTTAAAATTGTAGTCCTTTGTGACCAGGTTTCTTCAGCAAGACTGGGGGAGGATGTGTATTCGCGGATGGACGCCGTTTATCAGGCGCAGCACATTCATCTTAAGCCCCCCAAAAAGGCGATGGAAAAGCAAGACTGGAATGAAAATGAAAGCGGTGTTTTATTGGCAGCACATGAGGATTGGCAGCAGCTGCTTGTCCAGCGCTATAGGATTGAAGGCCAAGCCTATTCAGTTGAAGAAGCGGCGTTGGGCAGGGCCATTCGCAGTGAAACGCCTTTGCTTATTTATAATCCGCCTTGGGATGATGAGGATTTTTACTGGTTTATATCCGAGCTACAAGCCCGTCGCGGATTTTATTTTAATGGGCGTTGGCAAACCCTGCCCCGAGGTTTTGAATTGTCCTTTGCAAAGGCCAACTTGATTTTTCCTCCACTCCCACAAGTCAGTCAGCGGGGTGATAGGGTTTTCATTCTCAACCAGGAGAGCTTTTCTTTTTTCTTCCAGCATTACCTCATCAAGCACAATGGACAACTTGGCTCCTCTCCAGGATTTATTGCCAGTGCACAAGATAGCCTGCTGGATGTCATGGTGACAGACAATCTGACCGGAGAACAATGGTTTCAGTTGCTTAAGGCCGCGGAAAAATACCAAGTGGCTTTGAGAATTTCAAAAAGTCACTCAATGGAATTACCCCAGGGCCTTTCTGCTATAGCAACAGAAGCACTTGAGCTACCGTCTAATGTATCTGTCATTTTAAGCGATGATTTAGATTTTGCGGCAAGTCAATTTCCAGAAGCTATTTCTGTTAGTATTGATTTGAAAAGCACTGCGGATGGTGTCTTTTTTCATGCCAGACGGCAAGCTGATGGCTTTCATGGGAAAGAAACGGATCTGCTTTTAGCGCTTCGTGCCGGAGAAGATGTCATTATCAAAGGGCATTTTTCAAGATCCATGCAAAGACGAGTACAGAGCTTATTTACAAGCCAGCCCGCCCTGTATGTAAATGGAGAGTGGATAGAGGTGAGAGGCCGTATCATTCTGATTACCGAAGATAGCAAAGCCTTTGAGCAGGTTGAAAAGGCAAAAATGAATTACGATGTCAGGGTTGCTCTTGAAAAACTCCCGCAGGCGCAGGCTGACTTCTTGAAGACTCTTTACCAGCAATTAAAGATAAAACCCTGTTACAGCCATTTTCTTCATATGCCAACGTCCGCAGATGAGCAGCATCAGTGGTTCAATGATTTAATTGAAAGCCTTAAACTTAGCGCTGGCATCATGAAGGAAGGGCGTCAAGCAACCGAAGCAAAAGACGTTCTTGACTATCTGGCAAGGCATCCTTTTGTGTTTTTATGCAGTGAAAGCGGTGCGGGTAAAAGTTATTTCGTCCATCATGTATTGAAAGAGTATGCACAAGCACAGGGGCGTCGTCTTTCTATTTATAATGGTCTTGAGAAACTAAAGGATTGGGCAAGCCAACAAGATAGCGAGGCTGTTCTTTTTATTGATGAGGCCAATCTGCTGGCAGAACATTTTATGCTCTTTGACAGTTTTGCCAAAGGAGAGCGGCAACTATGGATTGAGGGCAACCGATACCCGCTTGGCGAACAACATAAACTGATTTTTGCTGGAAATCCCAAGCAATATGAAGGTCGCTTTGAAGCCGACTTATTCAAGCGCTTTCCCTATTATCTGCAATTTCACAGCCAAGGGCTGCGAAATATTTTAGAGCCTTTATTGTTTTTTATAGAGGATGACTTTGAAAAGCAAAGGTTTCTTGATTTCATCCATAGCTATTATCAAAAGGCACAGGAGGTTGGCTTGCAAATGACAGCCCGTAATGCCCAGATGATTTGCCTCCGTTACTATATTTTAAAAACGGGGAATGTCAGTCAATTCTTTAAATATGATATTTTGCAAAACTACGCTCTGTTATCAGAATTTGAGGCCCTGTGCATGGATAAAAAAGAAACCAGAGCCATACGACAGGCCTTAAAGGAGCCGGTGAACTGGCGCGTGCGGAAGTCCTTCTTCTACCAGACCTTGGAATCTTTTAGATATCCCAGCCAGGAACCCACCGATAATCATTACATACAAACTCCTTCTCGGTTAAAAGTAAAAAGGGCTATAGAAACCTTTCTGGCTATTCGTCATATGAAATACGTCAACCTTTTTCAACAGGACACTGGCATCAATGGTATGTTATTTGAAGGAGAGCCGGGCTTAGGGAAAAGTCAGCTTTGTATCTCCGTGCTTAAAGAACAGGGCATTGACTACATTTATTTGACGCCTGGCAATCATCAGCAGGCACGTGAAAGCGTTCTTCAAGCCTTTCATCAAGGCATAGGTGTTATCGTGGATGAGTTTAACAGTTTTGCTGATGAAGAACTGTGGAATGCTGTACTATCCGGTTATGATTTAGATGGACAGCCGGCCCAAGAACCCGGTTTTTTTGTTTTTGCCACACAAAATCCAGTCAGTTTTCATGGGCGAAAGCCGCTGTCGAAAGCCTTAATGAATCGCATGATGCTGTTCAACTTAAACCATTACAGTGAGTCGGAGTTAGTATCCATATTAGAATTAAAACACAAGCTCCCGTCCCAAGAGGCCAGAACATTAACAGAACAGTACCTGGAGGCACGCTCCTATGCCAGCCAACATCGCCTCTTTCCCCCTCCAAATCCTCGGGCTATATTTTCAAAAGCTCAGCAAGCTGCACCTGCACCTGAACCTGAGGATGCAGAAAACACGAGGCCCTGGAAGAGAAGCAGACAGTTATAGGGGTAGAAAGCGATTTTAGGTTTTACAATAGCCGCCCCATCAAAATTGATTTGAAGCTAATCAGTTAGCACGATCTGCTCCCTTCTCCCTTGAGGGAGAAGGGCTGGGGATGAGGGTGGTGGGTGTGGCATGGACTCGAGTAAATTCAGCACGCTATCCATCACACCCGGCATATTTTAAAGGCGTGGATCATTTAACATACCAGAATGAGATTCAAACAAGCTTGAAACATTTTTATTCACTTAGGTCTCTATCCATTAATTAGTTAAAAAAAAACAGGTAGATAAACTAATTGGGCCGTGTAAGTCAATCTATTTATTCAGGTCCGTGCCACACCCACCACCCTCATCCCCAACCCTTCTCCCTCAAGGGCTAACCTATGCACACAATTCATTTGGTTGTAGAATTGTGTGCTGAAC
>JAGXGR010000079.1 GCA_024636645.1 Legionella sp.
ACATCATCCAGCAAACCCTGGCCTCGGTGTTCATTCTCCAGCATGTTGTCTTTATCAAACAACATGGCCTCAAACGGCTCTGCATTGGCCGTTTGCATTAACAGGATTTCACAATCGCTCAAAGCCAGAACACGGCTGGGATAATCGGCCGGTGTGTGCAAGACAAAAGGCGTTTCATTGAAGCAGGAATAACGTTTTACAGTGGCTGATTGCTCGCCATACTCAAAGCGTATCTCGCCTGTCATTAATAACGCGGCATTTTCCAGATGGGATGTCAGTTCAAACTGCTCACCCTGCCGCAGTTTAATGACTGAAAAATTCATCCCGGTCTGATAGGCATCCTCAGCCTTGACCACAGCACTCACCCCGTCAGCAAAAGCAGTTTTTTGCTGAATCAGAGGATGTGGATGGCTATCGTTGTCTGATGAATTGAGCAGGGCCATCACCTGCTTGCCCGCTTCAGGGTAGTTATCGATAAAATAAGCCAGTTCTCCTTCAGAAGGCATGGCAGGCGCGCAACCGTGCCGGGAGCTGACAATAGCCCCGGCTGCATTGGCATCACTTAAAGCCTCTTTCCAGCTTTTTTCCTTTAACAGACCATACATCAAGCCACTTAAAAAGGCATCACCGGCGCCCAGTGTATTCAAAACATCCACAGGCCAGGTCGCCTGCTCAATAACCTGACTGCCATTATCAAGATAGACGGCACTGCCTTGAAGGCCTTTTTTATACACCACCGCCGCATCGGTGAGGCGCGTCAAATTTTGAATGGCTTCACTAGCCGAAGGCTGACCACCTGCTATCATTAATTCTTCATCGGTACCGACAATCAAATCACAATACGGCAGAAATTGCTGATAAAAAGCGGTCACTTCAGCGTTTTCAATATAACGTTGACTGCCATTGGCAATGGGTGCTAATCCCCATAAAACCGGCCGGTAATCGAGATCAAAGATGATTTTTATGCCGCGGGATTTGGCCTGCTGCAGTGTTTTAAGCGTCACCTCGCGCATGGCCTCGGTGGAGATGCCAGTGCCTGTAAAATGTAGTATTTTGGTTTGCGCGAACAAGGGATGATCGACTTGGGAGGGTTTTAATTGCATGTCGGCGCATTGATTGCGATAAAACATCAAAGGAAAATCATGTGGCGGCTGGATGGCCAGAAAAACCAGTGCCGTCAGATGTTCAGCGCTTTCATATAATAATTCAGTATTGACCTTTTCAGCCAACAGCGTGTCACGTAAAAAAGCACCCATTTCATCAGCACCAACACAGGAAAAAAGTGCTGTTTTCAGACCCAGTCGAGACGCACCGACACTGACATTGGCAGGTGAACCACCCAGATATTTTTTAAATGATTTTACTTTAGACAAAGGCTGGTGGAGTTGTTCGGCATACAGATCGATGCCTGCCCGTCCCATAGAGATTAAATCCAGAGGCTTTGATTTATCAACGCTAAATGCCGTCATTGTTTATATCCTTATACTAATATCCATGTCTTGAAGGGATGGATAGACCTGATCCGCTTCGCGCAACTGCTCTGGGCAGCCGATGCCAATAGCCCTCATGCCTGCCGCCTTGATGGCGCGAACGCCGGCAATGGCATCTTCAATACCAATGCACTCGTCTGCAGCACAGCCCAAGGCCTCTGCTGAGGTCAAAAAAATCTCAGGATGGGGCTTGGCGTTTTTAATCAAATGCGCATCTGCAATATAATCAAAATAATCACTGATTCCAAGTTTATTAAGCACCAAAGATGCATTTTTACTGGCGGAGGCCAGCGCAAGAGACAGGTTCTTTTGCTTCAGTCGCAAAAACATGGTTTCTGCACCCGGCATCAGATCCTCAGGGGTCATTGTTGCAACAATGCTTTGATAATGTTGATTTTTTTCATCCGCCAGCTGCAGCTTTTGCGCTTTTGTTTTTTGAATCGACCCTTTCGCCAGAATCAGCTCCAAAGAGGCCATACGATCGATGCCTTTCAAGGCCTGATGATCACGCTCATCAAGAGACAAGCCCAGTTGATAAGCCAGTGCCTGCCAGGCTTGAAAATGGTATTTGGCGGTATCGGTAATGACCCCGTCCAGATCAAAAATCATTGCGCGAATGGCTGTCATTCTCTGTCCTTTTGCAAACCTGGTGCCTCACTGAAGGCTATCTCCTGGCTGTTGTTTTCCCTGCTCAGTATCATCCGCTGATTGAAATGGTAAAGCACTAAATTCTCGCCTTCCAACAAGGTATAGCGACAGCCTTTTGAGTGGATTTCCACCAGCAGACGCTGCTCCCTGTAAGAGATATTAAAACTGAAGCCCTTCCACTGACTTGGCAAATGCGGTCGAAAACACAGGCCATTTAAGCGCATCCTTAAACCCGCAAAGCCATGAACAATAGCCGCCCAAGCACCGGACATGCAGGCAATATGCACACCATATTCACTGTTGGCATGGCTATTATCCAAATCCATACGTGCTGTATGGGTGAAATAGTTATAGGCTTTTTGATAATCTCCTGCTTCACAAAAAGCCATAGCATGGATACAACTGGACAAGGAGGAATCATGGGTCGTCAACGGTTCGTAGTAAGCCAGGTTCTTTTGTTTTTGTTCAGCGCTGAATTGTTCATCCAGCAAATACATGGCTAAAATCACATCCGCCTGCTTCAGCAGCTGATGTCGATAAATAACCAGGGGATGGTAGTGCAGCAGTAGAGGATAGTTTTCTTTTGGCGTATTAGCAAAATCCCAGACTTTTTTATCCAGAAAACTATCATCCTGAGGGTTTATGCCCTTAGTTAAATCATAGGGCAGATACATCTTCTCAGCTGCTTGCTGCCACTGATTGATTTCTTCATCGGCAAGCCTTATGCCGGCTGCAAGCGCTGCAAACTCATCGCTTGCCGCCATTTCAACGGCCGTTTCAAAAGCAAACTGCAAATGCATTTTTGCCATGGCATTGGTATAAAAATTATTGTTGACCATGGCCGTATATTCATCAGGGCCTGTGACGCCGTCAATACAAAACAAGCCTTCGCGCGCTGGATTAAAATGCCCCAAGTCTATCCATAAACGGGCGGTCTCAAATAGCATCACTGCCGCACCCTCCCAGAGAAAGGACTGATCATTACTGGCTTGTAAATAAGTTTTCAAGGCAAAGGCTATAGCGGCATTGATATGGTATTGGGCGGTGCCTGCCGGAAAATAGGCCGAACACTCCTCACCGCCAATCGTGCGCCAGGGATACAAGGCACCCTTGGCATGGGCCATCTGACGGGCACGCTCTTGCGCCTTTTGCAGCGTATTAACCCTGAATTCGATAAGCTTTCTGGCCATCTCTGGTTGGGTCAGGCAAAGAAAAGGGATGACATAGATTTCAGTATCCCAGAAATAATGGCCATCATACCCCGGCCCTGTCAGCCCTTTTGCGGCAATATTGGACTGGCCGTTTCTTCCCGCAGACTGAAAGACATGGAACATATTAAAGCGAATCGCCTGCTGCATCTCTGGCGCGCCTTCAATCGCTACATCAGCCTGCTGCCAAAAGGAATCCAGAATCAATTGATGCTTGTCCAGTTCGTGTTCAAAACCATGGGCTGCGACTTTTTTCAATAGCTGTGCCATGTCTCTTACGGCAATGGCTACCCCATCGCTACGGTGCTTGTAGGCAATCCATTTATACATTTTAAGCGGCTGGCCCTGTTTGAGATGCAACAAGTAATCCTGGCTTAAACAATCCTGTGATTGATTCAAATTGAACACCGGCTCGGCTTCCACAGGCAACACATCCAAGGTCGCTGAGGCAACGGTAAAAGCTGCCTGTTTTCCCTGATGAATAAAGGCATTAAAGCCAGGGGTTTGTTGCTTTTCAATCAAGTTTAAACTGTCCTGAATTGACAGAAATCCTGCCCGGGGGTCGTCTTCATTGTCTTTTGTATGAGCGCCATAGGCTGCATCCAGCGCTGAGGATAATTCAATAGCGCCATTAAAGTTGTCCGCGGTGATTTGGTATTCAATGGCCATCAAATGGGGATTAGCCAGAGAGACAAAGCGGCGGCTATGAAGGGTGAGTTGTTTGCCCTTTTTGGTGCGCCAGGAGTGCTTGCGGCTTAAAACACCGGATTGCAAGTCAAGCCTGCGCAAGCCTTCACTGGGTTTATCAGAAGCCTTCAGACTCTCCTCGTCCACCTTGATGCTTAGTCGTTTGCCGTTGGGCACCGGCTGCATTTTCTGATGAAAGCTGGCATAACCATAGGCCTTTTCCCCATATTGTATGGGTTCCTGATGATACACGCCATTTAAATAAACCCCTTCGCAGCTTTGTATATCCTTGTCCAGGGCTTCCTCATAACTGCCTCGACAACCTATATAACCGTTTGCCTGCGCCAGCAGAGATTCGAACAAGGTTTGCTGCTCAGAAGAAACGCCTTCAACCGTCAGAGCCCAGCTGTCAATCGCCTGAAACCGATCTTCCCTTTGAGTGGACATAGAAATGAAACCTTTCAAATATAAAGCTGCAAACATGTTACTCATTTTGCAGGTAATTGCAAAATCTTTTTATTTCTATACACTTGAACGCTGCATGAAGCTCACTGACACAGGACTTGTTGATGAAAAAATGGCCTATTATCCTGTCATTCATTCTCAGTTATTTTATATTTTCCCTGTTATTAAACAGCATCGGCGCGGTTATCCTTCAAGTGATTCATCAATACGGTGTCAGCAAACAACAGGCCGGTTTGTTAGAAGGCTTTAAAGATCTGCCCCTTGCTTTGGTCTCTTTTTTTATTGCTTCCAGTTTGCCTCGTTTAGGCTATAAAAAAGCCATGCAAGCCGGTTTGATTCTGACCATGGTCACCTGTGCATGCATGCCGCTCTTCCCTTTTTTCATTACCGCCAAAGTCTTGTTTTTTACAGTAGGCGTCAGTTTCGCACTGATTAAAATTTCTATCTATGCCAGCATTGGTCTGTTAACAAAGAACAGCAGAGAGCATGTCTCCTTGCTTAATCTTCTTGAAGGTTTTTTCATGGCCGGGGTGTTGGCAGGATTCTGGCTGTTCAGTCTGTTTATCAATGATCATTATCCACAGAGCAATCAGTGGTTGACAGTGTATGGCGGGATTAGCGGCTTTTGTGCTTTAAATCTGATTTTATTGTCACGCATTTCTTTTCCAGAACCGGATGCGTCGAGCATCACAGATCATGTGCATGATTTTAAAGCCATGTTGCAGCTTTTTAAATTGCCTTTGGTACTTGTTTTTATCGCCTGCTCTTTTTTATATGTTTTGCTTGAGCAAAGCTTCAGCACCTGGCTGCCGACCTTTAACCGTGAAGTTTTACAATTCCCAAACGCCTTGAGTGTACAGGCAGCCAGTATTTTTGCAGTATCTCTGGTAATAGGACGTTTTTTAACCAGCCTTTTACTGCAGCGTATCCACTGGTTTGCCTTGCTTTCATTTTGTCTTTTTTCTATCGGTCTGTTAATTGTACTGACCTTGCAGCTCACCAAAGGCATTCAACCAGGCACGGTTATGACCTGGCGAACAGCGCCCCTGGCGGTTTTTTTATTGCCTGTCACCGGGCTGTTTCTAGCGCCGATTTACCCGGCTATCAACGCCATCATGTTATCCGCCCTGCCGAAAAAAAAGCAAGCCGCAATGACCGGATTGATCATGTTCTTTTCAGCCTTGGGCGGAACGACAGGCAGCCTGCTAACAGGAAGCATTTTTGCAGTCCTGGGCGGGCGAATGGCCTTTTACTTGCTGTTGTGTCCGCTTGTACTGCTGTTTTTTTCTTTTTACCGTTTTCGCGATTTAAGCCAAGGTTAAATCTCAGC
>JAGXGR010000080.1 GCA_024636645.1 Legionella sp.
CAATACCTGACACTAGTCTAAACTAGCGTACTATTTTGTTTCTTTCGGCACTCTGAATTTTCAAAGCGCCCACACAGTTTGTCTTCTATCTTCTTAATGAACTTGCCCCGAAGGCGTGCTGCGTATTCTACCGATTTCAGCCACAGTGTCAAACACTTTTCGCTGTTTTTTATAATTATTATTTTACCCCTATCCTTTCTAAACAATGAAAGGTCATATCGTAGGGATTCTCTTCATCCTGGACTCTTTTCTCGCTCGATACAGTGATCCAATCTTCTTGATTCAGCTGAGGAAAATAGACGTCGGCATTAAATTGATGATGAATTTCGGTTAAATATATAATTTGAGTGTAGCATATTGCTTGGGTGTATATATTTGCACCACCAATAATCATTGCCTCAGGTACATCTTTTGTTAAGATCAGCGCATCGGATAGTGAATGAACGACTTCTACGCCATCAATTTTCAGGGGACTTCGACTAAGAACGATATTTCTGCGGCCCGGCAAAGGCTTTCCTATTGATTCGAACGTCTTACGGCCCATAATGATCGGCTTGCCCATCGTAATTTTCTTAAAGTGTTTTAAATCCGCTGGCAAGTAACATAATAACTGGTTGTCGTGGCCTAGACCGCTATTTTCATCTACCGCTGCAATTATACTGATTATAGCCATTTCTTCTCTCTGTTTAATGCCATTTGCTGGGCTGTGTTTACAGCTTCAATCATGCTCCCTGTATCAGCTTTGCCTGTACCCGCTAATTCAAGCGCCGTGCCATGATCGACCGACGTTCTTATGATAGGCAAACCCAATGTAATATTGACTGCTTTTCCAAAGCCGGCGTATTTTAATACTGGCAGGCCTTGATCATGATACATAGCAACATAAGCATCACAAGGATGCGTGTGATGTTGCGCAAACATCGTGTCTGCGGGCAGGGGGCCTTCTATATTAATGTTGTTCTCTCGCAAATGGTTCAGCGCAGGGGCAATGATGTCTATCTCCTCTCTACCCAGATAGCCTGACTCCCCTGCATGTGGATTTAAGCCAGCGACTTTGATCTTGGGTTGGGAAATATTAAAGTCCTTGCGCAGGGAACTGTCCAGTGTTTCTATTATCTTTATAATGCGTTCTTTATTCATTGCTTCTGCTACGTTGCTCAAAGGCAAATGGGTAGTGACAAGAGCGACCTTCATTTTCTCACAGGCCAGTAACATGACAACGCGATCACTCCGGCAAAGCTGTGCCAGTAACTCCGTATGGCCTGTAAAAGGAAAGCCCGCTTTATTAATGATTCCTTTGTGCACGGGTGCTGTCACTAATCCGGAAAATTCCTGGTTCATGCAACGCTCCACGGCCTCGGTCAATATATCTACAACATAAGACGCGTTTTTTGCATTTAATTGGCCAGCTGTTGCTTTAACGGTACAAGACCGATGAAGAACAGTTAAAATACCGCTGCCGGTTTCTATTAACTGATCGCTTTGATACGTTTTGAAATTAATCTGCAGATTTAAGTTGGATGCTCTGTTTTCCAGCAGCTCTCTATCGCCTATGATAACCAAAGGGATATCACTGCCTGCCAAAGCCAGGCAAACATCAGGTCCAATGCCTGCCGGCTCGCCGCTGCTGACCAGCAATGGCTTCATGCCAGATCCTTGTCTATTACATTAACATAGGCGTCGTTTCGCAGTCGTTGCTGCCAGCTTTGAATCGCTTCGCTAAATTTACGTTGCTGAAGAAATTGTCTGACCTTTTGTTTTTGAAAAGCATCCGAATCATCAATTTGTTTTCGGCCCAGAACCTGAATCAAATGCCATCCAAATTTACTTTTAACCGGTGAGCTGACTTTATTTAATGCCAGTGTATCCATTTTTTTCTCAAATTCAGGAACGAGCTCACCAGGCTTCACCCAACCTAAATCACCACCTTTTCTGCCACTGGCTATATCAACAGAGTACTGTTTTGCCATTTGGGAAAAGTCCTTGCCTGATTTTAGCTGCTGATATAAATTAAGTGCTTGTTTTTTTGCTTCAGCCGCGGTGGTACTTGGACCCGGTTTAAGAAGGATATGCCGAACATGTGTCTCTGTGACCATATGCGGCTGATTGCTGTTTTCACTGCTGGAGATAAGTTTTATTAACTGATAACCATTGCCTGTACGGATGGGTCCAGCAACATCACCTTTTTTCATTTTTAAAACCGCTTTCCCGAATATCTCTGGTAATTCTGCCAGATGGCGCTCGCCCAAATCACCACCCTCCAGAACCAGGTCGCCATTGTCTTGTAAGCGATTAGCATTGAATTCTTCTCCCTTCTTGACCCTGGCTAATACCTCTTTTGCTTTCGTCATGGCCTTTTTCAATTCTTCAGTAGTCGGCTCTTCAGATAAAGGAACAACGATATTTTTCAAGTGATAGGTTTGCTCTGTCTTTTTTGCTCGCTGTACCGTTTTAAGATGATCTTCAACCTGTTGGTTTGAAACAATGATATCTTTACTTACGGCTTTTTGCTGCACTTGGCTGATTAATATCTCTTTGCGGATGTTCTGGCGGTATTCTTTCCAGCTCATACCCTGACTGCTGACGGCTTCGCGCAACTGTGACAAAGTCATATTATTCGATGTAGCAACTTTCTTAATGGCATCGTTCAATTCGACAGTATCAATATCAAGTCCATTATTTTTGGCAAGTTGTAATTGCAAATTAAGGTCTATTAAATGCTGTAGAACTTGCTTTCGTAAAATTTTGTTTTCGGGTAAATCCATTTTTTTTGCAATAAGCTGCTTTTTTAATAGCTCAACTTGAGCATTTAATTCGCTTTCAGTAATCACATCATTATTTACCTGAGCCACCACTTTGTCCAAGGGCTCTGCTTTTTCGGCAAAGGCGATGCCTGAAAATAAAATTAAAACCAAAATAATCCGAGTTACCATGTTAAAATCCTCTATATTTTTTGCCAGAACATCACTTTTTATTTATGCGTTTGGCCTATTTAGTTACTAAAATGAAAACAGTCTAGCTCAAAAAAAATCAAAAATCACCTATGAAACTGATCATTATAACCTGGGATATAAGTGTTAACTGTGCTGTAAGGATCGCTGCTAGCAACCGAACCCAAACCTTTCAACAACACCTGTAAATATATATTATTGTTATAATGTGGCTGGTTATTAGAATCAATGTTTGTAAAAGTACGTCCTCCCATCAAACGCAAAGCCCAACAACAACTATCGTATTGCAGCCCCAGAAAACTCAACATGTCATAACCTTTACTAAGATTGTAACCATAAGCCCCCAAGCTGCTCCAATTATCATTGATTGACCAGGCATAGGCGGCCGTTGCCTGGTGCAAGGCACTATTGCCTGCTTGATTGTCAAAGATACCGGTTTTATCGCCATTGACCAGATAGGTGTATGACAGATTAACGATATGATTTTCTGCTGGTTGATAGTGAAAGTTGAGATGACCGTTATTGGTTGCCTGGGATGCTGGATCCCAAACGTAATCGCCTGTGGCAATCCAGGAGGGGCTTAAATGATACATCAGCCTTGAAACAATTGGAGATGATTCTGAAACCGGAGACAAAAAACCCAGCATGTCAGGATTATCAAGACAGCTGCCACTGATACTCTGACATAACTGAACCCTTCGTCTTTCAAAATAATGTATCTGTCCTATAGAGAAACTGGCTCTTTCAGCGCCCGTTTTATCAGACAATAGACGCGTAGTTATTGAATATGTCAATTGATTTGCATCGCCTATCCTGTCAAAACCAGAAAACCTGTTGTTGCGATACAGTTGATCGATATTGAAAATCATAAAGGCTGAATCATACACCGGTATTTGTGTTTGATCCTTAAAAGGAACATACAAATAATACAATCTGGGCTCCAGTGTCTGGACAAAGGGATGGCCCAGGAAGGTTAACGATCGCTCAAAAAACAATCCGCTATCGAGGTTATATCGGGGTATGGTTCGATTAAAATCTACGCTGTGACCTTGTCCTCGATTGACGTCATAATAGTTTTCAACCACTTCAAACGATGGCGTGATAAACCCCCAGGGTCTTATCTGAGGAAAAGACAATGCTGGATTTAAATGCAAGCGAGGTCCCTCGGGCCTCGTCACGGGCTCACCCGCCCAATGAAACTGATCATACTGGCCCAGAATTGAAAAGTTGGCATTTAAAGGCAGCTGATTATATAAACCCCTGGTTTTCAATTGGGGAAGGCGCTCATAAATACCTTCGACAGGCGACGCATTAACCGGATTTAAGGTTTGGTAACTTTGAGCCATCGCTGAAAAAATCCAGTGGGCGCTATGGTATATTACATCAGCCTGTCTAAGCAGTTGGCGCTCGGTGACCACGGCCAGATTGGTACTGAAATCCTGTAAGAAGTAATCATCAGATACCTGTTGAACATTGATGTTTGAATACAAATTCGGAGTAAAAAAGGTACTTTGATGCAGGCCAAAGGACCAGCGATTAACGGACTCATCCCGCAAGAAAGGAAATTGCGTGGAATGATTATGAAGAAATGTTTTGAAAGCCCGATCATCGGGTAAAAAATTACCCTCTAAAACGCCTTTTGTGTTTTCTGTCAAATATCGAAACTGACCGCCCATCATCACCCCGCGCCGTGTATAAGCATGCGGAATCAAAGTAGCATCGGCATTTGCTGCAATATTCCAGTAATAAGGCAGAGCCAAGTCATAACCACCAACGTTGGAATAACCGGTCACTGGCATTAAAAAACCCGATTTACGCTCGCTGCTGGTTGGAAAACTGATATAAGGCGTATATAAAACAGGAACGTTTTTTATGCGTAATACGGCATTTCTTGCCACCCCTTTCGACTCGGAATCATCAAGGGTTATTTTTTCTGCTTGTATTTCCCAGGATTTATCCTGTGGGGCACAATGACTGTATGTCGCTTTTCTTAACAAATAATCCTTATTGGCAAAGCGCTGAATCAAAGTCGCTCGTCCCCAGGCGGGTAATATGGCCGCATGTTTATAGTTATTAAACCGATAAATGGCATCCTCAACCAAACCCGATTTATCCTGAGGGTTAATCACGGCCCTTCTGGCAATCATTAAACGTCCAGGCTCCAGATAACGAACCTGTCCTAATAATTTAATCCGATTCACTTTACTCGTTTGTTTATCCCTGTAAACATAAGCCGTCTGAGCATTAATCACCCGCTGCTGCTGGCGCACTTCCACATTTCCCTTCAAAACAGAGGGTTTGTCCGGATAAAATGAAACCTTGTCCGCTGTTAAATGCACGGCTTCAGGGTGATCCAGTGGTTTGACCGCCAAAGGCGTGTAGGAGCCATAGCAAACTGGCGCATCTGGCTCAGGTTGCCATCCCAGGCACTGGGCATACTGCTGGCGGGCCGCATCCGTCAAATCAGCAGTGGAAACCAGCACACAGGCTTGCACGGGATAAGGTTTTGGTTCTGCTGCAAACGCCGTGGACGGGAGTATATCCGCAGCGCTGATGACCACGACTATGCCTAGAACTAATAATAAGTAATAAAACCGGTAATTCACAGTCAATATAACGCCTTTCTATCCTTCGTAAAATATATAATCATGGAAGCTCTATTTAAATGGGTATATAATCACCAGCATTTTAACCCATAAGCTATATAGCAAAAACCATGGCTAGGAAGTATATCATGCAAATCAGGGAAAACGCACTCAAGGAATGGTTAGAAACGATCATTGGCCATCAACGATTCACCCTGAGTCTGTTAGCAGGTGATGCGAGCTTCCGGCGCTATTTCCGCGTCACTTACGATGGAATAAATCAAATCCTGATGGATGCACCGCCGGAAAAAGAATCCACCAAACCGTTTCTTGAAGTTGACAAAATTCTGACGGCAAAAGATATCCTTACGCCTCGAATATATGCGGTTAATGCCGCCGCGGGTTTTATCTTGCTTGAAGATTTTGGCGATCAATTGCTTTTAAATACACTGAATGCTGAAAATGTTGATGGTTATTACAAAAAAGCCATGGATATCCTGTTTAGGATTCAGGCTGACTTACCCTGTGCCAATGCACTACCTGAATTTAATACCGCATTCATGCTGGAAGAAATGGATTTATTTAAAACCTGGTTTTTGGAAAACTATCTATCCCTTCGGCTAACAAATGAAGAAAAACAGCTCATTAACAACAGCCTATCTAAAATCGCTGATGAAATACAAAAACTGCCACAGGTCATGATTCATCGCGATTACCATTCACGTAACCTGATGGTTATTGGCGATCAGCTGGGTGTGATTGACTTTCAGGATGCCATGCTTGGGCCGGTTTGCTATGATTTGGTGTCTCTTTTGAAAGATTGTTATATTTCCTGGCCCAGGGCCGCGCTGCTGGAGTGGTTAAACCATTTCCATCAACGGTCTACTGCAGCAAATACCATGTCATTTGAAGCCTTTACCCGCGCCTTTGATTTATGTGGACTGCAGCGCCATCTGAAAGTTCTTGGTATTTTTTCAAGACTTTATTTACGGGATGGCAAATCAGCTTATCTGAAAGACCTGCCCTTGACCTTAAATTATGTTATGGCATGTGGAGAAAGTTATATAGACATGCACCCTTTTTGTGATTTTATGAAAACCAGGATCGTTTTACCATGAAAACTGCAATGATTCTTGCTGCAGGCCGGGGCAAACGTTTAAAACCGCTTACGGATATGATACCCAAGTCCCTATGTCCTGTTCAGGGAAAACCGCTGATTGAACATCATATCAACAAGCTTGCTCAAGCAGGCTTTAGTCGCATTGTTATCAATCATGCACACCTCGGTGGCCAGATTCGTCAGTATCTGGGTACTGGCAGGCAATGGGGCATTGATATACTGTACTCACCCGAACCGCCAGGCGGACTGGAAACCGGCGGAGGCATTGTCAATGCTCTGGATTTATTAGGCTCGGAACCTTTTATTACGGTCAATGCAGATATCTATACGGATTATGATTTCAAACGTCTTCAACTGCCGACAACCAGCTCAGCCCATCTTGTATTAGTCAAAAATGATAGCCGCCTGCAACATTTTGGCGATTTTGGCTTAAGTGCTGATAATTTCATTATGAATAATAGAAAAGAATATACCTTTGCCGGCATTGCCTGTTATCGACCCGCATTATTTACCCCACTTATCGCTGGTCGTTATTCTATTATTCCAAAGCTGCGCCAGTGGATTGGTGAGAACATCGTGACAGGTGAGTTGCATGCAGGGAAGTGGTATGACATTGGTTCTCATTTTCGACTTCAGATAGCCAATGAATCAGGCTTGTGATCAAAATATGCTGCCACAACTATTGTTGATTTTCCTTTGATCTTATGACTTGAAGCGTTAATATATATTTTTTTAAAACAAATTAACCGAGGTTATCTTGAGAAATCCAAGCCTGAGCGATAGTCTTTTAAATGAGGTAGACACCGCGTTAAGAGCTATTTTTCCACCGAAAAATCGCCACTCTAATCGCCCCTCGCCTGCTGCCAAGGCAGAAGATGCCTCTTTGAAAAAAAGTCAAAAACTTCATATTGCAGGGTTAATGCGAGTCAATCATTCCGGTGAGGTATGCGCTCAGGCACTCTATCAGGGGCAGGCCTTGACGGCCAGGTTGCCGGAAACAAGACATAAGATGGCTCTGGCAGCACAAGAGGAAATTGATCATCTTGCCTGGTGTGAAACACGCCTTCAGGAACTTAACGCCAAGCCCAGTTTAATGAATCCTTTTTGGTATAGCGGGTCATTTTTAATAGGCGCGCTGGCCGGTTTGGCTGGAGATAAATACAGCCTGGGGTTTGTAGCAGAAACAGAGCGCCAAGTCAGTGCTCATTTGCAAAATCATATGAAGCAACTTCCAGAGCAGGATCAAAAAACACGTCTTATTCTTGAGCAAATGAATGAAGATGAAACCCAACATGCAGAAACTGCCATTCAGGCAGGAGCCGCTGATCTCCCCCTCCCTGTTAAAAAGATAATGGGACTCGTTTCTAAACTAATGACAAAGACCAGCTACCATTTCTAGAGCCTTATGAGCCTTCAGTCAATAAAACGCCTTCTTTTTTCAATATACTGCTGTTGCGGCTGAATACAAAATAAATAACCACGCCGATAGCCATCCAGACCAAAAAACGCAACAGGGTGATGAGAGGAAGGTTATAGATCAAATAAGAACAGCTCAGTACACCTAAAACAGGAACATACGGCATAAAAGGTGTTTTAAACGGCCGCTCCAGATCAGGACGTGTATATCGTAAAATGAGTACCCCACTGCATACAATAATGAATGCGAATAAAGTACCAACATTAACCAGCTCCGCCAGATCGCCAATAGGAACCATCGCTGATAACGAGGCCATTAAAAATCCACAAAGTAAAATAATACGAACCGGCGTTTTTGTTTTAGGACTGGTGACTGCAAAATATCGCGGCAAGAGCCCATCACGTGCCATGGCAAAAAACACTCTGGATAAACCATAAAACAGCACCAGCATTACCGTGGTTAAACCTGCAATCGCCCCCACACCAATCATTGCTGCAGCCACTTTATGGCCCAGTAGCAACATGGCATGGCTGATGGGTGAAGAAACATTTAAACTGGGATAAGAAACAATACCCGTCAATAACCCGGCCACTACAATATATAGAATGGTACAAATCAATAAAGAGGCAATGATACCTATTGGTAAGTCACGCTGAGGATTTTTGGCCTCCTCGGCTGCTGTAGATACTGCATCAAAACCCACATAGGCAAAGAAAATCAGTGAAGCACCCTCTACAACACCCGTCCAGCCAAAAGGATTAAAGGGGGTCCAGTGTGCAGGCGTTACCTCAGTGGCTGCAATCACGATAAACAGAACAATCACCAATAATTTAACCAGCACCATCATATTATTAAAGCGGGCACTGGATTTGACCCCAAAAGTTAACATAATGGTCAAAACGGCAATGATTGCAAAGGCCAGTAAATTAATGACCCCGCCATTAAGCGGCCCTGCCAGTAAACTCTGCGGAATGTGAATATGGACTGCACGAAAGAGATCCTTGGCATAGCCACTCCAGCCCACAGACACGGCGGAAACAGCGATTGAATATTCAAGCAATAAATCCCAGCCGACTATCCAGGCAATTAATTCACCAAATCCGGCATAGGCGTATCCATAAGCACTGCCGCAACCGCCAATAGCTGCCGCAAGCTCTGCATATGACAGCGCAGAAAAAGCACAGGCAAGGCCTGCTAACACATATGAAAAAACAATCGCCGGTCCGGTTTGTGTTGCAGCCACTATCCCTGTCAGCACAAAAATACCTGCGCCTATGATAGCACCCACGCCAAGAAAGGTCAGATCGAGTGCCGAAAGGCATTTTGCGAAATGATATTCAGTATCAGCGGATAATTTGATGGGTTTTTTTCGTAATAAGTCCATTTTCATATACTCAAGATTCCAGTTCTAAGATACTATTCTAACTTTATCATTAAATCTTTAAAGTGAGAAACGCTCTTGTTTGATTTTTTTTTGAAGAAAACTTTTATATTTACATTTTTACTCTTTTCAGCCGCAGCTTATCCCAATGAAAATCCTGCATCATCTAAATGTTATGCCTGGTTCAAACCCAACTGCGAGCGCATAAGTCAAATTTGGAATAAAGGCAGTGTTGATTATTTTCTTTCGCTCTATGCATGGCATAATCGCTACTATTACGACCCCGCTCGCATTCAGACGTACAACGAATTAGCCATAGGTGCTGGCCTTGGAAAAACCTTTCTGGATGAAAAAAAGAACCTCCATGGTCTTTATGCTTTTGCTTTTTTGGAATCCCATTCAAAACTGGAACCTGTTGCCGGGTACGGTTATTTAAAAGCATTTCCAATCAATAATAATATTATCCCCGGCATAGGCTATACGGCGTTTATTACGGCTCGTCCAGATATCAATAAAGGGATTCCCTTTCCTGGCATTCTGCCTCTTGCCGGGCTGAGTATTAACAAGCTCACCCTTTTCGCCACTTATATTCCCGGACATCAGAATGTGGGAAATGTTCTGTTCATTTTTTTAAAATACAAGCTTTCTGATCAACTATAGAATTTAATTGATCTTTATCTTAAAACTTGTTAGCTTCATTTTGGAAATCAATTATTTACAGGAGTTTATCAAATGCGTTTCATCATCAAACTTACCACGTTTATCAGCGCTCTGATGATTGCGGGCTCGGTTTTTGCTTTGCCGGCAAGGATTGCAAGCTGCCCAAGCATCAATACAATTAAATCCGAAGGCATCACCATGGCCGAAGAAATCCTGCAAAACGTATTTATGACATTCCACATCAGTCAATATAATGATGATACCTCATGGGCTTTTATGATGGGGCCTGTTGAAGGGGGTTCAAATGAAGAAGCGCTGGACACGGTCAATGATCTGCTGAGTACAATGTCTGCCGAGGGGATTCCCAGCGAAGAAGATGGCGTCCGATATTGCAACTATGAAACCGGTACTGACATAGCAGCTGCTGCCATCGAAACAGATAGCATACCCTCTGCTTCCAAAATGAAACAACTGCTTAAAAAGAGAAATTAAACGATTTTTTCAGGGGGTTATCAATTACCGCCCCCTGAAATTATTGACAGATCAATGCATTAACGGAACAAAAAAATTTGTATATTTTTTATTATGTGCTATGTTTTTCTTATATAAATGACTTTATAACTCACCATTATCAGGATGATAACCATGACAACTTTTATTGAACAAGCCAGATTATATGTAGCATACCATCAAAAACCCTTAACCAAATATACACATTTAGCAGGGATTCCGCTGATTATTCTTTCCGTGATGATTTTTCTAGGCTTTTTTCAATTGCTTATTCCTAATGTATGGCATACAGATTTTGCAGCTATCGGAACCATAGCCATTCTGATTTATTATTTTCTTTTAAACTGGCGACTGGCTTTGGTCTTGACCCCTATTCTGATATTTTTATTGTGGGTTTCCTCATTTTTCAGCTATGCAGGACCTACAGCCTGGGGATTATGGGCTTTTATTATTACCTTTGTCTTAGGATGGGCACTGCAGCTCGGCGGTCATTATCTTTTTGAAGGCAAACGCCCTGCGTTCATGGAAAACCTGTGGATGGCACTGATAGCGCCTCTGGTTTTAACTGCAGAGCTGTTTTTCATGGCCAACTGGATGCCTGAACTTAAAAAAGACATTTATGGAGAGGAATCCGAGCCAGTTAAACCCAAAGCGAAAACAAAATCAAAGTAGAGAACGTATACTGTAACATTGATGAATCCGTTTACTGCGTTTGAAATCAACATCAATGGTTTGGGCAGTGATATTTTTCACCTGATATCGCTGCTCTAAAAGCGGCGATAATTTGAACTGCCGAAAGTTGGTTGAGAAATACAATACGCCTTCTGGTTTCAATAATTTCATCGCCGCATCAATCAATGGGACATGATCACGCTGAATATCCAGGGTTTGAGTCATCCGTTTTGAGTTTGAAAAACTGGGTGGGTCCAGAAAAATCACATCAAATGTATCTCGACAAATCTTTAACCATTCAAAGCAATCATAATGCACAAACTGATGCCGTGACAGATCCAATTCATTTAATTTAAAATTATCCTCGGCCCAGGACAAATAGGTTTTTGACAAATCTACGTTGGTTGTCAATGCACCAGCTATCGCTGCATGTACACTGGCAGTGGCCGTATAACAAAAGCAATTCAAAAAACGAGTTCCTGGTTTCAAGTCAGCAAAACGCAAACGCATCAAGCGATGATCAAGAAAAAGACCGGTATCCAGATAGTCGTATAAGTTTACTTTGAATTTTGCCTGCCCTTCCTGGACAATCATTGTTTTTTGCGTCTGATTCAATTTCTGATATTGGCTGCTGCCCTTTTGCTGCTGGCGTTGTTTTACAACAATTTTTCCAGGCTCTATGTCCAGTGCTAATGGCAAGGCCTGGATAACTTCCAGGCTTCTCTTTTCGACCTTATGCGCGGCAATGTTTGCGGGTGCTTTGTATTCCTGTAACACGGCGTAATCATTATAAATATCAATCGCAAAGGCATACTCGGGCAAATCGGCGTCATAAACCCGATAACAACAGATAGCATTTTTCCGTGCCCATTTATTCAAATGACTGTAATTTTTTTTCAGTCGATTGACCAACATTTCGGCATGACTGGACAAATGGGCACTGGATGCACCTTTTAGCTCATTTTTTTCATTGACATCGATGCAGTATAACTTGCATTCCAAAGCGCCATTATAAATCGTATATTGCTTTTCTGCCCGTAAGCCAACGGCTTTCGCCAATAATGGATTGGATGTAAGAACGGCGGCTTTCCAGCCTTGAAAATGTTCATATAACACGGCACCCAGTTGTTGATAAACCGGAACAAGCTGCGTTGTTTCGCCAAGCCTTTCTCCATAAGGGGGATTACAAGCCACTAAACCGTTTGAGCTACTGGGTCTACTATGCTCAACGGCATGCACCGCAAAATCAACCAAAGGGAGAACGCCTGCGCGCTCAGCATTTTTAAAAGCGATATCAATCAATTTTTTATTATTATCAGATCCAGTCAGTTTTATTTTAAGCGGCTTCACTTCTGCCAACGCTTGATGACGCAATTTTTCCCATAAACTTTGCTGATGCTGGACCCAATAATTTAATGATTGATCCTGACGCAAAATCCCGGGAGCAATATGAGCCGCTATCATTGCCGCTTCGATGACTAAGGTACCCGAGCCGCAAAAGGGATCATGAAAGGCATAATTTTTAGCTGCAAGCGCCGGCCATTTTGCACGCATTAACAAGGCAGCGGCCACGTTTTCTTTTAAGGGTGCGGCACCTGTTTTGTCACGATAACCTCTCTGATGCAAGCTATAACCCGTCAGATCGAAACTAACCGTTAATTCATCATTTTTCAGGTAAGCATGGATCACTATCTGGGGATTTTCCTTATTCACCGTTGGGCGTACTTTATTGAGCTGACGAAAATGATCCACAATGCCGTCTTTCACCAATTGCGCACCATACATGGTATTACGTATTTTTTCAGACATCCCATGAAATTCAACGGCAATGGTCTTATCAGAACTGAAAACGGTCTGCCAAGGGAAATTCTGACAAAGACTGACTAAGGTTTGCTCGTTGCTGGCATGGCCGGAAAATAAAATCAATTGGATACGATTGGCAATTCTTGACCAAAGGCATAACTGATAAAGCACGGTCTGACTGGCCTCACCATAGACGCCCTGTGGGCTTACACGACTCACCTGGAGTCCGAGTGTTTTTAATTCTTCTTCCAGCAAATATTCAAGCCCTTTTGGGCAGCTGACAAACAATGAGTAGTTCATTTTAAATACAAGACCTTAAATAACGAAATAAAGCTTTCGACGCACCGGTGTTTTTTCCCTTTTTCTGATCATCCACGGCTTTTTTTATGAGTTGTCTGAGTTGTTGGATATCTTCAGGTTGATAGGTCTCGACAAACTCAGTCAGCGCTGTATTGCCTTCATTTAACAGACGCTCACGCCATTGCTCAAGCTGATGGAAGGCATAGGTTTGCGCATTGCTTTCTGCGAGCAATGCATCAAATGCAGTAATAATCGCCTCCGTATCTGCAGCACGCATGAGTTTACCTATCAGTTGCGCCTGTCTTCTTTTAGCGCCATGGCTTTTAATGGATTTTGCGTCGTTGATGGCTTTTCTCAGCGGATCAGTCAAAGGGATTTTATCCAGGAGATCTGAACTCATATCAATCATATCCACACCCAGTTTTTGCAAGGCTTCGACTTCACGCTTTAGTTGACTTCTGCTTTTTGACTCTTCCATTTTCACATCTAATAAAAATTAACTTAAGTATATTATAACAGCATTATTCAGACTTCTCGCCAGTAAAAGCAAGCAAACCGGCTTCATCTAATAAAGTACGCGCCTGCTGACCGATAAAAGAATGAGCTACTGTGGTTGGATGTACGCGATCCCAATACAAATAACCCTTGCAATCCAGAGAATCATTGCTGCCTCCCAGCGCTAAAAGCTGATAGATAAAGCCCGCTTGTGCCGCTTCTTTCAGTTGAGGGTTGTTTTTTATCATTTGCCAACGTCTTTTGAATTTTGGATTTTGCTGTTCATAAAAATCATATAATTGCTGATCATCTGCCATCATGGTTTGCAATACCCCGGTAAAGCCGCCGGTATAGCAAGCATCCTCGATATTTGTTATGCCATAATCACTGGCATGCGCAATGGCTTGTTCCAGAAAACTATACATATCAAAATAAACAAACGTAGTTTCCGGGTATTTATCGCGTAATTCGACAACTTTTTCAGCCAGTTTTTTATTATGGGCAAGGGTTAATTCGCTTAACAATGCTTGACTGTTATTATCCTTTGCCATCGGCAGTCGCCCCATATCTGGCAAATTGACTATCAGAAATTTATTGCCCCCATAACCAATAAGACGCTCAATCACATTGCCAATGGCATCCACCACTGATCTTGTCAGCGGCTCGACATTGGTTGGGCCATTCAAGTAATTATTGGCGCCAATCCAAATAGAGTATAAGGTTGATTCCTTTTGGTTGTCCGTATGCCAGTAGAGGTAATCATTCAGTTCAATCGTGATGGTAAAGGGCAGGTTTTCTTTATAAGATAAAATGGCGCCTGCGCCTCCCACGGCATAATCCAGAAAGGCTTCCGGATGATTATTTCCAAAATACGATTCGTATAAATACTCAATCCATAAGGGACCGTTTGAAAAATGACCCTCATAATAAGGAGGAGAGGCCGGCAATAAATACCACATATAACGATATAAATTGCCGTTATCAGATAAGCTGTCACCAAAAACAACCACTCTGTCGAATGTTTTGTCGGCAGCAGTTGCTGCAAAGGACAACACAACACACAGTAATAAAGTTACCAGCTTTTTCATCCATCATCCCTAACGTCATAGACGGGTTTAAATTACTTAAGGCGATTTTACAATATACGCGTGGCTTGTAAACCTAAATGCATTAAAAATATTTGCCTATCACTTTGCAAGCGCCAAAGCCGCTGAGCTTCTGGATGATAGTCTGGAACGCCAGTAGGCACGTGCAATCGTTATAACATTATAAATTAAAATGATAAGCAGCAAAGAATGCAGCCAGTTTATGGTTAATTGCTTAAACAAAGGCAAGGTTATCAAAACACCCAAGCAACCGGAAAGACTTAAAACCAATGTTTTTTTCAAGGGGATTTTGTTCTGCTGCAAAAATACCAGCGTTGTCAACGGCTGCTGCATGGCGCCGGCTGTTGTCATAATTGGAAAAGCAATTAAAGGCGACACATTCAACAGAAATAAAACCGCCTGAACCATGACAAATAAACCAACACCTGCCGAAGTCAAGGCACCGCAAAGGATCATGCCCAGAAAACCGGCCACAAGCCGCCAGGAGTGAAGCTCAATTAACTCACCGCCAAAGGACAGCCAATGCAGTTGATGAGAAACCAATACCAAAATCAATGTGGCAAAAGAGCAAACCATCGCCAGACGAATGGCCTGTTTACTCAATTGGCTGACAACACCCCCTCCGAGCAGCCCGCCGATACACGCTCCTGTAACCAGAGTGATCAATGTTTTCACATCAACATCAATCAATTGTATGAAAAACAAGGACTCAATAACACCCGGGATAACCTGAGCTCCATTGCATACAGCAGGCAATTCATCATCATGGAATGTGCCCAGCAATTTTGCCAAAGCAACATTAACGACAAAACTGCCAACGCCTAAGGTATCGGCAATAAAAGCGATAACCCCGCTAATGCCTATCTTGAAATACTGGTACATGGAAATACTTTCTGCAGGTTGCCGAAAATACAAATGATGTAACATGACAGCTATACATAAGGCATTTATTATAATAATGCCGAGTGTTATCAATTGGATAACCATGAAAATCCAAACATAAAAGATTTAAATAAATTGTGCAGCAATTATACATGCCGTACGTGGAATAGTAAATATTAAAAATCAGTAAATAGTTTATTAAAAATAATCAGTTAGTATTTGTTGTTATCTGAATGTAATTCTCAGATAGGCAAAGTAACAGTCGTTGTTATATAGGATGCCTATGTGAGCGTTGTACCCTTGCATAGTTTAATGCGGGTCTTGACCATCGCCCCGTAATACGCTCCGCTCCTTACGGGCTACGGCGACGGGTAGGTTCGAGTAGGCCAAGGGAATCTCACCCTTAGCCTCTCACAGACCCGTACGTGAACCTCTCGATTCATACGGTTCCTATTGTTCAGATATACTTTGAAACCCTTTAGCCCAGTGCACAAAGATATGA
>JAGXGR010000081.1 GCA_024636645.1 Legionella sp.
CGCCGAAAGCATAATGGATGCCTGCGAATCCAGTCGAACAGAGTAGCGAACGACCCCGTCAGTAATGTCAACCCAACGGCCTTTTTCATTTTGATGGTGAGACAAGCTGAGATTTAAATCTGCAGCATCTTTTCCGTCTCCTCCACGGCTGCCATTACCGCCATTCTGGCCATGGCTATAGCCATTATTGCCATCTGCCCCATCGCGGCCATAGGCATTGGGGTTGCTGTTTACAGTAACCTGTAAGGGAGCTTCGGGATGACCCTGAACGGGATTAGCTGGCATGTTGGACTCTCACAAGGGACGATGAAAATTAATACTGCGCGCAGTATAAAAAGGAGAGAAATATACATTAATTGAACACAGCGATCAATCAAATATCTAGAAAGTAAGGAGTTAAGCGAATGCTGGCATTGCAGGGCGGGGTCTGAAACCCGGCCCTGCCTGCCTTAATGGAACATATATATCAGAGGTATACTTAACAATTACGTTGCTAAAGCATCGGTCGCTGCAACATAATCATAATCCAAATCTCTGGCTACTGCTTCATAGGTAATCATGCCCTTGTGCACATTCAAACCATTTAATAAATGACCATCGCTGAGCAGAGCAATTTTGATGCCCTTGGTTACCAGGCTTATAATAAATGGCAGGGTCGCGTTATTTAAAGCGAAGGTCGAGGTTCGCGGAACGGCTCCCGGCATATTCGCTACACAGTAATGCACCACGTCTTCAACGACATACGTAGGCTCGTGATGGGTTGTCGGCCGTGAGGTTTCAAAGCAACACCCTTGATCAATGGCCACATCCACGACCACAGAGCCCGGGCGCATCTCTTTCAAATTGGCACGGGTGACCAGTTTGGGCGCTGAGGCGCCCGGCACCAATACAGCACCGATGACCAGATCAGCACGGGTTACGTACCGTTCGATTGAATCGGAAGTAGCATAGATGGTGTTTAATTTGGAGCCAAACTGAAAATCAAGCTCACGCAACCGCGTCAGCGATTTATCCAGCACCGTCACATGCGCCTCCATCCCCATGGCCATACGAACGGCGTTAGTGCCCACCACGCCGCCGCCAATGACCACAACGTTTGCCGAAGCAACACCAGGCACGCCGCCCAAGAGAACGCCACTGCCGCCTTGCGCCATTTCCAGACAATGCGCACCCGCCTGAATAGACATACGCCCTGCCACTTGAGACATCGGCGTTAAAAGCGGTAAGCCGCCGTCGTTTTGAGTGACCGTTTCATAAGCAATTGCCGTTACACCGGATTCTTTTAACAACCTGGTTTGCTGTGGATCAGGCGCCAGATGCAGATAAGTAAACAAGGTCTGGCCTTCACGCAAAAGCTTGCATTCAGCAGGCTGTGGCTCCTTGACCTTAATGATTAAGTCTGCACGGGCAAATATTTCATCGGCGGTTTCAATGATTTCAGCCCCTGCGGCCTGATAATCTTCATCGGTGATGCCAATGCCCAAACCTGCACCCTTCTCGACAATAACAGAGGAGCCTGCGCGGATAATTTCCTTGACACTTGAGGGAACCAAACCAACCCGGTTTTCCTGAGATTTAATTTCTTTAGGTACACCTACTAACATATTTTATTCTCCACTAGCGTTGCTTCAACATTTCAGCGTATTGGCTTTCAGCTTCCAGAAGCTATAACTGGCCTGGATGCTATCTGCCGGATTGTTTCAGTTGTTCGATAAGTTGCGGTACAACTTCAAATAAATCGCCTATCAGGCCATAATCTGCGATTTGAAATATCGGGGCATCCTCATCCTTGTTAATGGCAACGATCACTTTTGAATCCTTCATCCCGGCCAGATGCTGAACCGCACCTGAAATGCCTACAGCAATATATAAGCCAGGCGCTACAACCTTCCCTGTTTGACCCACCTGATAATCATTGGGCACAAAACCGGCATCAACGGCCGCTCGGGATGCGCCAACGGCAGCCCCCAGCGCGTCTGCCAGCTCTTCAACCAATTTAAATTTTTCAGCCGTTTGCAGGCCGCGTCCGCCGGCAACAATAATTCTTGCGGTGCTCAAATCCGGTCTTTCAGAAGCACTCAATGCCTGGCTGATAAATGTTACTTGTTGTGACTGGCACCGTTTATCTTGTGTTTCAATACCGCAAGGGGCTTGTGACTCGGTTATCGGGTTAAAAGCCGTCGTCCTGATAGTCAGCACTTTCATCTCATCAAGCACACGGACTGTTTCTATCGCATTGCCAGCGTATATGGGATGTTCAAAAGTAGAGTGATCAATGATTGCTGTGACATCCGACACTTGTGCCACATCCAGCTTTGCTGCAAAACGTGGGAAAATATTTTTCCCAAACGTGCTGGCAGGGGCAATAAAAGTTGTAAACGCGTCGGACAGAGATAACAGGATCTCAGCCATGGACTCTGCCAGCGGGTGTTCGCAACTGTCATTGTCAATCAGCCATACGGTGGCAGCACCTGCAAGGGCTGCGGCTTGTTCAGCGACCGCCTGGCATTGATAGCCTATGACAAGCAATGTGGGCTTTTCGTTCAATTGCAAGGCTGCAGCCAGGGTGTTTTTTGTTGCCGGGTGCATGGTTTGATTATCATGTTCAACAAGAATTAATACACTCATAAATCCTCCTGGTTAAAGCACTTTGGCTTCATGCTGCAGTTTATCCAATAATTCTTCCACCGATTCGACCTTGATGCCTACCGTTCGAGCAGCTGGGGCTGACACTTTCAATACTTCAATATGTTGTTTCAAATCAAGGCCTAACGCATCAACCTCAATAATATCCAGAGGCTTGCGCTTGGCTTTCATGATATTGGGTAAACTGGCATACCGGGGTTCATTCAATCGAAGATCGGTGCTGATCACTGCAGGTAACTGAACGTCCAGGGTTTCAAGACCGCCGTCAATTTCACGGATGACCTGTGCGCTGCTGTTTTTGATATCGATTTGTGAGGCGAACGTTGCCTGAGGCCAGTCCATGAGTGCTGCGAGCATTTGCGGTGTCTGGTTGTTATCGCCGTCGATGGTTTGTTTACCCATGAGCACCATATCCGCTTGCTCATCCTGCACCAGTTTCTGGAGAATTTTGGCAATGTTGAGGCTTTCAAACTGCCTATCGGTTTTGACAAGAATGGCGCGGTCCGCACCCAGTGCCAGAGCATGCCTTAAGGTTTCCTGTGAATGATTATTGCCTATGCTGACGGCTACCACCTCTTTGGCCTGCTCGGCTTCACGAAGCCTTAAGGCTTCTTCTATGGCAATTTCATCGAAAGGATTCATCGACATTTTGACATTTTCTGTCTCGACGCCGCTTTGGTCTGACTTGACCCTGATTTTTACATAAGGATCAATGACACGCTTTACTGCTACCAATATTTTCATATTTCCTCATTGAACATGTCCGTGTTGAACGCATATTGCCAGATTTTAAGGGCTGAGTTCAAGATAAAATTGATTTTACAGTATAATAATCATGTATTTAATGATGGTATCCTGGCACTACATACTGAAGGCTCCATTTTCCTGCAGTTCATCATCACTGCTCTCGAGCTCTGACTCATACCATTTCAGTGTTTTCATGGCATTATCCACAGCGCGAGGCGCCAGTTCTCCAACATTGTAGACCAGGGGATTGCTTAGCAGGCCCTGGAGCAGTGCTTTTGCTCTCAGCAGTTTTTCTGGATAAGGCATCTCATCAACCCGGTCCAAAGCGATTAAATGACTCATAACCGTTTTAAACTGCACTCTTTTTTCTCCACCAGGGCGTAAGGGCTTAAACCATTGCTGTGCATTCGTTTCAAGATAATCTTCAATATGCGTTGCTATCATTTTTAATGGCGGCGTTTTAAAATCATACGCATGGCGTGTAACATTGGCTTTTAATACCAGGGCCTGACTATCGCCCGGGGCATTTTGCGATGCCGATGATTCTGTATGCTGCCTGCCGATCATCGGTCTTAACAAGGTTGAAGCAATAGACAAGCTGGTATGGTAACTTTGATTGCTTAGCCAGAAACTGATTTCAATGACCCTTGCCAGCAAGGAGCTGGTATATAGCGCTGATGAATAGCTGATGTCCTCCATTTTATGGCCGATTTGTCGCCAGTATATACCCTCTGCACGAGATAACTGCTGTCCCAGCTTCAAGGTTACAAAACATACCCCATAAACCGCCAGCAATTCTTCAACAAAAATATAGGCGCATAAACTGCTGGCTAAAACCGGCAGTTGCCACATCAAGTATCTTAAAAAATTCTGCTTGATAGCCTGACTGTCATCGTTGTGAACGGCCATTTGCTCGACCATTTGCAGCAAACAGGTATACAAGTTGGCCTGCGTTCTTGTGGTGGCTGCGTCTTTTTGTGTCTGTAACCATTGTTTCAGGTCACTCATGCTTTTTATTTGATCGAATTTGATCTCTTCTCTGTTATCCGGATCCAACCTTTGATAACAAAGCCTCAGGCATTTAAAGCAACTGCCCCTGTTCATATCTTGCCCTTCAGACAGCATTTTCTCTACCCAGGACATCTCGGGACTTAACTGCAATTTATCGGGATGGAAAATCCGGCTTAATTTTTTATAGCGAAGGGTTATTTCAGTAAAATCAGGGGATCCTGAGGTGAATTCCTGTGAAATCAGCTTTATAAGCTCCCCTTCCAGATGGCTGCGAAACCGCTCGTCAGCGCTATAGCCGGGGTTTATCTCATAGTGCTGGCCTGCTTCATCAAAGTCAGCATATCGTTTTACCAATACCTGCAAATCATCCTTAAAAGCCATCTGCTACTCCCTGCGTGCGTTATCCTGAAGGGTTAAAAGGTTATTATGGGTGACAACCCATTTAATCAAGCCTACTTCAAGTACGGTTAAATAGAAAGCCGCCAGCACATCGGATAAATAATGATGGTAGTGTAATATTCGAGTTGAAGTAACAAGAAGAGCAAGAGTAAAAAGCAGCCACAGATATCGAGGGAATATCACAGTCAATCCGGCTGCCAGCGAAATGATGGTCGTTGTATGACCCGAGGGAAAGGACCAATAGGCCCGCGTGTATTCAAACCAGTAAAAACCATAGATTTGACTGTCAAAAAACAAATCCGGGCGCGCCCTGCCTAAAGCCACTTTCAGAACAAGACAAATGAAATTGCTGATAAATACGCATAGAAATAGAAACCATAATCGCTCTTTCCATATCGATTTTGGATGAGCGTATTGAAAATAAAGCGCCATGCCCAGCAACAAACCCAGACAAATACTCGATTTACCCAGCAAGCTGAGGGCTGAAAGCCAGCGCAGGTTTTCGCGCAGGTGCAATTGATAAAAATAGCCTGCAATCGGTTTATCGAAGTAAATATAGGAAGCGCCTATGAAAAGAATATAGAGCATTAAAACGACAGGATTTAGCATCCAGCGAAAAATTCTTTCATGCTTTGACATACAGGTTCCCTAACTAAAAACCTATATCATAGGGCATTTTACAAAAATTTGAACGTTTTTTCTTATCAAAACAGGCATTGCTGTTTTAGCCCATTGATAAGGAATTATCGTTTAAAAAAGATCAGATGCGATAATTGTGCGTGTGTATTTAGGGTAAACCGCCACTGATAGCAGGATCATTTTGGGACAAAGTGATGAGGGGTAAGCTACAAAATATATTTCATATGCGACATATTTTTGGTTATACGAAGAAAAATAAAAATCAAGTCTGTTTTTTTAATTTTTTTTCTGATAATGTGTTGTGCTGCCAAATAAAATCCAACGATATATTTTTGTGGATAAATATAAAAATTTATCTCATTCTCATCTCAACAGCTATCTGCTTTTCTTTATATAACCATTGTAAAATAAGACGTCCAGGCGTTTTTTATTCGTATACATTTATTTGTTTTATCCACAAATTCTGTGGATAAGTCTGTGTGGAAAAACTGGAAAGATGTGTTTTAGTATTCAAGACTGTCAATCAGTTCAATGGTAACCGCCAAACCAAAGACCTACTTGTCTGGATGGACTAAAACAGGTATGTCTCTTTGAGCCTTGAGAAGATCAGAACTGACGTTGTACGGCAATAGTTTTTGGATATCATGCTCGTTTTTGCATTTGATGACACTCTCCAGCGCATATTTGAAATAGGCGAAGACATCAATGTCATGTTCTTTACATGTTTGAACAAGTGAAAAGAGAATACTTGAAGCATCAGCGCCTTGA
>JAGXGR010000082.1 GCA_024636645.1 Legionella sp.
ATACAGGGCAAAGCTGTAGGTTGGGCCTTGGCCCAACAGTTTAATTATTAGATTCGGATTTGTTTACTGAATTGTTGGGCCAAGGCCCAACCTACAGCTGTCGCGGCTCGAATTCTTGGCTTCATTAACTCAGCTCGGGGCGATTTCTGAAATCATCCAGTGCTTCCGGGTTTCCCAGGGATTCGATATTTTGCACAGGTTCACCATGCACGACCTGGCGGACTGCCAGCTCGACAATTTTGCCATTAATGGTTCGTGGTATATCACTGACTTGAAGCACTTTGGCAGGCACATGTCTTGGTGATGCATTGCGGCGTATGGTCTGGCGTATTTTAGAGATGAGCGTGTCATCCAATGGCACTTCAGGTTTTAATTTAACAAACAGGATAACCCGTACATCCTCTTCCCAATATTGACCAACCACTACTGCATCCAGCACTTCAGGTATTTTTTCTACCTGGCGATAGATTTCAGCCGTACCGATTCTTACACCGCCTGGGTTTAAAGTGGCATCAGAGCGGCCGTAGATGATAAGACCCTTGTGCGCTGTCATTTCTGCAAAATCGCCATGGGCCCAGACACCAGGGAAACGAGTAAAATAAGCCTTTTTGTATTTTATCCGCAACGAATCATTCCAAAAACCCAGCGGCATGGAAGGAAAGGCCTTGGTGCATACCAGCTCGCCTTGTTTTTGCTGAACGGATTGGCCATTTTCATCATAAATGTCTACCGCCATACCCAGGCCAATGCATTGTAATTCACCGCGATAGACAGGGAGCATGGGATTGCCCAGCGCAAAGCAGGAGATAATGTCTGTACCGCCGGAAATCGAACTGAGTTGAATCTCTTTTTTAATCGCCTGATAAACAAAATCATAGTTTTTAGGCAGCAGCGGCGAGCCTGTGGAAAGAATACAACGCAAGGACTGCAACCGATAGTCTGTTCCGGGTTGTATGCCGGCTTTTTCAACAGCTGATATAAATTTCGCACTGGTTCCAAAAACAGTAATTTTTTCATCTTCAATCACTTGGAACAGCCGGCCTGCGTCGGGGTAAGTCGGTGAGCCCTCGTATAAGGTCAGGGTCGCACCCAGGGCCAGTACGGAAACCATCCAGTTCCACATCATCCAGCCGCAAGTGGTATAAAAGCATAAGTTATCATGTTCTCTGATATCCGTATGCAAGCCCAGTTCTTTAATATGCTGCAACAGCGTACCACCTGCCCCATGAACAATGCACTTGGGCTTGCCTGTGGTGCCTGAGGAAAACATGATATACAAGGGATGATCAAAAGGAAGGCTGGTAAATTCAAGGGCAGCAGCCGGTTTTCTAAACGTTTCTAATAACATCAACCCGGGTGTTTGACTGAGATCAACCGTCTCATTTATCACAGGGCAGAGGACGATGTCTTTTAAGTCAGGCAGGGCCTGACTGATTTGTTTGATTTTTTCAGCGGCCGGGTGTTTTTTGCCTTGATAGAAATGGCCATCACAGATAAACAGCAGTTTGGGGTTTATCTGGCCTAAACGGTCGATGATGGCCTGGGCACCAAAATCAGGGGAGCAGGAGGACCAGACAGCGCCAATGGATGCGGCAGCCAGCATGGCTATAATGGTGGTGGAAACATTGGGCATCACAGCCGCTACCCGATCACCCGGTTGTATACCTCGCTCTCTCATCCCTGCAGAGAGTGCCGACACTTCTTGCTTTAATTGTTTGTAAGTCAGTTGCTCACGATTCCCTTGTTCATCACGTGCTATGATTGCAGGTTTTTCATCTTTGCCGGATAGCAGTTTTTCAGCAAAATTAAATTTAGCCCCTTCAAACCAGCGCACATCAATCATTTCTTCAGCAGGGCGTTTAATCCTGTCTGCAGGTGTATCAAAACGCAGTTGATAAAAATCACAAAGGGCCTGCCAGAAGGTTTCAGATTCTTTGACCGACCAGTCATGAAGCTTTGAATAACTTTCCAATAACTGGTCTTTTGTGGCAGCAATGGAACAATGATTTTTTCTGACAAAGCTTAAAAATTCCCACATCTGAGTGTCCTCAGGGTGGGCAGGGGTCCATAAACGCTCTGTCATCAAGTAATCTCCATCAGTCGCTAGCAAGGGTAGCCAACATCGCATTGGCTACTTTGGATTGATTTTTACGGTCCAGGGTTTTGCAAATCATATCGCCCGCTGCCACCACTTTAAATATATCCACACCGGTTTCAATGCCTAAACCATGCATTAAATAAAGAACATCTTCAGTGGCTACATTGCCGCTGGCGCCTCTGGCATAGGGACAGCCGCCAAGGCCTGCAACCGAACTGTCAAACTGATGGATACCATAACCCAGCGAGGCATAAATATTGGCTATGGCCTGCCCATAGGTATCATGAAAATGCATAATCAGTTTGGACTGCGGCAGTTCTTTCAGCACTTGATCAAGCAGGTGGCAGGTTTGTTTTGCAGTCCCCACTCCAATGGTATCGCCCAGGGAAAACTCATCCACCTCCAGTGCCTGCAGTTGACTGATGACCTGAGTCACTTGTAAGGGGCTGATAGCTCCCTCGTAAGGGCAGCCGAGCACGCAGGATATATAAGCCCTGGTGCGAATGCCGTGCTCTTTGGCCAGTTTCAGTACGGGTGTAAAACGCGCAATGCTTTCAGCAATGGAGCAGTTGATATTACGTTGGTTAAACTGCTCGCTGGCCGCAGTAAACACCGCAATATCGGTGACGCCTGCCTTGATGGCATTATGCATGCCGCGCTCATTGGGAACCAAAGCGGAATAGCGTGTACCAGGATCTCGGTTGATCTTCTCGAACACTTCTTTACTGTCTGCCAGTTGTGGTATTGCTTTGGCCGAAACAAAGCTGCTGACCTCAATATGCCTCAGGCCGCTGGCGGTCAATAAATTAACAAATTTTATTTTGTCCTCTGTAGACACAAAAGAGGGTTCATTTTGCAAACCGTCTCTTGGGCCTACCTCACTGATGATGACATGGTTTGGATAGTCCATTATTACTCTTTGTTATTCCGGTGGCCTTTCTTCAAGGGAGAGAAGTTCAGCTCCCTCCTTGACCTGGGCACCGACATTGTAAAATAAATGCGTTAAAACGCCGTCTTTGGGTGCGTGAATCGTGTGCTCCATTTTCATCGCCTCAAGCACCATCAGCTTGTCTCCAGTTTTAACGGACTCACCGATTTTTTTCAATACCGCTACAACGGTAGCAGGCATCGGGGACGTCAATTGGCCTTTTTGCTGACTGGCTTGTGCGTCAATGCGGTTCCAGTTGAAGCGCTCGACTCGGGCTTGACCCTCTCTGCTAAAGATAGTTAATCCCGTCTCGCAGTCTTTAACCACCGCAGTTAATTGGTTTTGCCCATCATTCAGTATGAGGCCCTGGGAGGTTAATTCTGCAAAACAATGAATACTTTCATTTTCAAGGGTTAGTATCAATTGATTTTGATCCACTGCAAGGATTTGAATATCAAAGGTTTTATCCGCCATTAAATAACGCCAATGCCATTGCCCGGACAGGTTCATTTGCCAGGAAAAGCAATCTTGATAAATCGGATCATCCAATTTTTTAAAGGCCTTAAGGTAATCATGGGCGACAGCTATTTTCAGCGCGTCAATGTCTTTCATGTACTGCAGTTCAATGGTGTGTTGATTTAAAAAGTCCGTGTTTAAATCGGCCTGAATAAACGCCTCGTTTTGACAAACCGCTTGCAAAAAAGGGATGTTGGTTTTTACGCCGCTAATGTAATACTGATTCAAGGCTTGTTGTAAACGTCTCAGCGCTTGAGAGCGATCCTCCCCCCAGGCAATGAGTTTGGCTATCATCGGATCATAATACATGCTGATGTCAGACCCTTGCCGGACACCGCTGTCAATGCGGATGCCGGGTGCATCAGGTTCTTTGAGAAAATCAATTTGTCCAATCGAGGGCATAAAATTCTGCAGCGGATCTTCTGCATAAATACGGCATTCTATGGCATGGCCGTGGGCTTTGATGTCCCGCTGCTTGCAGGGCAGGGGTTCATTGGCCGCAATCTTGATTTGCCAGGCCACCAGATCCAGACCGGTTATCATTTCAGTGACCGGATGCTCAACCTGCAGGCGAGTATTCATTTCCATGAAGTAAAAAGCCTCATCTTCACTGACTAGAAACTCTACGGTTCCCGCCCCTCGATAATCAATGGATTTGGCGACTTCGCAAGCGGCCTTGGCCAGGCCCTGCCGTAATGTATCCGAAAGCTTTGGCGCGGGTGCTTCTTCAATGATTTTCTGGTGGCGGCGCTGGACGGAGCAATCACGCTCAAACAGGTGAACAGTCTGGCCGTGATTATCTGCCATGACTTGAATTTCAACATGACGGGGTTTGATAACCAGCTTTTCAATGATCATGGTATCATCGGCAAAACTGGCCAAGGCTTCTCGCCGGGCGGCTTCCAGTGAGGGGATGAACTCCGCGGTTTCAAAAACGGCACGCATGCCCTTACCGCCACCGCCGCTGGCCGCTTTAATTAAAACCGGAAACCCAATGGCTTTTGCTTCTTTAAGCAAACGTTCATTGCTTTGTTCGCTGCCATGATAGCCTGGGGTCAGCGGCACCGATGTTTTTTCCAGTAATTGTTTGGCCAGTTGTTTTGATGCCATGGCCTTCATGGCATCGATGGAAGGGCCGATAAAAACAATACCGGCATCTTCGCAGGCTTGGGCGAATGTTGGATTTTCAGATAAAAAGCCATAGCCTGGATGGATGGCTTCGGCCTTCGTTTCAAGTGCCGCGTTGATAATGGCATCAATGTTCAGATAGCTGGCATTGGCTGCTGCCTCACCTATACAATAAGCCCGGTCTGCCTGTTTGACATGATCGGCATCTTTATCAACGCTCGAGTATACTGCAATGGTCTCAATAGCCATTTTTTTTGCTGTTCGGATAATTCGGCAGGCAATTTCCCCGCGATTGGCAATCAAAATCCTGTTAAACATGTCAGCCTCTAGCTCCAGTCAGGTGTTTCTTTATTTAGAAAAGCGGTTAAGCCTTTTTGCCCTTCCTCTGATACCCTTTTTTTAGCGATCAACTCTGCAGTATACGCCATCAGTTGTGGACTAATGTTTTCATCGGCTATTTTTTCAACCAACTGCTTGGCTTCCTGGACCGCCACCGGCGCCAGCTTGGATATTTTATGCGCCTCGTCAAGGCCAAAATCCACCAGCTTATTTTCAGCAACACAATGTTGAACCAGTCCCAGCGCTTTAGCTTTCGCTGCATCAAAGATCTCGGCAGACATAAAAAGCGCCTTGGCGGCACGCTCACCGATCGCTTTGATGACATAGGGACTGATAACTGCGGGAATAAGCCCTAATTTGACTTCTGAAAAACAAAACCGGGCATTGTCTGCCGCAATTGCAATATCACAGGCAGCGGCCAAGCCCGCACCGCCGCCAAAAGCGACCCCTTGAATTATCGCAATTGTTGGCTTGGGGCTGGCATAAAGCGTATTCATTAATTTGGCAAGCACCATCGCATCGGCAATATTTTCTTCTTCACTGAATAAAGTCATGCGTTGCATCCATGCCATGTCCGCACCTGCCGAAAAATGTTTGCCATTGGCTTTCAATATAATGCAACGAACCTGCGGGTCTTCAATGGCTTCATCCAGTGCGCGCTGCAGTGCTTTTAACAGCTGGTCATCAAAGGCATTATGCTTGCTTGTACGGTTTAAAGTAATTAAACAAACCCTATCGTCCCGTTCTTTTAACAGATCACTCATCCGGTATCCTTACATACGAAACACGCCAAACTGCGTTGGTTCTATGGTTTTATTCAAGGCAGCAGACAGGGAAAGCCCTAAAACTTTACGTGTGTCCTGTGGGGCTATCACACCGTCATCCCACAATCTGGCACTGGCATACCAGGGATTGCCCTGGGCTTCATACTGCTGACGTATTTTTTCTTTAAACGCTTCTTCTTCCACGTCGGACCAGTTTGTACCTTGTTTGCTATGTTTGTCACGATTAATCTGGGCCAGCACATTCGCCGCCTGCTCACCGCCCATGACAGAAATTCGTGCATTGGGCCAGGTCCAGAGAAAATTGGGCGAATAAGCTCGGCCGCACATGGCGTAATTGCCCGCGCCAAAACTTCCCCCGACAATAACGGTGAGCTTCGGTACTGCAGCATTTGCTACAGCCATGACCATTTTGGCGCCATGCTTTGCGATACCGGAGGCTTCGTATTTACTGCCGACCATAAAGCCTGTGATATTCTGTAAGAAAATCAAGGGAATGTTTCGCTGGCAGCATAATTCAATAAAATGCGTTCCCTTCATAGCGCTTTCGCTGAATAAAATGCCGTTATTGGCAATGATCCCCACCGGGTAGCCATAAAGACGGGCAAAACCGCAAATCAGCGTCGTACCAAAAAGGGCTTTGAATTCATCAAAATCCGAACCGTCAACAATACGCGCTATAATCTCGCGAATATCAAAGGGTTGACGTGGATCAGCAGGTATGATGCCATTCAGTTCGCTTGCCTCATATTCAGGCTCACGTGATTCCATTCTGTTCAGCGGTTTGTTTTGAGGCCGGTTAAGTTGGCTGACTGCCATTCTTGCCAAATGCAGGGCATGCTCGTCGCTTTCAGCATAGTGATCAGCCACACCGGACTCACGGCAATGAATATCAGCACCACCCAGCTCTTGTGCAGAAATCACCTCGCCCGTTGCCGCTTTGACCAAGGGCGGCCCGCCAAGAAAAATGGTGGCCTGATCTGCCACCATGATGGATTCATCCGCCATGGCCGGAACATAAGCCCCACCAGCGGTACAAGAACCCATGACCACAGCAATCTGCGGGACATTCATCGCTGACATATTGGCCTGATTATAGAAGATGCGGCCAAAATGATCGCGGTCTGGAAACACCTCATCCTGCAAAGGAAGATAAGCCCCGCCTGAATCCACAAGATAAACACAGGGCAGATGATTCATTAGAGCAATTTCTTGCGCCCTTAAATGTTTTTTCACGGTGAGCGGGTAGTAGGTTCCGCCTTTGACCGTGGCATCGTTGATAACAATCATGCATTCCAGACCGGATATGCGTCCTATGCCTGTAATAATTCCTGCAGCAGGCAAGGGATCATCGTAAACCTGCCAGGCGGCCAGCTGCGACAGTTCTAAAAAAGGGCTGCCAGGATCCAGTAAATATTGAAGCCGCTCACGAGGCAGACGCTTGCCATGCTTGATATGCCTGTTGCGTGCTTTTTCATCTCCGCCCAGAGCAATGGTTTCTATGTGCTGCTTTAAGGTGTCTACCAAGTCCAGCATGCTGTTTTGATTGTTTTCAAACGCAGCGCTGGAGGTGTTGATTTGACTGATAATTTTAGCCATGCTGATCCTCAGCGAATGATGATGTTACCCAAGACAATAATTAACCACAGCAGCCAGGTTGATTCCATGAAATAAGGCATTTTTTTGCCTTTGATCGCTCGATAAGCCAAGGCAGGAATGCTGGCAATCATAAGAGGTAAAAAAACGAGAACAATCACTTTTCTAATCACCGGTCCAATGCCAACCGGACTGAACACAGGAGACAGTTGAAGATTAAGGTATGTAAAAAAGGTGGCAATATAAACAACAATCAAGTGAAAATACCAGGCAAAAACGACCACCAGTATACTCAGAACCAAATATATAATACCTTGTTTAAGCATTGTTTTCCTTTTTCAGATGAATCAATAAATCCTGGTGCTTTATCAATATTAAATTCTGGGCTTCTATCATCATCCCAAAAATTAATATAGACGAGCTACCAGTACCGTTTCCATTTCATTTTGACGGATTGCACGGAGCATCCGAACCGCGCGCGTTAGCAAACGGAACCTTGTTAAAATTTCCGCTCCCTAACGGTCGCGGCTCGGATCAACCGGTCAAAATGAAATGGAACCGGTACGGTTTTCAAGTTAAGCAGTTAAGCCACCAATGGCCACTGCCTGCTAAAATACCTATGTCCCACAGACAAGCCGTGGGACAAGCCATAAACGAGTACTAAAGAGTCAACCATCACAAAAAATGGAGTGCTTCAGGTCGCTTACAATGAGACTTATAACATTTCTATCGCAATAGCCGTAGCCTCACCACCGCCTATACATAAAGACGCCACACCGCGTTTTTTATTCTTTTGTTTCAAAGCATACATCAACGTCACGATAATTCGTGCACCTGACGCACCAATAGGATGACCCAGCGCACAGGCACCGCCATGAATATTCACTTTATCTTTGTCTAATTCCAGCTCTGAAATGGCCGCCATGGCTACAACAGCGAAGGCCTCATTAATTTCATACAGATCAACCTCATCCGTGCGCCATCCTGCTTTGTCCAGTACTTTGCGTATCGCTTCAACGGGTGCTGTAGTGAACCACTCCGGCGCTTGCGCATGACTGGCATGGGCAACTATCTTTGCCAGTGGCTTAATGCCTCTTTTTTCTGCATTTTCAGCGCTCATCAGAATCAAGCTGGCAGCCCCATCAGAAATCGAGCTTGAGTTAGCAGCGGTCACTGTCCCATCGGATTGAAAAGCAGGGCGTAATTTGGGAATTTTATCCAGTTTGGAGGCATCAGGCCCTTCGTCATCGCTGACGGTGGTTTCGCCTTTTTTGGACTTGACAGTCACTGGCACAATTTCATCTTTGAACAAACCATGGTCTCTGGCTTCTATGGCACGGGTCATTGACTGTATAGCGTAATTGTCCTGTTGTTCGCGAGTGAAATTAAACTTGGCTGCGGTTTTTTCTGCAAAACATCCCATTAAAGTGCCTTGATCATAGGCATCTTCCAG
>JAGXGR010000083.1 GCA_024636645.1 Legionella sp.
CTCAACGCTCTGGAAGATCTTGTGTCTGGCGAAGATAAAGGACTGGCTGCCATGGCACAGGAAGAAATGAGCACCGTTAAACAGGAACTGGCCGCATTGGATGAAACACTGCAATGGCATTTGATACCAAAAGACCCGGAAGACGAGCGCAACGTTTATCTTGAGGTCCGTGCAGGCACAGGCGGGGATGAAGCGGCCATTTTTGCCGGCGATTTATTTCGAATGTACAGCCGTTACGCTGAGATTCAGGGCTGGCAGGTGGAAGTTATTTCCGCCTCGCATGGCGAGCACGGCGGCTTTAAAGAAATCATTGCCCGTATCAGCGGACAAAATGTTTATTCCCAGTTAAAATTTGAATCCGGTGCTCATCGAGTCCAGCGCGTTCCAGAAACCGAATCCCAGGGCAGAGTTCACACATCGGCCTGTACCGTTGCTGTGATGCCAGAGGTTGAAGAAATTGACGAGATTGACATCAGTACAGAAGAACTGCGCATCGACACCTATCGGGCCTCAGGTGCAGGGGGGCAACATGTTAACAAAACCGATTCGGCCATCCGCATCACCCATTTACCAACGGGTGTTGTCGTTGAATGCCAGGATGAGCGCTCCCAGCACAAAAACCGTGCCAAGGCCATGGCTTTATTGAAAACCAGATTGCTTGATGCGGAACAAAGCAAACAACGTCAACAGCAGGCCCAAACGCGTAAATCCCTGGTGGGCAGCGGCGATCGTTCTGAACGTATCCGCACTTATAATTTTCCTCAGGGACGTCTCACGGATCATCGAATTAACCTGACCCTGTATCAATTGAATGACATCATTACCGGGGATTTAGCAGGCGTGATTGATGCATTGAAACGTGAATATCATTCAGAATTGCTTGCTGAACTAGGCCATAATGATTGATATTCAAAGCGCATTAAAAAAAGTCGCTGACCGTTTGCAACAAACCAGCTCCAGTCCACGGCTGGATGCTGAAGTATTATTGGCACATGTCCTGGATAAGTCACGAACGTATCTTTATTCCTACTCTGAAAAAATATTAAACGAAGAAGAATACCAGCGGTATCAAGCGCTCATCAACCAGCGTGCTCAGGGCATGCCGATTGCCTATCTTACAGGGCATAGGGAATTCTGGTCGATGGATCTTAAGGTTAATGCACACACCCTGATCCCAAGACCGGCAACAGAAAAACTGGTTGAGGTCTGTTTAGCCCTTTTAGACAAGCAGAAAAATGCCAAAATTCTTGATTTGGGTACAGGCAGCGGTGCCGTTGCTCTGGCGCTTGCCAGGGAACGACCAGACTGGCAGATCAGCGCTTCCGATATTCATCCCGATGCCCTGAAAATTGCCAGAGAAAACGCTCAAGGGCTTGGGCTTGGCAATATCAAATTTTATCTATCGGACTGGTTTAGCGAGCTGCCTTCTGAACGCTACCACGCCATCGTATCGAATCCGCCATACATTGCGGAAAATGATCCGCATTTGCAACAAGGTGATCTGCGTTTTGAGCCGATAAACGCTTTGGTGAGCCAAGAGGATGGACTTCTGGATCTAAAAACTATTATTATAAATAGTTATGAGCATCTTTTGGAAGAAGGTTATCTGCTTTTGGAGCATGGTCATCGCCAAAAAGCTCTGGTAGAGTCTATACTTTACCAATCAGGATTTACAGCGATCCAATGTTGGAAAGATTGTGAAGGAAATGAGCGGATTAGCGGTGGAAAAAGATAGTGAATTCAAATCATTGGATTTTTTGTTGCTGTTATAATCGTTTTTTGATATACCTTCCTATCTTCCGCTGGGAAGCGCAAAGAGATGGATGCAGGAGGCTGATATGGCAAAGCAAATAACCAATTCAACAAATGAGAGAAAAGCTAACGTGAAAACTGATACGGTATCAAGCATGGGAATCGCCCCCTACAAGGAAACAAAAGGCGAAGAGTACATGAATGACAAACAGCTGGCACACATCGAGCAGATTTTGCTTGCCTGGCGGCAGTCATTAATGGAAGAGGTTGACCGGACTGTGTCTCATATGAAAGATGAAGCAGCCAATTTCCCTGATCCTTCTGACAGAGCCAGTCAGGAAGAGGAATTCAGCCTGGAACTAAGAACCCGCGATCGCGAAAGAAAGCTCATAAAAAAAATTGAAGATGCGCTTGAAAGATTGCGTGAGGAAGATTTCGGCTATTGCGAGGCCTGTGGTATTGAAATAGGCCTTCGTCGCCTGGAAGCCCGTCCAACGGCAACCTTATGCATCGATTGCAAAACACTGTCTGAAATTAAAGAACGGCAGAATCAGGGCGGATAAGTTCAACCCCTTGTGACCGTTTGATCTGCTTCATTCATATGAGGCAGATCGAAATATTTCAAAGCCATTTATATCACTTTTTGTAATGTACGGCGAATTTCCCTGAAACAAAAATCAAGGGCGCCTTTGTTTTCTTCTAAAATTTTGCTGGCCTCTTTAACCTGCTTTAAACGAGCCTGCTCATCGGCAGACAAAGCAATCAAAGCGCTCACCAGCGCTTGCGGGCTTTCTACTATTTGAAGTGCATGATGCGCCTCAAGCTCTCTACAGATGGTTTTAAAATTATGAATATGAGGTCCGGTAAATACTGGAACTTGCATGGCAATGGGTTCCAACACATTATGACCGCCAACGGGCACAAAGCTTCCGCCTACAAAGGCATAATCACTGATACCATACCAACCCAGCAGTTCGCCTAAACTGTCAAGAATGACCACTTCGCATTCAGGCGTTAAGGTCTCGCTTTGGCTACGCAATCCGGTTCTGAAACCCTGCTGTTTGCAATAGGCATACACCGTATGAAAACGTTCTGGATGACGAGGCGCTATCAGCAACACCAGATGTTTAATGCCTTGTTGCAAGACGCGCAAATGACTCAGAACTTGCGCCTCTTCATTATCATGGGTACTGGCGGCAATAAGTACCGGTCGCTCCTTTCCCCAATAGTTTTGCAGCGTTTGATATATATCTTTGCTTGTTATTTTTTTCTGAAGATCAAATTTTATATTGCCCATGGTCTGCACCTTGTCCTCTGATGCACCCAGCTTTAAAAAACGCCGTTTATCTTCATCGCTTTGGGTCAAAATAGAGGTAAACTGATGAAGTAATTTTTTAAAAAAGAAAGCGGCTCGCAAATAGCCTTTCATGGAGCGCTCTGATAATCTGGCGTTTACTAATAGAAGCGCAATGCCGGCCTTTTCAGCCTGGTTAATGGTATTTGGCCACAATTCCGTTTCCATAATAACCCCCAATCGCGGACGGTATCGTCTAAAGAAACGCTTTTGCAATAAAGGCAAATCATAGGGCAGGTATTGATGCACTACGCTATCATTAAACTGCTGGATAACGCGCTGTGATCCTGTTGGTGTCGTTGTGGTAACCAAAACCTTCCAACCTTCTTGCAGCATAGCGCTTATCAAGGGAGTCGCTGCAATGACCTCCCCTAAAGAAACGGCATGAATCCATACATCAACCGTGTCCGGGCTCGATGTATTTAACATGAATCGCTCAGAAATGCGTCGCCTGTATGCAGGCAGCTTTCTGCTTTTCAGTATTAATCGACACACAATGAACGGTGTCAGCAGGTACATCATTAAGCTGTATATAAAGCGCATGACTCATGCAATAATTTAAGTGATACTGTTATTATACGCCCGGATAGTTATTTTGCGAGACGCTGTGGGGTTTATAATAAAAATTAATGTAAAATTTTTGTAATAGACCAAGGCGTAAAGGACAAGCATACATTTGCCATGTATACTGTGTGCTCAGTATCGCTGTAATAACATCAAATAACATATAATGATTTTATGATGCTAAACTTAATAATAAATCTTCATGGAAATTCTTTGTGAAAGCTATTCGTGATTTTTTTATTATGTACGGTTGGTGGGGAAAAATTCTTGGCGCGTTTTTTGGTTATTTAATCGCTGGATCTGCTGGTGCTGTCTTTGGTTTATTAATCGGTAATTTTTTTGACCGGGGCCTGATGAAGCATTTCACACGTCCTCATTGGCATTATCGCGCTGAAAAACGTGAAACCGTGCAAAAATTGTTTTTTGAAGCCACTTTCACTGTGATGGGGCATATTGCCAAAGCCGATGGAAGAGTGTCTGAAAATGAAATAGAAATGGCCCGGACGCTGATGAAGGAAATGCAATTAAATGCCGAGAAAAAAAAGCAGGCCAAACGATTTTTTAATCATGGAAAATCCGCAGATTTTAATTTGACACAGATGTTGAATCTGTTGGATACCACCTGCCAGCTTAATCCTGATTTATTAAAATTGTTTGTAGAAATCCAGTACCGTGCGGCACAAATAGATGGGCTGAATGAAAAAAAATTAAAAGCGCTTAATGTTATTTTTCTTCGCCTTGGACTGGCTCCGCTACATAAACAGTATCGTTTTTATCAGGATTTTGGTTATCAAACTTCAGGGCAGTATCAAAAACAAAGCCATCAACAATCCTATTCAGGTCAAAGGACATCCTACCAGCCATCAAAGCGAACTATTCTGGATCAGGCCTATGCCATGCTGGAGGTAAAATCAACAGCCAGTAAACAGGAAGTCAAACGTGCCTATCGGCGTTTAATATCCAGAAACCATCCCGATAAATTAATTGCCCAAGGATTACCGGCGCATATGATCAAGATAGCCAACGAAAAGACACAGAAAATCCGCAAGGCTTATGAGTATATCTGTACCGCAAAAAATTGGCATCATTAGATAAAATCATGCGCCCCGCCCCATCTAAACCGTGGGTAGCCTTGATAAGCGCCAGCGCATCAAGGACGGGATGGCCATTGGTGCCGCGGCAATCCTTGATGCGCTTCGCTTATCAAGGCTACTTTAGATTACTGCGCGTAGCCTTGATAAGCGCCAGCGCATCAAGGATGGGATGGCCATTGGTGCCACGATAAACCTTGATGCGCTTCGCTTATCAAGGCTACTTTAGATAGTGCGCGTAGCGGATTATCAATCGCTTTTTGCAAATTCAATCTGAGCGGCATCCAGAATGCGTCTGGCATTATCTGCCATAATTTGGTGGGCCTTGGTAGAGGGATGAACCAAATCAAAGAACAAGTAACCTTCACAGGCGGCGCTGGTTTCTTTCAACACCTGTACTTTTGAGACCATTTTCAAAGTGGCTTGATTTGAACCTGGTGCCATGTCAGTTTGATAGCAGCTTTCTGTGGTATTGGTAAAACCATATTTATCCGGGTTATCAATCACTTCATGCATCATGTTATTGATATCAAAATATAACCATTGAACACTCGGATACCGATCTTGTAATTCCTTCAAGTTGTTCTGCAAATAAGTGTTATGACCCAAGGACAGTGCTGATAAACTGTCAACCAAGTCCATTTCAATTGCTGCTGGCGTCATGCCGAGATCAGGCAATCCCAGGAGCATAATATGTTTAGCGCCTTTATTTACTAATTTTTCGAGTCCATTTTTAATCCCCGCATTCACATCAGCAATAGCCTGTTGCGTGTCCTCTGGCATCCCGAGATAATTATTGGCTCCTATCCATACAATAAACAAACTGTTTTCTTCTGCCTGCCCCTGATGTGTGAGCAAATAACTGTCAATTTCCCGGTTAAAAGTAAAAAGAACCTCATCATCACCCGGATCCTGAGAGACTCCAGCGCCTCCGTAAGCATAATCCAATAATTTATCTTTTTGCGCGATGGAAAAATAAGAGGCTGCCAGGCGCTCGACCCATACCGGGCCGTTAGTAAATCGCCCTTCGTAGTAAGGCGGTGACACTGGCAATTGATGTTTCATGTATTCATAGAGATTGCCATTGTCTGATAAGCTGTCTCCAAATATCACAATATTTTTTAGCGGGCTTGCAAAAACCATACTGCAAATCATATAAAGGACTATAAAGCAAATTCGTTTCATTCAGGATTCCTGGTTATTCATAAAAGGGATAACATGACAGATCAAAGTCATTCGACATGCACTTCGATTGAAACGGGGATCATGGGTACGTACATGACAGCAACGCTGATAAATACCATGCTGACCCATGATCGGCGCGTAAAACAACTAAACCACTTAATACCTATAATGCTCTGGTTTATAAGGACCTGTCATCTCAACACCAATATATTGCGCCTGCTCGGGGGTTAATTCGGTCAATTTAGCGCCAATTCGGCCCAGATGCAGACGCGCTACCTTTTCATCCAAATGTTTGGGTAGAACATACACTCGATGCTCATAATCAGCATGATGTTTAAAGAGCTCAATTTGCGCCAACACCTGATTTGTAAAAGAAGCAGACATTACAAAACTCGGGTGGCCGGTTGCACAACCGAGATTAACCAATCGACCTTCTGCAAGAACAATGATGCGTTTCCCATCAGGAAATACCACATGGTCTACCTGTGGCTTAATATTATCCCATTCATACTGACGCAGACTGGCAATATCAATTTCTGAATCAAAATGGCCAATATTGCATAAAATAGCCTGATGCTTCATTCGTAACATGTGCTCATGGGACACCACATGATAATTACCAGTTGCTGTGACAATAATATCCAACTGTTCGGCAACATCATCAAGCCTCACCACGCGATAGCCTTCCATTGCTGCCTGCAAGGCGCAAATGGGATCAATTTCTGCAATCCATACGGTTGCACCCTGCCCGCGTAGCGCCTGGGCACAACCCTTGCCGACATCACCGTAGCCAAGGATTAGCGCGACTTTACCGGCAATCATCACATCGGTTGCTCTTTTCAGGCCATCAAGCAATGATTCTCGACATCCATACAAATTATCAAACTTGGATTTGGTGACCGCATCATTGACATTAATCGCAGGAGCCATCAGTTGACCTTTTTTGGCCATTTCATAGAGTCTTGCGACACCCGTTGTCGTTTCTTCAGAAATCCCCTTGATGTCAGGGAGCAATTGCGGATGCTTTTCGTGAATTAACTGGGTTAAATCACCGCCATCATCCAGCAATAAATTAGGCGTCCAGCCATTGGGTCCTGTTATCGTTTGTTCAACACACCACCAGTATTCTTCTTCGGTTTCGCCTTTCCAGGCAAATACAGGAACACCTGTTTGTGCAATGGCCGCGGCCGCGTGATCCTGGGTTGAAAAAATGTTGCAGGAAGACCAGCGAACTTCAGCCCCTAGAGCCGTTAATGTTTCAATTAATACCGCGGTTTGAATCGTCATGTGTAAACAACCGACGATTCTTGCGCCCTTTAAAGGCTTTTCTTCACCAAACTCTTTTCTTAATGCCATCAATCCAGGCATTTCAGTTTCCGCAATGGCTATTTCTTTTCTGCCCCATGCCGCTAAAGACATATCAGCGACTTTAAAATCTTCATTATTCGTTGTCATCAATAAAACCTCTTCATGTGGAATAGACCGGCTCAACTGATCGCATCAAAAACCGGCATTTCTTCTATAAAATCATAACGCTTTTTTTAAAGCTTCAACCTTATCAAGACGCTCCCAGGGGAAGTTATCACGACCATAATGTCCATAGGTTGCCGTTTGCCGGTATATAGGTTTTAGCAAATCATGGTGATCAATAATACCTTGAGGCGACAAATCAAAATGCGTATGAATCAAATCAAGCATTTCCGCTTGGGACAGCTTGCCGGTTCCAAATGTGTCTATATTAATGGAGGTTGGTTCGGCAATACCAATGGCATAGGACACCTGAAGCTCACATTTATCTGCAATGCCGGCCGCCACGAGATTTTTGGCCACGTGTCGAGCAGCATAAGCTGCGGAGCGATCGACTTTCGAGGGATCTTTGCCTGAAAAGCAACCGCCGCCATGCCTGGCCATGCCGCCATAGGTGTCTACTATAATTTTACGACCGGTCAAACCGCAATCGCCTAGCGGGCCACCGATGACAAATCGCCCGGTCGGATTAATAAAATAACGGGTGTCAGCGGTCAGCCATTCAGCAGGTATTACTGTATTTATAATGTCTTCTCTGACGGCTTCTATTAAATCTTTGTGCTTGATATCCGGGGCGTGCTGTGTTGAAAACACAAGCGTATTGACAGAGACGGGATGGCCCTGCTCATAGTTTAAAGTCAACTGGCATTTGGCATCAGGACGTAACCAGGTCAAAATATTTTGTTTGCGCAGTTGGGCTTGTTTTTGCATCAAACGATGGGCGTATGTGATAGGCGCTGGCATAAAAACATCCGTTTCCCTGCTGGCATAGCCAAACATCAAACCCTGATCCCCTGCACCCAGCACGTTGGTTTGCTGATTATCAACGCCTTGAGCAATGTCCGGCGATTGTTTGCCAATAGCAGACAGGACAGCGCAGGACTCCCAGTCAAAACCCATTTCCGAGCTGTTATAGCCAATGTCTTTTATCACTTGACGGGTAATATCTTCTACATCGACCCAGGCGTGTGTTGTGATTTCACCGCCAACGAGTACCATGCCTGTTTTCACAAAGGTTTCACAGGCAACCCTTGCCATGGAATCCTGTTCTAAAATAGCATCTAAAATGGCATCGGATATTTGATCTGCTATTTTATCCGGATGGCCTTCAGAGACGGACTCCGATGTAAATACAAAAAACTCATTCACTTTTATTCCCTCATTTACTCGATGAAACCCGCTTCATCGATTGGACAAATTCGTCAAAAATAATCGCTATATCATGTGGGCCGGGAGCCGCTTCAGGATGGCCCTGAAAGCCATAGGCGGGTTTTTCTTTGTGTCTGATGCCCTGGAGGCTTTTGTCGAATAAAGAACGATGAGTGACTTCCATCGTAGTTGGCAGGCTTGATTCGTCAACGGCAAAGCCGTGGTTTTGACTGGTAATAAACACGCGTTTATCTCCAAGGGTTTCGCCTACTGGATGATTTGCCCCGTGATGGCCAAATTTCATTTTAAGGGTTTTACCGCCCACCGCCAGCGCCAGAATCTGGAATCCAAGACAAATACCGAATAAGGGTATCCCTTGCTCAAGAAAAGTTTTAGTCGCCTCAATGGCATAATCACAGGCCTGTGGATCCCCTGGACCATTGGACAGGAAAATGCCGTCAGGTTTCATCGCCAGGACTTCTTTTGCTGAGGTCTTGGCCGGCACCAGGGTAATATGACAACCCTTGTCATACAAAATCCGCAAAATAGTATGCTTTACACCGTAATCGCAAGCCACCACGTGAAATTGCTGGGGTTTGGAATCCTGCCCCCAGACGCCTTGTCCTTGATGCCAGCGCTCGATCGTCTGTCTGGATACTTCTGCGGCCAAATCCATGCCTTGCAATCCTGTAAAAGCCCGGGCTTTTTCTATCGCATCCTGGGGATTTTCAACCGAAGTGGTGATGCAGGCTCCGATAGCGCCCTGCTCGCGAAGCTTCAGGGTCAGCGCTCGTGTATCAACACCGCTAATGGCAACGATACCCTGTTTCTGCAACCATGCAGGCAACGATTGTTCGGCTCGATAACTGCTGTGAGTGAGAGAACAATCACGGATCACCAGCCCTGCGGCCCAGGCTCTTGTCGATTCCATGTCCTCTTGATTGCAGCCGGTATTGCCCACATGAGCACTCGTCAGTGTCACAATCTGTCTGGCATAGGAAGGATCGGACAAAATCTCCTGATAACCACTCATTGCAGTATTAAATACCAACTCGCCAATGGTTTCACCTTCTGCGCCTACAGAAATGCCCTCATACAGTGATCCGTTAGCAAGGGCTAGTATGGCTGGTTTATTCATCTTGGAAATGCTCGTCTATGGTTCTATATAAAGGCAGATGTTAGTTGATTAAAAATCAGCATGTGCATTACAAGAACACGGGTTTCAAATGAGCGTAATTGTAACGCAGCTAAATTAAAATTTCATGTCTTCAAAAAACTTTTTCACACCATCAAACCATGAACTGCTGCGAGGTGAGTGCTTGTTCGTACCTTTTTCCAGTGATTCCTGAAAAGATTCCAGTAATTCTTTTTGGCTTTTGGACAAATTAACCGGGGTCTCAATAACCACTTTACAGAGTAAATCACCCGTCGCGTAGCCGCGAACCGATGTCATTCCCTTGCCTCGTAAACGGAAGGTTTTTCCCGTTTGAGTCTCTGCGGGAATCTTCAAGCTGACTCTGCCCTGCAGGGTCGGCACTTCTATCGTTCCACCGAGCGCTGCCGTTACAAAACTGATAGGCACTTCGCAGTGAAGGTTGGTATCCTGTCGTTCAAAAATAGGGTGTTGCTTTACATTGATCTGTACGTAAAGATCGCCCGTACCACCGCCATGAATGCCGGCCTCTCCTTCGCCGCTTAACCTCACCCTGTCGCCATTATCAACACCGGGAGGAATTTTAACCGTAAGGGTTTTTGACTCACGCACACGGCCTTGGCCATGGCAATCAGAACAAGGATCTGCAATGATTTTCCCTTCACCGTGACAGTGAGGGCAGGTTTGTTGAATAGAAAAGAAACCCTGTTGTATACGAACCTGGCCTATACCGTTACAGGTTTCGCAATTTACAGGCGTTGTGCCTTTTTTTGCCCCAGAACCATTGCAGGTTTTGCAGCTGCCATGACGTGGTACGGTAATTTCTATTTCCTTGCCAGCGGCCGCTTCTTCAAGCATAAGTTGTACATTGAACTGTAAATCAGCACCGCGTTGCCCTCGAGACTGGCGACCAGGGCCACGGGCGCCTGAAAAAATATTTTCAAAAATATCTTCAAAAACATCACCAAAACCGCCGCCAAAACCGCCATGACCGCCGCCCATGGACGTATCAACGCCCGCATGACCGTACTGGTCATAAGCCGCACGTTTTTGTGCATTGGATAGAATATCGTAGGCGCGTTGTATGTCTTTGAATTTATCTTCGGCAGTCTTGTCGTCTGGATTACGATCCGGATGATACTTCATTGCCAGTTTACGATAAGCTTTTTTGATTTCTTGATCGTTAGCCTCGCGACTGACACCTAATAATTCGTAATAATCCTGCTGTTCCATGACTGCTCACACTAATAAAAAATACATAAGGACCAAGGAGAAAATTCAGGTTTTCTACCGGTCCATAAAAAAAGGGGCGACAAGGTTCGCCCCACCATCATTCATTTATTTTTTCTCTTCTTCGTCTTTCACTTCTTCCTCTTTCACTTCTTCAAATTCAGCATCGACGACACCTTCCTCGGCTTTTGCTGCAGACTCCTCTTCGGGCTGTTTGGCACCGCCTTCAGAAGCCTGTTCCTCAGCGGATTTTTTAGCATAAATGCGCTCGGCCATTTTTGAAGTTGATTCTGTTAAGGCTTTTAATTTATCCTCAATTTCAACCTTTTCATTGCTTTTTATAGCGTCTTTCAAAGCGCTTATAGAAGACTCAATGCCGTTTTTCTCTTCTTCAGACAATTCACCTTCCAAATCTTTTAAGGATTTTTCAGCAGAGTGGATCATGCTGTCGGCCTGGTTACGGAGTTCGACAAGTTCTTTAAATTTCTTGTCTTCCTCAGCATGCGACTTGGCATCATTGATCATGGTCTCTACTTCTTCCTCGTTTAAACCGCTTGAAGCTTTAATCACGATAGATTGCGCTTTGCCAGTTGCTTTGTCCTTGGCAGATACATTGAGGATACCGTTGGCATCAATATCAAAGGTGACTTCAACTTGAGGCACGCCGCGTGGTGCGGGTGGAATATCCTGCAGGTCAAAACGGCCCAGTGATTTATTGGCAGAAGCCTGTTCACGCTCACCTTGCAGCACATGGACGGTTACCGCGGTCTGATTATCCTCGGCGGTAGAAAACACCTGGTTTGCCTTGGTAGGAATCGTAGTGTTTTTTTCAATCAGTTTTGTCATCACGCCACCCATGGTTTCAATGCCCAGTGACAGCGGTGTGACGTCTAACAGAAGGATGTCTTTTACTTCACCAGACAATACAGCCGCCTGAATAGCAGCACCTACCGCTACGGCTTCATCGGGGTTAACGTCTTTGCGAGGCTCTTTACCAAAGAATTCCTCGACGGTTTTTTGCACCAGCGGCATGCGTGTCTGACCGCCGACTAAAATGACGTCATTAATTTGTGAAATATTAAGACCTGCATCTTTCAGTGCAATTTTGCAGGGTTCAACGGAACGCTGTATCAGCTTTTCAACCAGTGACTCCAGTTTGGCGCGGGTCAGCTTGATATTTAAATGCTTGGGTCCTGAGGCATCTGCTGTGATATAGGGCAGATTCACATCCGTTTGCTGAGCGGATGATAATTCAATTTTTGCTTTTTCAGCGGCTTCTTTCAGGCGTTGCAGCGCTAAAGGATCACTGTGTAAATCTATGCCCGTGTCTTTTTTAAACTCAGCTGAAAGGTATTCAATCAAAGCCATGTCAAAATCTTCACCGCCAAGGAAGGTATCACCATTGGTAGCTAATACTTCAAATTGATGCTCTCCATCGACTACGGCGATTTCAATAATAGAGATATCAAAAGTACCGCCACCTAAATCGTATACCGCAATCACAGAATCACCGCGTTTCTTATCCATGCCATAGGCAAGGGCTGCGGCAGTAGGTTCATTGATAATACGCTTGACTTCCAGACCCGCAATTTTCCCGGCATCTTTTGTGGCTTGACGTTGAGAGTCATTGAAATAGGCGGGAACGGTAATAACCGCTTCGGTCACTGGTTCACCCAGATAATCTTCCGCTGTTTTTTTCATTTTTCTCAAAACTTCAGCAGAAATTTGTGGTGGCGCCTTTTCCTGCCCCTTGACTTTAACCCAGGCATCGCCGTTGTCAGCTTTGAAGATTTTATAAGGAACCATTTTAATGTCTTTTTGCACCACAGAATCATCATAACGACGACCTATCAAACGTTTGATGGCATAGAGGGTGTTATCAGGATTAGTGACTGACTGACGTTTCGCAGCTTGACCTACAAGAATTTCATCATCATCGGTGTAAGCAACAATAGAAGGGGTTGTGCGGTGACCTTCGCTGTTTTCGATAACTCGTGGTTTACCGCCTTCCATTATTGCAACACATGAATTGGTTGTACCTAAGTCAATTCCGATAATATTAGCCATTGTTTATTCGCTCCAAGTTAATTTTTTTAGCAATACCCTTCATATGGGGGTATCTTGCCTCAATTTCAAGTAAAAGTAGACTTTTTTTAAGCAGTTATTTTTTAGACACGATAACGCGTGCGGGTCGAATCACCCTGTTACTGAGTTTATATCCTTTCTGAAAAACATTAAGTACCGTATTTGAAGGTTGATCCGGTGCATTCTGAATGGACATCGCTTCATGTTGCTGAGGATCAAACACTGCGCCTTCGGGATTCAATTGCTCAACTTCCGCTTTCTCTAAAACATCCATAAACAATTTCATGGTGAGTTCAAGGCCTTCTTTCATGCCTTCATTGGCCTCGGTTTCTGCCAATTGTATGGCCTGTTCCAGACTGTCTAAAACGGGTAAAAGCGAGGTAATGAGTTTTTCAGCTCCAAAACGATGGGCATTTTCTATATCCCGCTCAGCCCGTCTTCGAACATTTTCCAGCTCGGCCTGGGCGCGTACGGCTTTTTCCCAGTTGTCGTGGGCTTTCTGCTCGGCTTGCGTTAATTGATCTTCAAGCTCCGAATAATCCGGATGCTCCAGCGCATTCTGAGCCGCATTAATATCCGCGGGTTCCATCGATTCTGCCTGCTCCATCTCTTCTTCGCGTTCGCTTTCTTCTTTTACTTTACCCCAGTCTTTTTTCTGGTCTTTATCGCTCATGTCACACTCCTGAGTTACTTGACCAAAATACATGGGGGCTTTGATTTAAAAATTCAAGGGAAAAAGCAGATATTTTATTATTTTGCGCAGGTTCTTTCACTTACAGCTTGCCCGGAGCTTATTCATGTTCCATACTTGAACATAAATTCATAGTGCTGGAATGAGACAATGCAGAACTGGTCACCGACTTCATGGAAAAATTTTAACTATTTGCAAGCCGCAAAATATAAAGACGAAAACCAGCTTAATCATGTCGTTGAGCAACTGAGCGAACTTCCGCCGCTGGTCACCAGCGGTGAAATTAAAAATTTCAAAAAGGCCCTGGCACAGGCAGGTCGCGGTGAGGCTTTTATTTTACAGGGCGGGGACTGTGCTGAATCATTTAATGATTGCCGTTCAGACAGAATCAGCAACAAACTGAAAATTATTCTTCAAATGAGCCTGATTTTGTTGCATAGCATGCGAAAACCCATTATCCGCGTTGGCCGTATCGCTGGACAATATGCCAAACCGCGTTCATCGGATGTCGAAACCATTGACGGCGTCACGCTTCCCAGTTACCGCGGTGACCTGGTCAATTCCCCTGAATTTAATAAAGCATCCCGTGAGCCCAATCCTAAATTAATGTTGCAAGGCTATAGTTGTGCGGCCATGACCTTGAATTTTATCCGTGCGCTGTTAAACGGCGGTTTTGCCGATCTCCATCATCCCCAACGCTGGGATTTAAGCTTTGTTGAACATTCAAAGCAGGCCGAGGAATACCATAAAATCGTGCATTCCATCGCCGACTCGCTGGATTTTCTGGAGTCTATTGACGGGCTTCGCAGCAGTAACCTTAACAAAGTCGACTTTTTTACCTCTCATGAAGCCTTGCACCTGCATTATGAGCAGGCACTTACCCGGCAGTTAAAAGACGGTCTATGGTATGATCTCTCAACGCATCTACCCTGGATAGGCATGAGAACGGCACAAACTGACAGTGCGCATCTTGAATTCATGCGCGGTATACAAAACCCTGTCGGCATCAAAGTCGGCCCCTCTGCCACCAAGGAATGGTTACAGGATCTGTTGCGTATTGCCAATCCTGATGCAGAAGAAGGCCGTATATTGCTGATTACCCGGCTGGGTGCAAAAAATGCCTCTGATTTACTGCCCTCACTGATTGAGGCCGTTCAAGCGACCCGTATTCCGGTCACCTGGTCCTGCGATCCGATGCATGGCAACACAGAAAGCACTGAAGACGGCACGAAAACCCGTCATTTCGATAATATCCTGTCGGAATTACAACAAGTGGTGCAAGTGCATAAAGAAATGGGCAGCCACCTGGGCGGTGTTCATTTTGAATTGACAGGGGATAATGTGACAGAGTGTATCGGTGGCGCTCGAGGTTTATCAGCTGGCGATCTGAAGCATGCTTATCATAGCCTGGTTGATCCACGCTTGAATTATGAGCAATCTTTGGAAATGGCGCTGCAGCTGGGAAGAGCGTTTAATCCATAACTACCCTTTCCATTTAATTTGGACCGGTTGCGTTGAAGCATCCGAGCCGCGCCCGTCAGGAAGCGGAACAGTTGAAGTA
>JAGXGR010000084.1 GCA_024636645.1 Legionella sp.
AGCATGGATTGTGGGCCCTGGCAACCGCTGAGTAAAAAAAACGTGAATATTGAAACAAGCCCTGATACTCTTTTAATAAGGCTATCGCATTTCATCATGCAACCAAGGAAATTAAAATGTCTTACGAACCCATTCATAGTCGAATGTCTATTGCTGGTCATCCTGTACATCCTATGTTGATACATTTCCCGGTCGCGGCATTGCTTGGGCTGATATTGACTGACATGGCTTATATTTATAGCGGCGATTTTTTCTGGGCAAGGGCGAGTTTCTGGCTGCTTGCCGTGGGCGTGATCGGCGGCACCGTTTCGGGACTGATTGGGCTGATTGATTTGATTATCGTTCCTCGAATCCGTTGTTGATCAGCGGTTGGTGTCATGCCATATTTGCGGTGATGATGCTCTCTCTTGCTATGATGAACTGGTTGCTGCGCATCCCGGATCCGGCCATTCACCTTTACCCCCTTGGCATTTACTTGTCCCTGTTGACCGCGTTGATGATTTTGCTGACCAGCTTTATGGGCGGGCAGCTGGTCTATGAATACGGTGTCGGCGTTGAAATAAAGGCTTGAGTCTGTGGTCATATCAGCGCGCTCAACGACGGTTTAGCTAATACAAGCCAAAGAATAGCCAGGATTAAACCCAAAGAGACAAGCCCGCAAAGCCAACAAAAGGCATTCAGCTTTTTTTGAGGAATGTTTTCCATTTTAATAATTAACCAGCCGTTCAACGCATGGCAGATAACTAACCCTGAAACCAGCGTCAACTTAGCAATCAGCCATAGACTGACCGTGTTCATTTGAACAAAGACAATGGTGCCCGAAACGATAGTGATTAACGCTGCAGGGGTCAGGATAAGCGTAAAGATAAGCCGTGGAATGGCCGATTGTTTTTCAGTGATCAGATTATTGGTCTGCGATGCAGCACCTGAGATGAGCGCCGGCAGATAAAGCAGACTGGCGCACCAAAAAAGCATCGTTGCAATATGCAACAATAAAAACCAGTTCATTGATTATCCTTAAAAATTTTGCTGATGTCCTTGGTATTTCTGCATTTTAAACTTTAACATAGATAACATGGCAGAAAATTTTTTACAAAGACGATTCATACTCCCGGCTTTTTTCAGCTTGCTTCGTTCCTTCGGCCAGTTTCAGCCCATGACGATAACTTGATCTGCCAATAAGATGAAAGCCAACCGGTGCTGACAGCAACATAAAAAGAATCGCCAAACAGACTTTAAGGCTCATCACCCAGCTGGAAAAATAAAGCGCGTCGGCTACTAAAATCAAACTGACCCCCAAGGTGCCCGATTTGGCCGAGGCATGCATGCGCATAAATAAATCAGGCAGCCGGACAATGCCCAGCGATGCAACAAATATAAACAAGGCACCGCTTAGAAGGAAGACATCACTCAGCATCTGATGCCTCCTCAATGTCCACTTGTTTCTGCAAGTAATAGGCATACATGGTAATGCTCAAAAACATAATCAAAGCCACCACAATGACAACATCAATATAAATCGCCTCATGTTGATATAAACTGAACAAAATGATCGAAGCCATCAGGATGTTTGTCAGTAAATCCAGGGCAATGACCCTGTTTGGTAAATCGGGCCCCATCAGCATGCGAATAAAACAAAGCACCAAGGCCAAAAAAATCAGTAAGCAAGCTATCCAGAACAAAGCACTCATGGCCATATCTCCATGACAGGCCGTTCAAACTTACGTTTCAGCGCTTGAATCAAACGCGCTTTGTCAGAAAAAAACAGGGTATGCAATAATAAATATTTTTTGTCCGCAGAGACTTCCAACGTTAAAGTGCCTGGCGTTAAGGAAATAATATTTGCCAGAAATGTAATTTGAATGTCATTGGTACAATCCAGGGGGAAATCAATCAAAGCAGGATGCCATTGTGCGGGCGGCAGGAGAATGGACCAGGCGACACGGAGCCCGGCCAGCAGGATTTCGTAAACCACAAAGACAATAAAAAACAGTAGATAAAAAAAACGAGTTAAAATTTTGCCCAATCCCGGCATGTGTCGATCTCCTTAGTACATCTTCCACTGATCCTGAAAAGAAGAATTGATTTTTTTTTATGCTATACTTTGTAAATAAAACTTGATAGGGATTTCATATGAATATAAAAACAATATATGCATCAATTATCATGGTATTCATGTTAAACATCAATATCTTATATGCACAAAAGCCCGAAGATATCTCTGTATTGCCCACAAAAAAAGCACCCTTGCTGGTTCATGTGAATACCGAGGCCAATGCACAGTATATGGCAAAAAACCTTAGTACCAAAACCCTTCGTTTGGCGATGTTCCCTCAAAAAGGCGTGAAACAGGATACCTCAGGACTGCTTGCCTGTGGAAAAGTATTTATCCTGGTGCCGGGACAAAAATGTTTATTGAATTTAATAATCAGCGGCAGTGTGGTAGGTCAAAAAATCAAAACCGGGCCTCTAATCTGCCAGGTGACACAATCAGGCAAGATAGGACCAAATACCTCCTTATGTACCCAGGCCTCCCCAAGAGACAGCCTTGATGTGACGATCATCAAGCCTAAGAAAAGCATTATTAACGTGTCTCCGCGAGCACTGACTATCCATGCGGCCAGCGTTAGCCCAGACAAACTGAGCGTCACTAATCTTTCTTATACGCTGACTGCGAAAGATATTAAAGCCCAACTGCCAGAGGGATGGAAGGATGTCACGCAAAATGCCAAAGCCTGTGTTCGTCTGAAACCACGCGCCAGCTGCAATATCTATTTCCAGGCCAAAAAAGCCAACCCGATTGCAATCGTGCCCGTGGCTGGCAGCAACACAATAACCGTACGCGTCAAAATCATGGTAAAACCACATGATGTCAGGAAACTCGGCCCGGCTGTAGAACCTAATGATATAGAATTATTCTGACTGAGGCCTCTGGCCTTCAATCCATGTAGGTTGGGCCTCGGCCCAACAATCTGTGTAAACTGGGCTTGGCCAACAATCTGGTTATAATTTGGATTGCATGTAATTTTGACTTGTATAAAATTCCGAGAACACACCGCTTTAATCCAAACAAGAATGTTTGGCTTAAAACCTGGATTTCAATACTTTTGCGTTGGGCCAAGGCCCAACCTACACAGATTGATCAAATTTTAATGCGACAGCCGTGTCATAGCTACCCTTACCCATCGCAAATTATCCCGGAAAGGTATATGATAAGCTAATCATTATTCAGTTCAGTTAACAAGGTTGATTAAATCATGGAGTGCTTAAGTTATTGCATCGCCAATAAAATTGATCTGACGCAATTAGACAATCATTATAAAAACACATTGGCGGGCTATGTTTCGATAAAATCACGCGACGTGCTTAAATTAAGGCCATCGGAAACACATAATAAAATCGTCTATGTTTTTAAAAATGGCACGGTCGTCTCCTGGAACATCAAACGCCACCAGATAAAATCCTATCTGGATACCATTTCTCTTTTTGCGGAAAAACCACAACATTTGAATGTTCACGATGAATTCAGTTATCGCATCAGTGAGAAAATATCTATCCAACCTCACGGTTATTTTGACGTAGATATTCTTACAATGGATACAGACAGCGATGAGCTCAAACTGAGCTTCTCCTATGGTTTTTCACAGTCGGTTAAACTGCAGTATTTTGAGACCATCATTGATGTGTTGATAGATAAATACACGCCGTTAATCACCAGTTTATCAGCAAAAGGGCACATGCCCATCAGCCGCAACCAGATTCGCCAGGTGATTGGGGAAATTCTTGGGGCCAAAAGTGAAATGAATCTGATATCAAATTTTCTATACCATCCCAAATATTTCTGGCAGCACCCTTCTCTTGAAGAACATTATGCCTTATTGGAGCGCTATTTACACATCCAAAGACGCGTCAATGCCATCAACCACCGCCTGGATACGTTAAATGAAATTTTCGACATGTTTAACGGTTACCTGGAAAACCGCCATTCACACAGCCTGGAAATTATTATTATCGTATTAATTGCCATTGAAATTGTCTTCGGCGTATTGAACTTCCATTTTTAAACAGTAAGGTAGTGACGTAGCCCGTAAGAAGCGAAGCGTATTACGGGGGATTAGATTAAAACAGCAGGAAAAACCGGGGTATATAACGTAAAAATCCAATTACATGCCCCCGCCACCCTTACTGCCGCCGCCCGGTGTTGTGCTTTGGTCAGATGGGGCGGGTGTGGCGGGTGTTTCTTTTGACGCGACTTTCTCGCTCGCTACCTCAGCCACTTCTTCAACCGCTTCGGGTTCTGCAGCGACTTGCTTCGGAAACTCATGTTTTTGAACCGATGAATGAAACCCTTTCCTTTCCATGTAGGCATCAAAGCCGTTCTCAGAATCATTTATTAAGTCCTTGACCTCATCAGCATCGGCTCTAATAGGCTCGCCATTGTCATCTGTTTTAATTTTGCCGTCTTCGCCTTTTTCATACAAACTACCATCTTTTGAGATGATATCATTTTCAGCCAGCCATCCATTTAACAAGTTATCCAGGTCGTTTGGGTTTTCTGAATCAACAATGTTTTTATTGCCAGCCTCATACCCGCGAATAATATCAGCATTATCGCTGATAGCTATATGCATACGGATATCGTCCCCAATTTTATCGTGAAGTATTCCAGCAGATTCATTAGCTAATCCGCGTTGTAAGTTGTCAACCTTTGAACTTCTAGGTGCGCCTATCCCTTTTAACCAGGCATTGGCGCCTGAATCCAAGGAATAATCAACTTCCTTTACTACCTGATCCAGTTTTTCAATAAGTTCTTTAGCATTAATCGAATTTATCTTATCCATTTTATTTCTTTTTATCATTTTTTTGAATTGCTTAGCGTAATATCTAATGCCCTTGCGGGTTTGGCGGCCCACTTGCTCCGCTTTTTCTATTTCTTTCGAGTTCGGTATAATTTTAGGCATCAAAAACCTCTTTTCATATTGCAATCAGTTGTTTAAAGTATAGCAAATAAATCGTGCTCCTGATGACTTTAAACCTTGAGTATCGTTAAAAGACAGTAAAGTCATTCAAAGGGCGTTTTTTGTTTATCAATCACCGAGTCAAAGGTTTTGCTCTTCATTGCATCAAACTCAAACTCATCAACCTGTACTGCATCCCAGCGTGCTTTTTCGGTATTTATTAATGCATCCATATCCTTTTGGCTTAACTCACCGGCCTTCACTTTTTCTTCCAGCTTGTCTTGTAACTGACCAAATTTGACCCGCTTCAGATCACTGATTTTTTTATACAGATCCGCGTTTTTAATAATGAGCTGCAAGGCATGCTCCATTCTGTCGATGGGCTCGTTTGGATTGCCGCTTAAATAAATCAATGTTTTCAGCTTGTTTCTATAAGCGGTATTGTTAGTCATGGTTTTTGCCAGTCGATGCTCAAGCTTGTCATTGGGGTATGACATGGTTTGTCCAAAAGGAAAAGCAACCACTCGCATGAGTATCCCAAGCAGACGGGAAGGGAAATTTTTACATACGGCCAGCATCGATTTCTGCGCCTGATAATAGCAAAATCGAACGGCCCATTGCGCATGCATTTTTTCTGCCTCATCCTTCCCGTTGTCCTGATAAACCCGCAGGCAGGCCATAGCAATATATAAATAAGACATGGCATCTGCCAGCCGGGCTGACAGGCGTTCCTTACGCTTCAAGCTGCCGCCCAAGCTGATGAGCGAGAGATCGGCCAACCAGGCAAAGGCATGGCTTAAACGAGCCAGTTTCTGATATTCCCGTTTCAAGTCATTATCAGGCGCTGAAATAAAGATGCCGCCGGTCCAGGCTGAGCAGACGGACTTTGCAAAATTCTGCATAAAATAATGAATATGCTTCCAGATGACTTTATTAAAATTGTCTTTGTTTTTTTGGGAAATGGCATAAAACTCATCACGAATAAAAGGATGACAGGCCATTGAACCCTGGCCAAAAATCAGCAGGTTATGGGTCATGATATTGGCACCCTCTACAGTGATGGAAATGGGTAATCCTTCATAGAAAGAGGTCATGTAATTACGAGGTCCCACAACCACCGCACGCCCTGCATGAATATCCATGGCGTTATTAACAACGATTCGCGCCAGTTCAGTATTGAAATATTTGGTAATGGCAGAAGCCACAGAAGGTTTTTTATGCGCATTGACAGCAGCCGCAGTCAGCAGACGGGTCGCATTGATCATATAATTCAATCCGGCAATTTCTGCCAGTTTCTCAGCAACGCCTTCAAAATTGGCAATTTCCGTGCTGAACTGCCGCCGAATTCTGGCAAAGGCACCCGTTGCTAAATAAGACACCGAAGATGAAGAGGTGCCGAGTGCCGGCAGCGAAATGGAGCGGCCGATGGACAAACATTCAACCAGCATGCGCCAGCCATGCCCCGCTTCTTTTTGACCGCCGATAATCGTTGAAATGGGTACGAAAATATTATCCCCACGAATCGTACCATTCATAAAGGGCTGAGAGCTGGGCAAATGCCGGTTGCCGATGTGCAGACCCTCGGTATCTCGAGGTATCAATAAGCAGGTAATCCCTTCCTTGCCCTCTTCTTTAAGCAAGCCATCGGGATCACGCAGATTCACTGCCAGCCCTATCAGTGTCGCCACTGGAGACAGTGTTATCCAGCGCTTGCTCATGTTATTAATAACCAGGCCCAGAACCTTTTTGCCATCGACTTTCTTTTGAGTCACTACAGCTTCGGTGATAATCGAGGTAGCATCGCTCCCGGCACCGGGCTCAGTCAGTGCAAAACAGGGTATTTCCTCACCAGAGGCCAGTCGTGGTAAATAATGATTTTTTTGCTCTTTTGTTCCGTAGTAATTCAGCAACTCACCGGGACCGAGCGAATTAGGCACCATCACCGTAACTGCCGCAACACCCGAACGACTGGCAACTTTGAGAATGACATCAGAATGTGCGCGCGCAGAAAACCCTTTGCCACCGTATTCCTTGGGTATAACCAATCCAAAAAATCCTTTTTGCTTGAGGAATGCCCAGACTTTTTCCGGCAAATCATTTTCCTGATGAATCTGCCATTCATCGAGCATGCCACAAAGGGTTTGCACCTCATTTTCTAAAAAGGCTTTTTCTTCTTTGGTTAAATCGGAAGTGGCCTTATCCAGCCGCTCCCAGTCAGGCTTGCCTCTGAAAATGTCTTGTTCCAACCAGGTATCGCCAGCATTCAGGGCTTCTTCTTCAGTAGGGGATAATTCAGGAATGGACTTGGCTGATTTGTGATAAAGGTAATCAGTAATGGCCATACGTACAAAGTCCACACGAATCACTACAACCGCCGCAATGATCGCTAACCAAAGCAAAAGACCCGGTATCCAGGGCAGCCCGATAAACAAGGTGGCGATAATAAGATAGATAGCGCTGCCCACTTCCCATACTATCGAGTCCATCGCACGGTAAAGAACAATCAAAGTAAATACGAGGTAAATCAAAAAGAATACAATAGCCATAAAATCCCTTCCCTTTGCTGACAATAAAATCCGGATAATGTTAGTTGTTTAGTATACAGGTGATTATTTTATTTTTATAGCTTTCCGAAATCCTGCGCGCGGCGATTACATTAAAACAGAAATCCGAATCGCGAACGAGTTGCGATCTAACCGAGCCGCGACCGTCAGGAAGCGGAACAGTTAGATAGCTAAATTAAAATGTTCGGTTTTTGTTTTAAATTACGACCATAGGTAATCAAACTTTTCCGCTCCCTGACGGTCACGGCTCGGATACATCGCCCGTAATTTATGCTGTGATTCCTGCGTGCTTTTAAAAAGCCTTGTATATCAAATAGCCCGCATAGCTCAAATAGCACGTGAGCAAGATGAAACCCTCTAAGCGGTTAATGCGACCAGGCCTGCGAAATCCATAGCTTATAATAAACAAAAAAACCGTTAAGGTACTCATAACCAGTATATCCCTGGATAATATCTCTGGCTTGACTGCCATGGGAGAAATGGTTCCTGCAAGCCCCACGACGGCCAGGGTATTGAATAAATTGGAGCCCAGGATGTTACCTAGAGCAATATCATGCTTCCCCTTATAGGCTGCAATCATCGAAGAAGCCAGTTCAGGCAATGAGGTTCCTGTAGCCACAATAGTCAGACCAATAATTAACTCACTGACCGCAAAAATATGCGCTATTTTTACCGCACCCCATACTAACATTTGAGAGCTGACGACCAGCATGATTAAGCCCGTAATTAACCAAAAAAGGGCGCGAGGAATAAGGATGGTGCGAAGCTGCAAGACCTCCTCGATTTCGCTGCCAAAGCTATCGGCTTTCTTTTTTATCCCTTCCCAGATATTCCAGCCCAATAAGATACAAAAGACGAGCAGCAAGCCAAAGGATTCGATACGCGTCAGGCTTTCATCCCAAAGCAGCCATATGGTAAGGCCTGTAATGCCAATCAGGATGGGTAACTCTTTACGTAAAACAGAAGAGTGCACAGCAATCGGGCTTATTAAAGCCGTCAATCCAAGAACGAGTGCGATGTTAGTAATATTTGAACCATAAGCATTACCAAGGGCAATGTCAGGTTTATCCTGTATCGCAGACACCACTGAAACCATTAATTCTGGAGCAGAGGTTCCAAAACCCACGATGACCATGCCGATCAAAAGAGGAGGTATATTGAAATGTTGTGCAATAGATGCAGAGCCCTCTATAAATCTGTCTGCACTCCAGACAAGCAGTATCAATCCTAAAACGATGGCGATAGAGGGTAAAAACATAGATACAGTCCTTTTTATCTAAAATAGAATATCATCTCTTGGAAAAATACTATTGCTATCCACTTTAATATACCCTTATAAGAGTAGCGTGGGAAAGAGGGAAGTCAATCATTTCAAAAAACTTGTTTAATAAGAATGCTCTCTTTATACTTTCCGACAAAACCATCTAAAGGTATATCAAATATGATCAGAGAGTATTTTCAATGGGCTGTGATTGGCGCCGGACCCGCAGGCATTGCGGCAGTAGGCAAATTGCTGGATCATGGCATTGAATCTAAAGGTATTTTATGGATAGATCCCGCATTCCAGGTGGGCGATCTGGGTCAATATTGGAAACACGTCAGCAGCAATACCACCGTACAACGTTTTATAGATTTTCTTCGCGCACTCGAATCATTTAACTATTCAAACGCCCCGGATTTTAAGCTGAACAATCTACCGCCAGAACAAACCTGTACCCTGAATGCTATGGTAGAACCCCTCCAATGGATAAGCGATCATTTGAAAGAAAAAGTGACCATAGAACAAACCCACATTCATCGCATGAAGCTGATAAATCGACGATGGGCTTTAGAAAGCGACTATCAAACCTTTGGCGCTGAAAATGTCATCCTTGCCCATGGTGCGCTACCGGATACCCTGAATTACCCAAGCATCGAGGCCATTCCCTTTAAAACAGCCATAGATAAAATAAAACTCTCAGAGGCCATCAATCCAGATGACAGTTTTGCCGTATTCGGCTCATCCCACTCTGCCATCATGATAATCAGACATCTTGTGGAACTGCAGGCCAAACGAATTATTAATTTCTACCGCAGCCCCTGCCGTTTTGCCCTGGATATGGGGGATTGGATATTATTTGATAACACAGGTCTTAAAGGCGATACCGCCGAATGGGCAAAGCACTACATTAATGGCCGCCATCCAGACAATCTCGAAAGACACATTGTTAATGAAACCAACATGGCACGCTATCTGCCCGATTGTAACAAGGCGATTTACGCCGTTGGTTTTACACGACGCAATAATATAGTGATAGATGACTACGAACATCTAAACTATAACCCTCAAACCGGCATCATAGCCCCCGGCTTGTTTGGACTGGGCATTGCCTATCCCGAAGCCAAATTCGATCCTTTAGGCATGATGGAATACCAGGTGGGACTATGGAAATTCATGGTGTATTTAAACCGGATTATGCCGATTTGGTTGAGATATACGACTTAAAAAAATTATTAAAAAATAAGAACATTTTCAATGTTGATAACAATCAATCGGGAAAGAAAAGAAACTTCGTCAAAGGCGGTGATCAGATAGTCGTTCTTCCGGAAACCGACAGGTATTGTTTATCAATCCGCCCTGGCGGCACGTGTAATCATGAGAATATAAGAAGCTTGCAAGAGGTGGTACTCCTGCAGAGTAGAGGCTGTAGGGGTAAACCGCGGACCATTTTCTGAACTTTAAAATTTATAGGCTACCACATCCTGCCAGCCCTCAGATGGGTTCGGCACGGCATGTTCATTCATCAACTTGTTAATTCTATCAAAACAACGCTGTAAACTAATATCTGTTGAAAAATCAATCTGAACTTTGGTTTCACAAATAAATTGTTTAAGATCATTGACATCGGAATACCGGGCTTTATTAATTTTATCGCGCATTCCCTCTGTTAATTCGTCCTTTTTACGGGATTTATAATGAATTTTCATAAAGTTCAAGCGCTGATGGTTGCTGGCTGGGTACAAGTACTTATCCAAATCTGCGACAATTGCTTTGCGGAGTGTATCGGGTATGGGCTGATAGTTTGATTCTATATTTTGAGATAGGCAGGTTTGATTAAAGTAATGCAAATAGTTATGCCAGGCGGTTTGGCGACGCTTCCTGAATTGAGGATCTATGGCAGACTGCTGCTTGAAAAATTGATTATAATTCGGCGGCTTAGCCAGCACTTCGCTAGAGGGCACTTGCACTTTATACCCTGGAATCAAATCAAGGCAGTATTGAGCGGGACCTAAGACTTCATGCCAGGAATGATACCCTCCGCTGACAATGTAACTGGCGATGGCGGTGAAATAATGTTTTTTTAAGTCCTCTGATTCAAAATTACACAGCATTTCCATCTGACCTAAAAGAACACTGGTCATTCCAGAAGGCCCTGAGACATAGACCGTGTCATTTTGAATCGAATCAGTGACATAAGCTGAGGCGAAATCCGGTATTTGGCTTTTACAGTCCGGGTACCAGACGGTTTGCAATTGAGGTAAATTTTTTTCATGATGTTGTTGCTCGGGTAACATAAGTCCCATGTGATGGGTATGTTTTTTAGGGATATAATGATTTAGCCGCCCCCTTTTTTTATCAATAGCCGTATATAAATCTGAACCATAAATGACGGTGTCAGAGATAAATTGACGGTGTATTTCTCCAATAAAACTGTTATCACTGATAGCGTGTGAAAAAAATTCTTCAGCATCAATACTTTCGTAATAGTCTTCAATGATCTCTGCGAGCTTGCCGGCAGGCACACGGACAGGCGCGCATAGAATAGGCTCTTTTCGGATAATGCCTTGGGCGAAGACGTAATGAATAAACATGATGTTCAGTAGTTCTCGGGGATTATTGGCGGTGAGTATTCGTTTAATTTCAACCACATAAGGCAGCATTAGGCCGCCAAAAATGCGATGAAATTTAGCATGAACCGAAAAAAGTATCAGATATTTTGTCAGTTTGCCCTGCTCATTCAGAGAATCCATGTGCTCTATCAGTTTACTGGAGAGGCGTCCAACTGCGTCCATCATCGCCGCCGTGGGGTTTCTCAGTAAACTAATGGCTAATTCAGATTCAAGTCTGCGGGGCAGTGGGTTTTCAAATTTTTCTTCCAGGGTCTGTTGAAAATCACTGCTTTTAATGCCTTTAATGATTTGTTTCAGGATCGTAGAATGCTCTGGATTGGATAATTGCTCAGCCAGTTTGTTGACATGCCTGGTAATGACCAGCGGATTTTGTTGGTGATTTTCTATAGCCTTACGAAGGCCACGGATGCACCGGTTAATGTCGAGCATTTGTAACGGGTCGGGTTCAGGGTGCCAGAGGGTCATATGCTCCCTGATTCGGTATAGCGTCAGCAGGGTATAAGAATAGGCTTCAATTTTCGATCTAAAGTTCATAATATCCTCGGTACTAAGACTGATAGATTAACATGCGAAGCTTAAAGTAATATTAAGAAACTTGCTTTTTAGCACGTATTCCTCTAGTTTTAATAATTTAATCAATGGCAAAGCAGATGACTAAACGTATTGTCTGGAATTTTGAACTGGATTTTGAAAATCCGCTGGTTTTAGAGCAATTACCCAAAGAGGAAAAAGAGTCTATCCGCTGGGAAAGTCGTTTTTTCTGGCCTGATGATAAAATCATTACCCTCCAGAGCCTGAATAACAGCCTTCTGAAACTATCAGAATATACAGTAAAGCCTCATGCCGATGTGTATTACCTGCTGCCGGATTGCAATGCCAATATAAAAATGCGTCGTGATACTTTGTTTTACAAGCCGCTGTTAAAGCAGGTGGATGATATTTATGGCTTTGGAAAAAAAATCCCGCTTGAAGGCCAGCTGGGAAAAATGTTATTTGATGATAACAGCGTGATTGATTTACGTCAGTTAAAGAGCAAAGCGGAAGAAAAAGGACAAAGGCTGGAAGTGACTAAAGACAGTTTAAGTTATAAATTCCCCACCGAGCCGACAATCAAGTTGGAGCTTGCCCGCTTTGAGATAAAAGGCGCTGTCTATTTTTCTGCCTGCATTGAGGGCCGTTCTTTGCCCTTGGTCCAAACCATCAGCAGACGGGTGCTCAAAGGGCAGAAATCCTGCGATTATGTGAATTTTTTGAAAACGATAGTCAAACCATGATTAAAACCTTATGGGCTTTAATGTTCAGCTTTGGAAAGATTGGCATTATCTCTTTAGGCGGTGGTAATTCCATGTTGAAGCTTTTAGAGTATGAAGCGGTGACTTATCGGCATTGGGTCGGCCAGGAAGAGTTTATTCGCATGCTGGGTTCCAGTTTTTTATTTCCTGGACTGACTGCTGTGAAACTATCGGCTTTAATCGGCTATAAAGCCGCCGGAACAGTGGGTTTGATTGTTGCAGTACTTTGCCTGAATTTGCCAGGACTGATCCTGGCCGCGGTCGGTTACCAATGGTTGACGGCGCATGACAGTCCTTTTGCTCGAAAAATCATGATTCCTGTTCAATATGGCGCTTTGGCATTACTGGCGGCTGCGGTATTTTCTGTGGCGCAGGGTATATTCGGCATGTATTTTTCACTGCCGGTCACGCTGATGACCTTGTTGTTTTTTCTTGGACTGATATTTTTGAACCTTTCGCCATTTTGGGGGTTTATTGCTTTTATCGGGATATGTTTTTTTCTCGTTCCTTAAACTAAAATGAATATAAACTGCTTTGGGAGATGGTCTTGATCAAGGATTTGGATAACCCCGACTATTATATTAACCGCGAATTTTCAGCGCTTGCTTTTAATGAACGCGTATTGATGATGGCGGATGATGAGCATGTCCCCTTGTTGGAACGTGTGCGTTTTCTGGCGATTTGCAGTGCTAATCTGGATGAGTTTTTTGAAATTCGGGTGGCAGGTCTGAAAGAAAAATTACATCTTGCATCCAATAAACCGATGATCGATGGCTTGTATGTCGATGAAGTCTTCAGACAAATTTCAAAAAAAGCGCATGCCCTTAGTGATCAATTGTATACCCTGTTTAACAAGCACCTCTTGCCGCAGTTGCGTAAAGAAAATATTTATTTTCTGAATACCAAGCACTGGTCAGATGATATTCGATTGTGGTCCAGGCATTATTTTAAAAACGAGGTGCTGCCTATCTTAAGTCCTATCGCTTTGGACTTGGCACATCCCTTTCCGCGATTGCTTAACAAGAGCTTAAACTTTATTATTTCTTTAAGTGGCAAGGATGCGTTTAACCGGAACATTAATTATGCCGTGGTTCATGCGCCTCGCTCCTTGCCCAGATTGATACATTTACCCTCTGAGTTGTCTGTGGATGGTGATACCTTTGTGTACTTGTCTTCGATTATAAAAGAACATGTGCATAGTTTGTTTCCAGGGATGGAAATTTCAGGTTGTTATTCCTTTCGACTGACCCGTAACAGTGATTTGTTTTTGCGTGAAGAAGAAATTGATGACTTGGCAGAAGCCTTGCAAAAACAGATTTTTTCACGGCATTATGGTGATGTGGTCCGTCTGGAAATTGATAAACAATGCCCGCAAAAAATCGTTGATTTTTTATTGCAGAAACATCATTTACGTCATGAAGATGCTTATTTTTGTGATGGTCCAGTGAATCTGCAGCGCTATTTAAAGGCGGTCAACAGCATTAACCGGCCTGATTTGAATTACCCTGATTTTATTCCTGAATATCAGAAATCACCAAAGACAAGGCATCATATACTTAACATTCTGGATGAGAAAGACATCCTATTGCACCATCCTTATCAAAGTTTTGAAATGGTGATTGATTTTGTAAGGCAGGCGACCTCTGATCCTGATGTATTGGCCATCAGTCAAACCCTTTACCGAATCCACGCCAAATCAACCATGGTGGATGCACTGGTCGATGCTGCCCGTTCCGGCAAAGAAGTGACGGCCGTCATTGAATTACGTGCGCGTTTTGATGAAGAATCAAACCTTAAACTGGCCAGTCGCTTGCATACTGCAGGCGTACTGGTGCTTTATGGGGTTGTAGGTTATAAAACCCACGCCAAAATGACCCTGGTGGTGCGAAAGTTTCATGGGAAGTTGAAGCGTTATGTGCATTTGGGAACGGGTAATTACCATGAACAAACCGCAAAACGATACACCGATTTTGGCTTGCTGACCTCACAGCCGGATATAACCGCTGATACCCAAACTATTTTTCAGCAGCTGACCGGACTGGGCAAAACCGTTAAATTGAAATCACTGTGCCATGCACCGTTTACTTTATATAAACACCTGCTGCAGTTAATAGATAATTGTGTTGCGGCAACTGCTAAGGGAGAAGACGCGGAAATTATTATTAAAGTGAACGGATTAACCGATAAATCAATCATTCAGGCTTTTTATAAGGCGTCTCAGGCCGGCGTGAAGATTCATTTGCTGGTTCGCGGTGTGTGTTGTTTGAAACCAGGCATTGCCGGGGTGTCTGAAAATATCAGGGTCTTGTCCTATGTCGGGCGATTTCTTGAGCACCATCGGGTGTATTATTTTCGAATCGGTGATAAGGAGAGCTATTTTTGCGCTTCAGCAGATTTGATGGAGCGAAATTTATACCATCGTATTGAGGTGATGTTTCCCATTCTTGATGAAGATTGTAAAAAACAGATCAAGCAGGAAATTATAAAAAATTACCTTAAGGATAACAGCAATACCTGGGAAATGCAGTCAGATGGCAGTTACAAGCCTTTAAATCAGGGCAGCTACTGCGCACAGGAAAAATTGATTGCCAAGTATGATAAAGGTCGAAATTAAACGTAGCTTGTAATCAGTGAAGCGCATCACGGTGTTACGCGCTGATGCCTTTCATCTGTTCGCTCGGTTGGCTTAATGGAAATAGACTCCCTCCTTGAACTGGGCTTTGACACGTTGGCGTGCTTCTTCTTCCAGCTGATTAATTTCCTTTTCGGTTTTTTTCCGCCAGTAAAAGGGATCTCGTCCGGTTTGTTCATCGTATTTTTTGGTTGTGGGGTCGAGGTGGCGGGTGGCTTCGTGTTCTGGAATAT
>JAGXGR010000085.1 GCA_024636645.1 Legionella sp.
GTATATCCCACCATGATCATCGGCAGTTTCGCAGGGGCATGGATTTTAACGGTTTTTTCCCCCAGGGCAGGCGGCTCAATGTAGGATTTGCGTTCCGGCAACTTGCTTTTTTGAAGCGCGCCAAAGTATTTTTTGGCCAGTTGATGGACATTTTCAGGGTTAACATCCCCGACAACCACCAGCGTAGCATTATTAGGGGCATAATAACGCTTATACCATTCTCGCAGATCGTCAATGGTCATTTGATGCAAATCACTCATCCAGCCAATGACCGGGTGTTGATAGGGCGGTGATAAATGCGCGGTGGATAAAAAGCGTTCAAATGCCAGCGCCTGCGGATTATCATCTGTACGCATGCGCCGCTCTTCCTGGATCACTTTGATTTCTTTGGCAAACTCCTTGGGATCAAGCAGCAGGTCACGCATGCGATCCGCTTCAAGCTCCAAAGCGATAGGAAGCCGTGAAGCAGCAATTTTTTCAAAATAGGCGGTATAGTCATTATTGGTAAAGGCATTGACCTGACCGCCATTGGCCGCGATAACCTTTGAGAAAACGCCCAGAGGGTATTTGCTTGTACCCTTGAACATGATATGTTCCAGCGCATGGCTGACCCCGGTGATACCGGCCGGCTCATCAGCAGAACCAATGTCATACCATACCATTGATACCGCAACCGGTGCTCGATGATCTTCTTTTACCAGCACCTTTAAGCCGTTATCCAGAATGAATTCATGCACCTGACAGAAGGAGGGGTATGAGAAAAATACCAGTAAAGTGAAAATAAATGTTCGCATGGAATACCCTCAAGGCCTAAAAAGGTGATAGAATTTCACATTTAAGCAGATTTGTATACCCATGATTAAATGGTTCAGAAAAAAGCAACACAGCGAGTCGGTGGATAAACCCGGTCTTGAAGAGACAACCCCACCTGAAGACATACAGCCGCCCCAGCCGGTTTCGCCTGCTATCGAAGATAATAATGAGCATGCATCCGGTAAGGGCTTTTTTGCCCGTTTCAGACAGGGGTTGAGCAAAACACGCCATCAACTGGGGGATAGCCTAAGTCGCCTGTTGCTTGGGAAAAAAGAAATTGATCCGCAGATTCTAGAGGAACTGGAAACGATTCTTTTGAGTGCCGATCTGGGCATAGACACCACAGAAACCGTTCTTAATCGCCTGTCAGAAGGGCTGGCAAGAAAGCAGCTGACCGATGGCGAGGCGATTATTGATGCTTTAAAATCCGAGTTGAAATCGCTGCTGGAGGTTGACGCGCCTCCACTGACCCTGGAAACGGCCACTCAAAAATCGCCTTATGTCATTTTAATGGTAGGTGTAAACGGCGCGGGCAAAACAACGACCATAGGCAAGCTGGCTAAACAATATCAGCTGCAAGGTAAAAAAGTCATGTTGGCCGCGGGGGATACTTTTAGGGCCGCAGCCGTTGAGCAGTTGAAAGTCTGGGGAGAGCGCAACAAAATTCCGGTGATTGCTCAGCACAGCGGCGCAGACAGTGCGTCTGTGATTTATGATGCCGTGCAAGCCGCCAAAGCCCGTCAGGTGGATGTGTTGATTGCCGACACGGCCGGTCGTTTGCATACCCAGGGCAATTTAATGGATGAATTAAAAAAAATCAAACGCGTGATTCAGAAAATTGACCCACAGGCACCTCATGAAACCATGCTGGTATTGGATGCCAGTATTGGTCAAAATGCCTTGAATCAGGCGCGGCATTTCCATCAGGCCATCGATTTGACAGGTATTACGATGACAAAGCTTGATGGAACCGCTAAAGGTGGGATACTATTTGCAATAGCAAAAGAATTAGGGATTCCCTTCCGTTACCTGGGAATAGGTGAGGGTATTGATGATTTAAGACCCTTTGACGCGGCACAATTTGTCAGTGCAATATTCAATGATGATAACGTTCAATCAGGTTAGTAAACGATATCCAGGCGGGCTTGAAGCGCTCAGGCAGGTCGATTTTTCTCTGGAAAAAGGTGAAATGGCTTTTCTAACCGGGCATTCCGGTGCCGGGAAAAGTACCATGCTGAAATTGATAGCATCACTTGAAAGACCGACATCCGGACAAATTATAGTCAATGGCACCCGGCTTAATCAATTAAAAAGCAAACAGGTGGCCGCTTATCGCAGCCGTCTGGGCATTACCTTTCAATCCCCCCATTTGCTCAATGACCGGAGCGTATTTGAAAACGTCGCCCTGCCGCTTCAAATTCAAGGCGTGGCCTATCCTATGATTGCCAAGCGGGTTCATGCAGCACTTGATATGGTAGGGTTGCTGTCTAAGAAAAAGCTGTTACCCGTGCATTTGTCTGGTGGAGAGCAGCAGCGCGTTGGCATTGCCCGCGCTGTTGTACATAAGCCGGCATTATTGCTTGCCGATGAGCCGACTGGAAACCTTGATCCCAAATTATCTAGCGAGATCATGTTTTTATTTGAGCAATTTAATCAGGTTGGCGTCAGTGTTCTTGTAGCGACTCATGACTTGCCTTTGATTGCGGGCAAGAAGCATCGGATAGTGATGATCAAAGGAGGCAAGCTTTGTTAAGATCAATCCGTTCGCTGCTAGCCTGCCATATACAAGCCGGGGCTAGCAGTTTCAATCAGTTATGCAGAAAGCCGCTGGCCACTATGATGACGGTCGTGGTGATTGCCATTGCTTTGGCATTGCCGGCACTGTTATGGACGATGACAAGCAATCTCGGCCGTTTGACAGCGAATATACAGCGAAACGGGAATATCTCCCTGTATTTAAAAACCAGCTTGTCTACAGAGGCGCAAGTTTCATTTTTGAATCAAATTAAACTGCTCCCTGGTGTGGGGCAGGCCTCTTTAAAAACATCGGAAGAAGGATTGAATGAACTGGTTTTGCAGGAAGGAATGAATGATATTATGCGATTGTTGCCGGACAACCCTTTACCAGCGGTGATTAATGTTATTCCTGCCTTGAGTCTGAATCAACCCGCAAAACTGGAATATCTTTACCATCAATTAAAAGCATCCCCTGAGGTTGATCAAGCCAAACTGGACATGCAATGGGTGAACAGGATGAACGCTCTTCTTGGCTTTGCAAGTCAAGTGACCCATATGCTGATGTTGCTTTTGGCTTCTGCTGTTGTTCTGGTGGTGGGCAATACCTTGCGATTGGCAATATATACCCGCCATGAAGAAATTCAGGTATTAAAACTGATCGGTGCGACTGATCCTTTTATTCTCCGGCCTTTTTTATATGCGGGGATCTGGTATGGGTTTCTCGGGGCATTTATAGCGGTGCTTTTGGTGAATATTGTTACTCTCAGTCTGGGCATGGCTGTGAACAAGCTCGCTCATGTTTACCAAATGAACTATCCGTTTTATGGTATGTCATTTGGGCAAATCTTGCAGCTTATTGCTTTTGCTATTATACTGGGCTGGCTTGGCGCCAGATTATCTGTCAAGCGTCACTTGGCTTTTATTGAGCCTTACAGTTGATGTACAGGGCAAGGGCCTCAAATTTTAAAAACAGAACATGGCCACGTAGGGTGGCGCAAAGGAGCGTAGCGACGTGCCCACCACTTGAGATCTTCTGCCACTATGGTGGGCACGCTACGCTTTGCGCCACCCTACAGTATTCTTTTTAAACTTTGATGATCTTGCCCTGAGTTGATGTATAATATATATAATATATTGTTAAAATTAAGTTAATATTGGCTGATTTAAATTTTATGGATGTAAATTTAGCTATTATTCAAAATAAATGAACCTGTTATGCCGTTAATAACTGGAGGAAGATGTATGAGTCATCAGATGCAACTAGCTGCAATGAATCTGCCTGTCGGTAATCTGGACGCTTATATTCATCGGGTTAATCAAATTCCCTTGCTGACTGCCGAGGAGGAGCAAGATTTTGCCCGTCGCTTTCACGCAGAAGGCGAGCTTGAGGCTGCAAGGCATCTTGTTTTGGCCCATCTGCGTTATGTTGTACGTGTTGCCCGGGGTTATCTGGGTTACGGCCTGCCTTTAAATGATTTAATTCAGGAAGGCAATGTCGGCTTGATGAAAGCCGTCAAGCGCTTTGATCCCACCATGGGTGTGCGTCTGGTTTCTTTTGCTGTTCACTGGATTAAAGCTGAAATTCATGAGTACGTTTTGCGTAACTGGCGCATTGTCAAAATTGCGACAACAAAGGCACAACGAAAATTGTTTTTTAATCTGCGCCAGATGAAGCGCCGTTTAGGCTGGTTCAGCAAGGAGGAGGTTGATGCTGTAGCCAAAGATCTGGGGGTCAGCCGCGAAGATGTCCTGGTGATGGAGCAACGTCTTAACGCAATGGATGCACCCTATGATGCCCCGTTTTCTGATGACGAGGATAATTTCAAGGCACCAGAGCACTATCTCCATGATGCGCACAATGATCCCGCCTTGCTGTTAGAAAAGGAAGACAGCTCTGATCAAGGCCGTGAAAAGTTAATGTTGGCTTTTGAACAACTGGATGCGCGCAGCCAGGATATTTTGCAACAACGCTGGCTTGCAGAAAGTAAAATGACCTTGCATACGCTGGCTGAGAAATATAAGGTATCAGCAGAGCGTGTGCGTCAGCTTGAAAAGAATGCCATGAAAAAATTACGTCAGTTGATGGAAAAAGCTGATGGTTAAGGGCGAATCATAAACTCACCGATTATTTGCTCGACTGATTCATCCATCAGCATGCTGATATGTGTGCCCTTTGGAAGGACTTCCAGTTGGGCGTGCGGGTATTTTTCACAGAAAATCAATGATTCTTTGAGATCTACCGTCGTATCGCTGTCGCCGTGGATACACAGAAAAGGCGTTTTATTTTCTTGTTCAATAAACTTCTGCAGGCGTATGAGCCTTGGATCAATAGCTGCTTGTTGATAAATGACATTACGTAAAATCTGGTAGCCCGAGCCGCTTAGTTTAAATCGCTTTGCCAGACTATGAACCGGGGTTCGCATACGGGTTGGAGAGGCGAGGAGCACCACTTTTTCCGGGGGTGAATATAAGGTCCAATCCGGAAGCTGGCCTGCTAAATTCAAGGTGGAGAGCAGCATTGAACCACCAAAGGAATGCCCTATCACCGCATAAAAAGGACCATGCTGGTTCAATATATCTTTTAGTATACATACTGCTTCAGTCCAGAGAAGCCTAAATCCCCTCGCCTCTCCATGTGCTGGAAAATCCAGCACAAACACATCATACCCTTGTTGATGCAGGAAATGCGTTAAACGGACCATGTAAGCCGCCCGTGACATCCAGCCATGCGCTATCAATATCTTTTTGGCGTTTGGTTTGCCCTCTTGAGCGAAGCGATGAAGAATATAATGTCGTGGAAATTTCGCATGAATTGCCTCGCTGCGTTTTTCTTCAAAATAATCACAGGCTCGATGCGCAAATTCCCGGTATTTTTTTTCAACCGGGAGCTGTAGCGGGGTAATAAACATCTGATAGCATAATTGCGCTTGAAGAAAATCCCGGGCTTCTGAAATGGCATTCATTAGCATGATTGTCTCCTTTATGTATATATTTTTAGCTTAGACCATAATTAGGGAATGGTAAATTATGTGCAGCTTGTATCGCATTATTCTTTGTACTTTACTTTTCATAAGATCGGATTAGACTGTTTTACATTGTCAATAAACAAGGATGAAACATGCATACTTCAGATTATATTTATCATCATAATGATCAGGCCTTGCAAGGTTATCTTGCCTTCCATGATCCTCTGGAAAAGCCACGACCTGCTGTATTGGTATTCCATGACTGGAGCGGACGAAATGCTTTTGCCTGCAAGAAGGCAGAGATGTTAGCGGATATGGGTTATCTGGGGTTTGCAGTTGATCTGTATGGTGATGCTCGTGTTGCTGAAACGCTTGAAGAGAAAAAGGATTTAATGCAACCGTTTGTTGATGACAGGGCCTTATTACGTGATCGTGTTCTTGCAGCTTTCAATGCCCTGTGCGATATGGACGAGGTTAATAATCAGCAGATAGCGGCTATTGGCTTTTGCTTTGGCGGCATGTGCGCTTTGGATTTGGCAAGAGCCGGGGCTGATGTGAAAGGTGTCGTCAGCTTCCATGGTTTGCTAAACCAACCAGAAAATTTAGAAGCCGGGGAAATAAAGGCCAGAATCCTGACGCTGCATGGCTACGATGATCCCATGGTCGAGCCCGAACAGGTCCAGAATTTTTGCCAGGAAATGACAGAGGCCGGTGTTGACTGGCAGGTGCATATGTATGGGCATACAAAACATGCTTTCACAAACCCCCAAGCGCATGATGAGGACCTGGGTACGGTGTATGATGCAACCGCTGCGTCCCGATCGTTGCAGGCAATGGAAAATTTCATGTCAGAGATTTTTGAATAGTACCACGGTTAATCCGAGCCGCGCGCGACTCGGATTAACAGTCAAAATCAAGTGGGAACGGTACCAGTCTATAGATGGCTTTACACTTGGGCTTTTAACGATACAAAATATAACATTACAACTTAATTTTTTCACATAAAGCAGGTAGACTATGGAACAATTAAGGTTTTGGGAATGAATGTTTTGATAGAAAAATTACCTCAGCATGTCGCTATTGTGATGGATGGTAATGGTAGATGGGCTGAAAACAGGGGCTTGCCCCGGATAGAAGGCCATCGAGCGGGCGTGAAAGCGGTTAAGGGCGTGGTGCAATCTTGCATTGAAAAGGGCATCCCTTGCCTCAGCCTATTTGCTTTCAGCAGTGAAAACTGGTCAAGACCTGCTGAAGAAGTGGAGTTTCTGATGCAATTATTCCTGGATTCTTTAAAACAGGAATTAAATGAACTTCACGCTTCAGGCATTCGTCTTTGCTTCACCGGTGATCGCAGCCTATTATCTGAATCACTACAGCAACAGATGCACGAGGCAGAGACGCGGACTTTCAAAAATCAAAAGCTGATATTAAACATAGTCATTAATTACGGCGGTAAATGGGACATCCTTAACGCTGTAAAAAAAGCAGTCAAGGCTGTTCAAAGCGGTGAACTGGATATCAACAAGCTGGATGAAGAGCGATTTTCAAGCTATCTGAACACCAGCCAACTACCCGATCCTGATTTATTTATTCGTACCAGTGGTGAATTGCGCATCAGTAATTTTTTCCTTTGGCAATTGGCGTATACCGAACTGTATTTCACAGACATTCACTGGCCTGATTTTTCAGCCGCGGCGTTTGAAAAGGCTCTGGATTCATTTAGTCAGAGAAAAAGACGATACGGCCATATTAGCCAAAAAGAAATCAAGGCAGGACAATAAAATGCTTAAACAACGATTAATAACCGCGATTATTCTAGTTCCCCTGGTGTTGGCACTATTATTCTATGCCAATGCATGGATTCTGGCTGCTGTTGCCGTGGCTATTTTTTTAGCCTGTTCCTGGGAATGGACCAAACTAATGCCTCTGGAAAATATAAATTTCAAGCTATTGTTTATGCTCGTTTCTCTGATGGCTTTATGGCTCTGCGGACTATTTTATACATACTGGCTCTATGTGGGGCTGTTTTTCTGGCTGCTGATTCTGGCCGCTGTACTGACCTATCCCAAATCGACAAAAATATGGGGTAAAAAGGCCATCGTTGGATTTGCTGGCTGCTTGCTGCTACCCTTATTTATACAAAGCCTTATCCATCTGTTTATTCTGCGGAATGGTAAAAGTTTGTTACTTTGCTTGCTGTTTCTTGTCTGGGCGGCGGATATTGGCGCTTATTTCACAGGAAAGCTATGGGGAAAACATAAAATGATACCCCAGGTCAGTCCAGGTAAATCCTGGGAAGGCGTGCTTGGCGGTATCGCTTTGGCCATGTTGGTCGCTTTGGCAACGTACTACTGGGTTAAGCCAGGCAATGTCCTGTTATGGCTTGTTCTGGCCTTAACGGTCGTTTTTATCTCGATATTAGGGGATTTGTTTATCAGTATATTAAAAAGACGCTGTCAGCTGAAAGATACTGGCGCGATTTTACCCGGGCATGGCGGCGCACTGGACCGTTTGGACAGTTTGATAGCTGCCTTGCCTTTGTACCTTTTTGGTTTAACTTTATTGCTTGGAAACTGAGATGCTCTCAACTTTGTTTTATTTTTTTCTGGCGTTGATTTTGCTGGTGACCGTCCATGAATACGGCCATTTTCAAGTCGCGCGCTGGTGCGGGGTCAAGGTATTACGTTTTTCTTTCGGTTTTGGGAAAATACTGGCGCGCTTTAAGGATAGCAAAGGAACAGAATACGTCTGGTCAGCCTTTCCTCTTGGCGGTTACGTCAAGATGCTGGATGAAACCGAGGAAACGGTTTCTGAACACGAGCGTCATCTGGCTTTCAATCAGCAACCCGTTTGGAAAAAAACGGCCATTGTGATTGCAGGCCCCCTGTTTAATTTTCTCTTTGCCATCCTTGCTCTTTGGCTGGTGGCGGTGATAGGAATGAAATCGCTTGCTCCAATGGTTGATCAGGTCAAGCCTGGAAGCATTGCAGCAAATGCCGGAATGACAGGCCAGCAGGAAATTATTGCGCTTAATGATGTGTCAATTCAGAGTTGGCGAGACTTTCAATACGCCTTGATGCCCTATATAGGGTCGGATGATGTGATTAAACTCCGGGTTAAATCAATGAAAAACGGTCAGGAAAAGACAGTCAACCTGCCCTTGGAAAACTGGCAATTAGACAGTAAAAAACCAGATGTGCTCGATAGCATTGGCCTGGTGCCTTTTATTCCTTCCATTCCCCCGGTCATCGCCGAGGTGATTGCTGACGGCTCTGCCAGCCAAAGCGATTTAAGAGTCAACGACCGCGTTGTTGAAATGAATGGAAAACCGGTAAAGGACTGGCTGGAATTGGTCAGTTATGTGCAAGAACATCCCAATGCGCCACTTCAGTTATTGATTAACCGTCAAGGCGCATTGAAAAAAATTGACATGACAATTGGCCGCCAAACCCGTGATGGAAAAACAACTGGTTTTCTTGGTTTGCGCCCAAAAGCTGTGGACTGGCCTGACAATTGGCTACGTACCCAGCGTGAATCAATGATAGATGCCGTGCCGGTTGCAGTGAAGCAGACAGCACAGCTGACATCGGCAACGCTGACTTTAATGGGACGTCTGGTGACAGGCCAGTTATCCGTTGATAATATCAGCGGACCTATTGGTATTGCCCAGGGTGCAGGCAACTCTGCTAAGGGAGGGTTGGTTTACTATTTGTCTTTTTTAGCCCTGGTCAGTATCAGCCTGGGCGTATTAAATCTGTTGCCTATACCCATGCTTGATGGAGGGCATTTGTTGTTTTATCTTATCGAAGCTATTAGAAGAAAGCCCTTGACCGATGAGTTCAAATCGGCCGGTGCATACCTTGGCTTGTTTTTAATGGTTATGTTAATGGTTGTAGCACTTTTTAATGACATCAGCAGGTTAAGTTCTTAGTACATAAAAGATGATACACAGAAGTTTTTTAAAAATTATAACCATCTGATTTTTAATAATAAAATGACAAGATGTCATTTTTTGGTCTTGACATGACAAAGAACTTGCTATAAAAAGGTTTCAATTTTTTGGCAGAATTGAGTGTTTTTTAATACGCTCGAGAATGCCCGCAGTACTGGACGTAAAATAATAATGAAAATAGTCAGTAAGAGTCTTATTCTTGGTGTATGTTGTTCGACAGCATTAGTATGGTCAACCCAAATTCAGGCCGCTCAGGGTTTTCTCGTTAAAGATATCAAAGTCACCGGATTGCATCGCGTGAAAACCGGAACGGTATTAAACTATATGCCCGTTCAGGTGGGTGAGACGATTGGGGCGGATTCCACCTCCGAGATCATTCGTGCCTTATATGAAACCGGTTTTTTTCAGTCCGTCGCTCTTGAGCGGCAGGGCAATACGCTTATCGTTAAGGTTGTAGAACGATCAACGATAGGCTCTGTCAATGTCGTAGGCAATCAGGAAATTCCCAAAGACAAGATGAAAGCCCTGTTGAAAGAACTGGGTCTGGTTCAGGGCCGGGTATTTCAACACGCATCGCTCGAGCGTTTGGAAAAAGAGCTGAAACAGGCGTATAACGCAAGAGGCAAATACAATGCCCGCATAAGCTCCTCGGTCACTTCACTGACAGAAAATCGAGTGGCCATTCATGTGACGGTATCCGAAGGCCGCATTTCACGAATCAGACAAATCAAGATCATTGGCAACCAGGATTTTTCAGATAACGAGTTGTTGTCACAGCTCAGCCTGTCGACCAGCAATATGATCACTTATTTTTCGAAAAAAGATCAATACAGCAAAGAATCACTGGATGCGTCTCTTGAAGCCCTGCGTTCCTTTTATCTGGATCGAGGCTATTTAAAATTTAACATCGTCTCCTCTCAGGTTTTATTATCGCCAGATAAAAAAGATGTATATATTAATATACATGTCGAAGAAGGGCCACAATACCACTTTGCTGGCTATGCAACGGCCGGAAAAATAATTTTACCCAAAGAAAAAATCGATGCCTTGATCCAGGTTCAGAAAGGCGAGGTATTCTCTCGTAAGAAAGTCACCGAAAGCATTTCGGCCCTGGGCCTTGCTTTAGGTGATCTGGGGTATGGTTTTCCAGCTATCAATGCTGAACCACGGATTGATGAGAAAGATAAAACGGTATTTATTACTTTCATTATAGAGCCCGGGCGCCATGTCTATGTTCGCCGGATTAACTTTCATGGCAACACCAAAACGGCTGATTATGCCTTGAGGAGTGCCATCAGGCAGGACGAGGGTGCTCTATTATCTCTCCATAATATCAAGGAATCCGAGCGACAATTGCGCACCGTAGGCTATTTGAAAAATGTAGGTATTAAAACTAACCCTGTTCCCGGTACAAACAACCAGGTCGATCTTGATGTACAGCTAGAGGAAGCTCCCTCAGCAGAAGCCAGTGCGTCTGTAGGTTATGGCACCAATGGACCGCAGGTGAATGCCTCTTTTAATCAACGTAACTTCATGGGTACCGGGCGAACGGTCAATCTGGCCTTTAATGCCAGTTACTGGGGGCAGAACTATTCCTACTCTTACTATAACCCTTTCTATTCTAAAAATGGCATAGGCAGAGGATTCAGTCTTTATTACCAGCACGTTAATCCTAACAAAGAGCTGGAGGTAGCCAGCTATTCCTCTAACAGCTTTGGCGGGGATGTAAATTATAATGTGCTTTTAAGCGAGAACAGCAGCGCTCAGTTTGGATTTGGCTATCAGAATTTAGAAATCCTGACCACAGGCGGTGTCACCCCGATTATTAATTTTGTCAATCTGAATGGACGTCGGTTTAATCAAGGCCGCCTGACAGCCGGATGGAATAAAAACAGTTATAATCAAATGCCTTATCCAACGCAGGGCATTAATCAACAGTTAACCGCTTTGGTGGCTTTGCCTCTTGATTCCAGATCATTAGAATATTATAAAACCTCTTATCAAGCCCATTTATATTATCCCGTAACCCATGGCTTTATCCTTACTCTGATGGGCAATGTGGCGTATGGAAACAGCTTTAATGATCAGGGTCTGCCGTTTTATGAAAACTTTATGGCCGGTGGTATCGCCCAACCGGGTATGGTCAGAGGTTATGAAAGCTTCTCCCTGGGTCCTGTTGATAATTTTGGCAATGCAATGGGTGCTAATTTACTGGTTAATGGCAGTGCTGGACTTATTTTACCTTATCCCCTAAGCCGCGACACCGTCAGGACCTCGGCTTTTGTGGATGCAGGTAATGTCTTCGTCAGCGGAACGCCTGTAGCCCTTCGCGGTACCCCTGCAGGCCCCATGCGGTATTCTGCAGGTCTGTCTATCGAATGGCGTTCACCATTTGGGCCATTGGCATTCAGTCTGGCTAAAGCCTTGAATAAGCAGCCTACAGATGATGAGCAGATGTTCCAGTTTAGTTTATCGTCAGCGTTTTAATGAACATGCCGCAGCGATAGAATGATGCTCATGGCTGCGCCAAGCAAAAAGCATTTGTTTTATTTTTCGAACCTATCGCTTGCTCGAATAAACTATGCTAGGATTTAAATCTTTTACATCTGGAGATAAAAAATGAAGCGTTTAAGTGCAATGGTGATGGTCCTGGTGTTTAGCGTGACTGGCACGGCTTATGCGGACTGGGCCAAGATAGGCGTTGTTGATTTACAAAAAATCATGCAGGCTTCACCTGAGATGAAAGCGACACAGCAAAAACTGGAAAAAGAATTCAAGCCACGCCGTGATAAACTGATGGCGATGGAAGAAAGCCTGAAAAAGGATATGGAAAAATTCAAGCGTGACAGTGCTGTGATGAGTGAGTCTCAAAAGCAAGCACTTCAAAAGAAAATCATGACTGCACAGCAGGAATTTGAGCGCGAAGGTCAAAAATATCAGCAGGAACTGAGTGCTGAACATAATAAAGCGATGCAGGATTTGTATGGCAAAGTGAAAGATGCAATTGCCAAGTTGGCGGAAAATAAAAAATATGATCTGATTTTACAAAAAGATGCCGCTCCATACAGTGCTTCAAAGTTGGATGTTACTGATGAAGTTCAAAAAAATATAAAATAGCACTGGATTGACAGTGCTGACACTGGCGCAACTGGCAGATCGGTTAGATGGCGAATGGCATGGTAATCCCGACAGTCGCCTAACCGGCCTGGCCTCTCTGAGCAGAGCGGCCTCTACGGATATAGCCTGTTATACCAATCCTGTCTTTCATAAGTGCCTGGGAGAAACCTCTGCAGGTGCTGTATTATTAACGATGACGCACCTGGTCAAATGCCCGGTTAATGCTATCGTTGTCAGTGATCCCTTCCTTGCGATGGCTGTTGCAGCGGAGCTGCTCTTGCCTTCCTATATTTCCAAATCAGGCATTAGCGAGCAAGCCTGTATTGCGGATTCCGCCATTATGGGCGCTAATCTGTCTATTGGAGCCCATTCAATCATCTCGGCTGAGGTTTATCTTGGTGATGATGTGATCATTGGCGCCAACACCGTGATTGAACCCGGGGTGATCATCGGACGTGGCAGTCGGATCGGTAACGGCGTTTGCATCCAGCATGGAAGTCGCATAGGACAACATGTTATCATAGATGCAGGTACGGTGATCGGTGCATCACCCTTTAATTATCAAAAGAGTCGAGGCAACTGGCGATGCGGTCCGGCCATTGGCAGTGTAGTCATTGAAGATGCGGTGCATATCGGCGCCAATACGGTTATTGACAGAGGCTCAATCGGTGATACCTATATTTCCAGAGGGGTATGTATTGATAATCTGGTACAGATTGCTCATGATGTTTTTATTGGGCCTGATACAGCCATAGCCGGCTGTGCTGCTGTTGCCGCGCATGCGGTTATTGGCGCTGATTGTATCATCGGCGGGGCAAGTTGTATTGCATCATCTGTCACGCTTGCAAATGATGTAGTGATCAGTGGCATGTCCACTGTCACTAAAAATATTAGTAAACAAGGGGTATATACCTCAGGTACAATGGTCTGTGATCATAAACGCTGGCGTCGGAATGCCGCGCGTTTTCGTCGGCTTGATGATTATATCAGTCGGCTTAATATATTGGAAAGAGCTAAAAAAAATGAGAGTTAAATAATGAGTGAATCTATTGATATCAGGAAAATTCTTGATTTATTACCCCACCGCTATCCCTTTATTTTGGTGGACCGTGTAATTGACTACAAGCCTTTCGAATATCTGACAGCAATAAAAAACGTGACCATGAACGAGCCGTTTTTTACCGGTCATTTTCCAGGAAATCCAATTATGCCTGGTGTATTGATGCTGGAAGCTCTGGCACAGGCTTCAGCAATATTATCCAATTTGTCACAAACACCTTCTGAAGGGCATGAATTTTTATATTTTTTTGCAGGCATTGATAATGCCAAATTCAAGCAAATTGTAACGCCCGGTGATCAATTGCGTCTGGAGGTGGGTTTGATTAATCAGAAAAGAGGTTTCTGGCGGATGCATTGTGAAGCGTTTGTTGGTGATAAATTAGCCTGTTCAGCAGATTTGCTCAGCGCAGCGAAGGAAGTAAAAAGTGATAAATAAAAACGCAATGATTCATCCTTCAGCAAAGCTGGCAGAAGGGGTTACCGTAGGTCCCGGCTCTATCATTGGAGCGGATGTTGAGATTGGTGAAGGCACCTGGATTGGGCCTCATGTGGTCATAGAGGGTCCAACGACTATCGGCAAAAACAATAAAGTATTCCAATTTGCATCCATAGGCGATGAGCCGCAGGATACGACTTACAAGGGCGAACCTACCCGCCTGGAGATTGGCGATAACAATGTGGTTCGAGAATACTGTATGATCAGTCGAGGCACTGTCAAAGGCGGTGGCATTACCCGCGTAGGCCACAACAATTATTTTATGGCCTATTCCCACGTAGGGCATGACTGCATGGTTGGCAATCATATTATCATGGTTAATTACTCAGCATTGTCAGGGCATGTGACTTTAAATGATTATGCCATCATCGGCGCTTATGCAGCGGTACATCAATTTTGCTATGTCGGTGCCTATGCCTTTATCGCCCGGGCGACCTATGTGACCAAAGACGTCCTTCCCTATGTCATGATTGCCGGTCACTCCACATCGGCCTGTGGCATTAACACCGTAGGATTAAGGCGTAATGGCTTTTCATCCTCTGCCATTGATTACATCAGAAGAGCTTATAAAATCATTTATCGCAAAGGATTAACCGTTCAACAGGCGATAGCCGAACTGGAATCGATGCAGACGGATTGTCCAGAAGTTGTGCCTATGATAGATATATTAAACCAATCGACACGAGGTATTGTGAGGTAGCTGATGAGGGTTCTATCAGATATTCTGGCAGTGGCCGCAGGGGGGGCTTTAGGCGCTACCTGCCGCTATGCCACAGTGATGAGCGCTCAAACACTATGGGGGCTTCGCTTTCCTTACGGGACCTTATTGGTCAATTGCCTCGGCTCCCTGGTGGCCGGCTTTTTTCTGGCTTTACTGGCCGGTCGCTGGAGCGGCTCAGAATATTTCCGCTTATTTCTCATTACCGGTTTCCTTGGGGCCTATACGACGTTTTCGAGTTTTGCCGCTGAAACGCTTTTCTTGTTTGAGCAAGGGCAATGGTTCAAGCTATCGCTAAATGTTATTGCCAATAATGCAGGTGCATTGTTGTTTGTATTTAGTGGATGGCATCTGGCTAAACTGCTGTTAAATCAATGGATAAATTATGTTAGATAATCAATTATTACGGGAAAACCCAACATTTGTTGCAGAAGAATTATTAAAACGCGGCTTTGAATTTGATGTCAAGGGATTCCAGCTTCTGGAAGATGAGCGAAAAAAACTGCAAGTAGACACCCAGGCTTTGCAAAACGAACGAAATCAGCGCTCGAAAGCCATAGGTCAGGCAAAAGCCAAAGGCGAAGACATTGCGCCTATGAGGGAAGAAGTCAGGCGAATGGGCGACACCCTGGAAGAGAAAAAAGCCGAGCTTGATAAGGTATTGCATCTTATCGAAGAAATGATGCTGAGCATGCCCAATCTGCCGCATGAATCCGTGCCTGTGGGTAAGGACGAGAGCAACAATCAGGAAGTTCGGCGCTGGGGCAAGATACCTAAATTTGATTTTCCAGCCAAAGCGCATGATGAATTAGGTGAAAATTTAGGCCAAATGGATTTCGCTCTGGCCGCCAAGATTACCGGCAGCCGTTTTGTGGTCATGAAGGGTCAGATTGCCAGACTGCATCGCGCCCTGATTCAGTTTATGATGGATATTCATGTCAATGAGCATGGCTACCAGGAAATTTATGTTCCCTTTATTGTCAACGCGGACAGTTTGCTGGGCACCGGTCAATTGCCCAAGTTTGAAGAGGATTTGTTTAAAATAAGCGGTGAGAATGATTACTATCTGACTTCCACCTCTGAAATACCCGTGACCAATACGGTTCGCGATGTGATTTTATCGGCAGATGAGTTGCCAAGGCGCCATGTTTGTCATTCGCCGTGTTTTCGAAGCGAGGCGGGTTCTTACGGTAAAGATACCAAAGGGATGATACGCCAACATCAGTTTGAAAAAGTAGAGCTGGTATGGATAGCCAAACCTGAAAAATCCTATGACGCTTTAGAAAAACTTACCCATCATGCAGAAATCATTTTACAGCGTCTGGAGCTTCCCTACAGGGTGATGACGCTGTGTACCGGTGATATGGGTGCTGGTGCTGCCAAGACCTATGATCTCGAGGTATGGCTGCCCAGTCAAGATACCTATCGGGAAATATCCTCCTGCTCGAACATGGAAGCCTTCCAGGCACGCCGCATGCAGGCAAGATACCGTGACCCTGAAACCCGGGAGACCAAGCTCGTTCACACTTTAAATGGCTCAGCACTTGCGGTAGGCCGCACCTTGGTCGCTATCATGGAAAACTATCAGGACAAGCAGGGTCATATTCGTATACCAACGGCCCTACGACCCTATCTGGGGGGTATGGACGTGCTTAAGGCTGATTAAATTGAAACATGGGGGTGACAAACAGTGAACGCTGCAAAGCTGCTCCCGAATGTTTTGTTGCGATTTATAGTGGTCAAGTATAGCTGTCATATTGAGATATTTATTTTAGTGGTTGTTGCCGGATTTTCAGGGTTGGATAACAGATCCTATTTTATGACACTATGCCATTTCCATTAATTCTGCTGTAAGCCCAATAAAATTATCTTTATAGGAGCTGCCTCTGATGGAGTGGGTAAATATAGGAATCAGACGTATATTTTGATACTGAAAATGTATACCTGCGCCATAATTATAACCGCTTTTTCCTAATACAATTTCAGGCAACGGCGCAATTTGAACAAAATTAGTTCCTAACACCGGTCGACTGAAACTTCTGTTGAGCACTTGTATCGATCCGCCACTTATAAAAGGTGCAAAAAATTTATTTGCCTGATAATACAAGCGCGCATGCTCAATAAGTATGCTTGTTTTTGTCGTTAGGGCTGGAGTGATTGTATTGAAACCGGGATAAACAATATTAAATTCTGGTTGGCGAAAGCGGCTGTAGATATAATTTACATCACCCGATATCAAAAATGATTTAAAATTCTGAGAGAAAAATGTTCTGGCACCAACTATCGCATTATTACCATTATATCGCGCGAACCCTGTTGCTCCTTGTGCTGTATCGCCGTTTACGGTATTCCTGAGCTTGTATTGATCCTGCCCGTAACTGGCAAATACGTCGATAAAAAAAGGAAAATAAACCTTTTTTAAAGCATGGACATAGAGTCCGCCAGTATCGGTTGTTCCATGGCTTTGATTCAGATCAAATACTATTCTTGATGATGCATTGTTAATTGTTCTTCGATGATAACCATTAAACCCCCAGAAGGTATTATAGGCTTTAAAATGATTACCTCCTAAGGCAGTAAAATTAGTATGACCAGTATATTTATTGAAAAGATTGCCTTGGTTTGATGCGAATTTAAATTCATCATAAGAGGTATTTATAAAAGTTAAAGGCTTTAAATATTTTTCTATGAGTTGAGTTTCCTGATCCGTTTTTGAATCTTTCCTGGCGCTTATAGGTTGGTTCTTTGAATAAACCGCTGTTGAGAATAAAAGCAGTACAGATAATAACACATTCATTTTCATATGGTTCTCTTTTAACAATCATAAAATAGTTGTGGATATTTTTCAGTGGGAATAAAAAAATAATCGATTAATTTCAACTGAAGCTAAACGATACCACAGTCTGTAACTTGAATTGTGGCTTCTTCAGTGCCAAGAGTTGAAGCAATGCTCAATGCATTCCCTTCATTAATCATAGTTTGTAACTGATTTGGCGAAGGACTATCTACCGTTGCTTGTTCTGTCACGGGACAGCCTGATAGGAAAATAATCATAGTTAAAATGAGAAAATATTGCCATTTCTGTGAAATATTAAATAACATGCTTGGATCCTTACAAAGCACGTGAAAAAACATTTATCATAAATTAAAACACCGGATTGATCTAGGCTATATGTTTGGAATATAATTATTTTTTTTAATAAATTATTCTTGGTATAAAGTTAGTTACCTATTTTCATTTTGCCTTGCTGCAAAAGCCAATACCTTAGAATTCTCTTATTTTATCAAGGATAGATTGATGCATAAAAGCCAATTTAAAAATATAATTTTTATTATTTTAACCCTCTCAAACTACTCTCATGCTATCGCTTCTGAGCTTGTTGCTCCAGACAGCAAGGCCAACTTATCAGTAAAAATCAGCATGCGATCAAACATTCTTAGTCAATATGGCGCGGTAGAATGCGGCAAATTGTTCGCAAACTGCCTGATAAGTTTAAGTGTTGAAAAAGATGAAAATGGCTATGTCGATATTACTAACAACTCTGCGTTATCCGCGATTGATGTTTTTCCCAGGTTGCCGACTGAGCCAGCTGGGTGGGCGACCATAGGTTTGTCTCCTGCAAATTCAGTTACAATTTCGCCTGGCCAGTCTCAAAGATTTCAATTTAATCATAGCCCCAGCTTCGTAGAACTACCCCGGATAGCTATTCCAATTGTTGGAGCAAATACTAATACGGTATTTGTTGATGTTCAGCAACCAGAGTAGCCTACACTCTCAGAGCGATCTTTAGTAAAGCCTTGAGTTTTTTGTTAACCGTCGATTTGATAAATACAACATACTCAAATCCGCTACTTAGGGCACAATTGTTTTCACCAGTATTTTTTCATCGTTTCTTATCAAAGTATTTGAATCGGAAAAATTCTCTGTGAGTGAGATCGTTTTTTTTGATTAACGAGGATAAAATAAAGTTAGATTGGCCAAGAGGTCCGAAAGGCATGGGCTAAAGATATGCAATAATATTGGTCTATCGACATTAAGAAAATAATTAAAATTCAGGCGGTTTATTTTCAAAAATTAATGAATACGCTCAACGGCAAAATAAGCAAGCTCAACCAAGGCTTCTTTATACAATGAATCAGGAAGAATCTGCAACGCGTCTACGGCTTTTTCCGCCTCTTTTTTCGCAAAGTCAACGGGCAGTATACCATCTGATGCTATTTAGAGAGGGTAGTTATTACTTAGCCGTCGGAGCGTTAGCAGCGCAAATCCTGGTTTGTGAGAAAGGGACTTGGAAACCGCCCCGTTCCTAACGCGCTCCTATCGTATGTACTATACTTTTAGTATTAAACCGACCTCGGAGTTGTTAAATGCCCATTCCTCCACCGCTGATTAATGAACCAGGAATTGAAAAAAAATATTCAAATATTAATAGGCCTGCCTTTAAAAATAAAGTGGATGATGCTAACCAATTATTGGGGAAGCTTATAGATAAATATGAAAAGATAAGAAGCGTTTTATTTTTAGGAAAAAAAAGTGCAGCAACTGAGAACATTCAAACGCTATTAAAAAAAGAAGATGTAGATTTTGGGGATAAACTGTTTGCAATTCAAAAATACATTCGTGAAAATCCTGGAAATAGATTTGCTACAATGTTAAAAAAAGAGATGGATAAAGATTTGCACCTGGATTTTAGAAAACAGTTTACTGTACATTATAAAACTGATGCAATGCGAGATCGACTTATGGATTGCTATGAAAAGCAGTATGGACAAGATCCTGGTTCTAACATGAAAACCGCTTCGGGTTTTGTAACTTTTTCTTTTGAAAAACGAGAGACCTTTCAAAATTTTATCAAAGCAGCACTATCATCAGCTGGCAAAATAATTAGTTGCACGTACAAGGATGAAACGGCAGGGGATGATAAATATTTCGATGTTAATCCTTCTGAGATTGTAGAAGTTAGGCAGGATTATCTTGCTAGTCGACATCGACAAGCATCTTCACAGCAAACACCTGACATTAAAGAGGATAAAATAAAGTTAGATGTGCCTAAAATGGGAAGTCCTTAATCTAGTACCTCATCCTATAAATAAACAGATCATTAATCTGACGCTATTTTCGTCTGGACTGCGTTGCTCGTCAGTTGAATATGCTTAATATTCGCCTTCCTCGCGCCTTGCCAGACAAAAATATCGCCTAGCTTAATGATCTGTTTATTTACAGTATGAGGTACTAGAAGTACAAAACAATCGCTCATAGAAAAAGCATAGACGAAAGAGGTGCATAATATTGGTCTATAGACATTAAGAAAGTAATGAAAATTATTCCGGAAATGCGGTGTGATTAGCAAACAATCAGACTCCATATTCTACAAAATCCCCCATCATCACAGAGAGCACCATCAAAATAAAGTTAGCGGTTGTACTATTGGGCAAGAAAAGCCTGTGAGAATATTAGGGCTGTCGATGTGCACTGATTACACTCCGAAACATTTGCTTTTTATTTGTATCGCTGTTGGCCTGATAAGCCAGCAGCTGTATGTATTATTTTTCAGCGTACCCATCTTGTGTAGGCTGTTTATTTTCAGAAATTAATGAATACGCTCAACGGAAAAATAAGCAAGCTCAACCAAGGCTTCTTTATACAATGAATCAGGAAGAATCTGCAACGCGTCTACGGCTTTTTCCGCTTCTTTTTTCGCAAAGTCACGCGTATAGTCTATGGCATGGGTTTGAGTAATCGCCTCGCGAATCTCGTTTAAGTATTCGAGGCTGCCTTGTTGAAGGCTTTTTTTGATCTGTTCCTGTTGTATGCTGTTGCTATGCTCCAGGGCATAGAGCAACGGCAAGGTAGCCTTGCCGTCTGCTAAATCATCCCCTACGTTCTTGCCCATGGTTTCAACATCGGAGCAATAATCAAGTGCATCATCAATTAACTGGAAGGCGTTTCCAAGATGCAGACCGTAAGCATATAATCTTTCCTCAATCTCTTTGCCCTTTTGACTGATATGCGCTCCAATGCTTGCGGAAGCCGCAAATAACAGCGCAGTTTTTGCTTTAATAACTTCAAAATACTCTTCATATTTTAACGAGGGATTATGTCGATTGGATAACTGGCGTATTTCTCCGCAGCTGATCTGATGTGAAGTATCTGCGATTAATTTCATGATATCGAAATGACCCACTTCTAACATCAACTGATAGCTTTGGGTAAACAAATAATCGCCCACCAGGATACTTGCTTTGGAACCCCAGATGCTGTTGGCGGTTTGTCTACCGCGCCTCAAGGTGGATTCATCGACCACATCATCATGCAACAGGGTGGCCGTGTGAAAAAATTCTATCATGGCAGCAAGCGAGATATGTGCCTCCCCACGGTACCCGCAGGCATGACTAGTAAGAAGAACCAAAAGCGGACGGAGTCTTTTTCCACCGCTTTGAATGATGTGATGAGACAGGTCATCAATTAAACCGACCTGGGATTGGATGTTGTTAATAATAAAGTTATTAACAGCATCAAAATCTTCGCTGACCAAGGATTTGATTCGGTCAATCGTCATTGGAGTTCCTCATATTTGGCATTATTGCATGCTAAGATGGCTATACTCTAAAGTCAAGCATGAGAGGTCCATTCTGCACGGCTGTAGCATTAAAATTTGATCGATTTGCGGTAGGTTGGGCCTTGGCCCAACAATCTGGTTATTAGATTTGAATTTGTTTGACGAACGGTAAGAAAAAATCAAATGACATATTTGAATTTTGATGAGGTGGTATGGTGCATGGGCTCGGGCACAAAGGGGTTTTGACAAGAATTTTTGGCTGAAAGCTTGGATTTCAATGATTTGTTGTTGGGCCAAGGCCCAACCTACGGCTGTTTATCAGACATTAAAACGAAAATGCATCACATCGCCATCAGCGACAATATATTCTTTTCCTTCAAGCCGAAGCCTTCCAGCTTCTTTGGCGCCTTGTTCGCCCCGATATTTTATGAAATCCTCATAGGCTGTGACTTCGGCGCGGATAAAGCCTTTTTCAAAGTCGGTGTGAATCACGCCAGCAGCCTGGGGCGCTGTGGATCCTTTGCGAATGGTCCAGGCGCGCACTTCCTTGACTCCGGCTGTAAAATAAGTTTGCAGCCCCAGCAGCTCATAGCCTGCGCGTATCACCCGATGCAAGCCGGGTTCGCTCAAGCCCAGATCGTCCATGAATTCCTGACGTTCTTCCTCATCGAGTTCAACGAGTTCTGATTCGGTGGCGGCACACAAAGCCACTATGCTGGCCTGTTCCGTTTCCGCAAGTGCCTTGACCTTTTCCAGCAACGGGTTATCTTCATAACCGCTGTCAGCTACATTGGCGATATAAAGGACCGGTTTTGCGGTAAGCAGGAACAAGCGTCGTATCAATTGGCTTTCTTCATTTGAAAGCTCAATGGTGCGAACAGCATGCCCTTCGTCAAGATGGGCTTTGACTTTTTCAAGGGTCTGTTTTTCAAAAATGGCTTCTTTGTTGCCGCTTTTGACATTTTTAGCGGTTTTTAAAATGGCTTTGGCAACGGTTTCCATATCTGCCAGGGCGAGTTCGGTATTGATAATTTCAATATCCGATAGCGGATCCACCTTGCCCTCAACATGAATCACATCAGGATGCTCAAAACAACGCACAACATGCGCTATGGCATCGGTTTCGCGGATATTGGCTAAAAACTGATTGCCCAGGCCCTCGCCACTGGCAGCGCCTTTGACAAGGCCTGCTATATCCACAAATTGCATGGTGGCCGGCAGCACTTGTTGAGGGTTGACAATATCACTCAGGGCCTCAAGCCGTGGATCAGGCACCGTTACAATACCGACGTTGGGTTCAATGGTACAAAAAGGGTAGTTGGCGGCATCAATGCCGGCCTTGGTCAGCGCATTGAACAGGGTTGATTTTCCAACGTTAGGCAGCCCCACGATTCCACATTTAAATCCCATTGCTTTTACCTCTTTAATAATTTAACGATTAATTTGATTCATTGCTTCTGCTATTTGGCCTTTCACCATTAAAGGGATGGCAGTAATTCCCCGGTCAATGGCATCAATGATCTGTTGCCTGTCAGCGACTGACGGCTTTCCCAATACATAATTATGGACCAGATCGCGATGGCCTGGGTGGCCTATGCCTATTCGCAGGCGATGAAAATCACCGCTGCCCAATCGGCTGCAAATATCACGCAAACCATTATGCCCGCCATGGCCGCCGCCGGTTTTAAGTTTGATGCGTCCGGGCGCTAAATCCAGCTCATCATGGACCACCAGAATTTCATTGATTTCAATGCGGTAAAAGTTGCAAATGGCTTGCAGGGCCTGGCCGCTGTGGTTCATATAAGTCATCGGCAAGCCCAGCTTGCAGCGATGTTGTTCGATTTCAAGTTCGGTCATTTCACAAAACAGTTTTTTATCGGCTTTAAAGCGTAGCCCGTTGCGCTGTGCAATGGCTGTCACAAACCAGCCGCCGGCATTATGACGTGTGTGTTCATAGACGGAACCTGGGTTCTGTAATCCGATAATTAACTTGATGGGTTCAGACATAATTTGGGGTTTCATTTTTTATATAAAAAACATGCAGGAAAGCGAACTATCCTGCATGAACATTATAACATACAAACAACTGATCTGACGGCAAGTTTACTCGGCGCCTTCTTCAGGTGCCTGTTCGCCAGCGTCTTTTTCTGTAATGACAGGAACTTCCGGTTCTTCAACCAGTTCTTCAGGCTCAATTTCGACCTTGGGAGGATGAATACTGACAACCGGATGGTCATGAACGCTATCACTGAGATCAACAGTCAGTTCAACATTTTTCGGCAGTTTAAGATCTGACAGGTGAATCACATCATTCATACCGACTTTAGCCATATCGACTTCAATGAATTCGGGGAGGTGCTTCGCCTGACAACGCACTTCAACCTGCGTCATGGAGTGGCTGATGATCCCGCCTTCTTTGACGCCTGCTGCCTCGTCTTCATTCATGAAATGTAAAGGAACCTCTTTTACAAGAACGTCTTTTCCGGCTACACGCTGTAAATCCATATGCAGGACGATAGGTTTAAAGGGATGGCGTTGCAGCGCTTTTAAGATAACATGCTCTACTTTCCCATCCACTGTTAAATCAAAAACACTGGAATAGATGCTTTCTGATTCCAAAGCCTTCAGAACTTTTCTTTGCAAAAGAAGAATCGGCTTGGGTTCTTTGCTTCCACCGTATAAAATACCGGGCACTTTTTGTTCAAGACGTCGCAGGCGGCGGCTCGCACCTTTCCCTGTATCCGTTCTTGTTTCTGCTTCTAACACAATCGTTGACATAAATATTCTCCAAAAAAAATAAATTCAGCTCGCGACCAAACTGAATACCCAGCATACACCGCTCGTAAAATGGTTTATAATTGGTGTATAATAAGTCTAAAACCCATAAAATGTGGGTTAAAGGGCAAAGAAGTATACAATATTTTAAAATCAACTTGAAGTCCTCGTTGTAATTTCATAGAATATGCCACTTTGTTGAACTTGTTATAGCCAATTTGGCGAGCTGGAGAATAGTTATGTATGCGGTAATCAAGACCGGCGGTAAACAATACCGTGTAAAAGAAGGTGATATTATTAAACTGGAAACATTGCCTGGGGACGTTGGCAGTGAAGTGGATTTCTCTGAGGTACTGATGCTCGCTGATGGCGATAAGATTACCTGTGGTGCCCCTTTTGTTTCTAAAGCGAGCGTTAAAGCAGAAGTGCTTGAGCACGGTCGTCACAAAAAAGTGAAAATCATTAAATTCCGTCGTCGTAAGCACCATATGAAACAAATGGGTCATCGACAAAATTATACGCAGGTTAAAATTACTGCAATAAATAAGTAAGAGGGTATAATAATGGCTCATAAAAAAGCAGGTGGTAGTACTCGTAACGGCCGCGATTCGAATCCCAAATACCTTGGTGTGAAACGTTTCGGTGGTCAATATGTGAATGCTGGTGAAATTCTGGTAAGACAGCGCGGCACTCGATTCCATCCCGGAAGCGGTGTAGGTTGTGGACGTGACCATACTTTATTTGCCTTGGCCGATGGCCGGGTGGAATTCACTATTAAAGGTGAAAAGAATCGTAAGTATGTCAACATTATAGCCACACCTCAGGAACAAGCTGCAGGCTAATTTGTCCTTACTATCGTTGGCCCATGTAAATTCCTTACAAAAATTCAGCGACACCTCCGAACAATGACTACGTAAGTTGGGCCTCTGGCCCAACAAACCCCCATTAGGTTAAATCATGAAATTTGTTGATGAAGCACTCATAAAGGTTGATGCCGGAAATGGCGGCCATGGTTGCTTAAGCTTCAGGCGGGAGAAATATGTGCCCCGTGGTGGACCTGATGGCGGTGACGGCGGTGACGGCGGCAGCGTTTATTTTGTTGCCTCAGTGGATTTGAATACACTGGTTGATTTCCGTTTTCAGCGGCATTATAAAGCAGAAAACGGCCAGCCCGGCATGGGCAGTAATTGCACGGGTAAAAAAGGCAATGATTTATTGATAAATGTCCCTGTAGGCACCATGGTCTTTGATGTTGACAGCGGTGAAATGCTGGCTGACATCAAGGTGCCTGGCAAGCCTGTGCTTATTGCCCAGGGGGGCTTTCATGGCTTGGGCAATACCCGATTTAAAAGCAGTATCAATCGCGCACCTCGCCAAACCAGCCAGGGCACGCCTGGCGAAGGCCGGCACCTCAGACTGGAATTGCGCGTATTGGCTGATGTGGGTTTATTAGGTTTGCCTAATGCCGGCAAATCAACGCTGATACGTGCCGTGTCCAGTGCCAAACCCAAGGTCGCAGATTACCCCTTTACTACCTTGCATCCAAATTTGGGTGTCGTTCGAGTGGCCGCTTATAAAAGTTTTGTAATGGCGGATATTCCAGGACTTATTGAAGGTGCTGCAAGCGGTGCGGGTTTAGGGCATCGCTTTTTAAAACACCTTTCAAGAACCTCGGTGTTGCTGCATGTGATTGATCTTCATCCTGCGGATGAGACGGATCCGATTGATTCTGCTAAAGCAATTATTAATGAACTGGCAGAGTACAATGCGGCATTGCTCAATAAGCCGCGGTGGCTTGTATTAAACAAAGTTGATTTGTTTGCTGATGATGAAAGCCGAGAGCAAGCCGCCAAGGCCTTGATCGATGGCTTGAACTGGACAGGGCCGGTGTTTCAAATTTCTGCTATCAGCGGTGCCGGTACGCAGGAGCTTTGTTATTCATTGATGCAGTTTATCGATGAAATGAGACATCCTGAAGCATAACCATTCAGCGGCATGATCTATAATATGATTTGAGCGGTAGGGCAGCATGATTGATTCGCTGCCTTCTGTCTCATTGCTTTTGAAATGAATCAACACCTCGCTTTCTCCGCCTTTGGGTGCCTGTTGCCAGTACGCTTTTAAACCCGATAGATGAAATGTCATGTCTGATGCATCGGAATCATGAAAGCTAAGCTGCGAGTCATTGTCAGGGCAATGAATTAAGGTTTGTAATTTGCCGCCCGTTACCTCATCAATGATCGTGAGTGACTGGTGGATATTGCCGATTTTTTCCTTTAAAACGGTAGAAGCTTTTTTATTGGCAGGACAAATCAGGTTATCCTGTATGATAGGCTCGATTCTTTTTTTGACCTCAGCGGCCAGTGCAGGTTTGCACCGTACTTTAAATTCAACATAGGGAATATCCAGTCGGTACCCGGTTTGGCAATCCAAATCAGCCAGACTCTTATCCAGCAATTCAGCAATTTCACTTTCCGCAAAACCAAACAGCAGCCATTTGAGTATTTGCTTGCTGCTATGCTGCTTTTTTTGCAACAAGGGCAGAACATGGGTATCAAACATTGGCAGGCATTCTTTAGGCGGTCCAGGCAAAAGGACAAACAGCGTATCCTGCCATAACCCGTAACAGCCCACAGCAGAACCGTAGGGATTAGGTAGCAGTTCTGCCTTCGCTGGAAACAAGGCCTGTTGCAGATTGCCTGCAGAAAGCACAATATTCCCGGGATTCAAGCGATCCTCAAGATGCCTGACTGCCTCAGGGTATTTCATCAAAGGCTGTTGAATACTGCTGGCGAGCGCATAACGGGTTCTGTCATCAGACGTCGGTCCAAGGCCACCGATTATAATGATGCAGTCATGCTGTTGTTTTAAATAATTCAGGCAACCCACCATCTCCGTTTCTTTATCGCTGCAGGACATATGCAAGCCTAAGGGAATGCCGTCCGAACTTAATGCCTTGGCAATGTATTGACTATTGGTATTCAGTGTATCGCCGTGAACGATTTCATCGCCGGTGGCCAATATAGCAATACTCATGTTCCAGCTCCGTCAGCCTTATGGATAGTGATTTGCGGGTAGGGGATATCAACTTTTTCTTTATCAAACGTTTGTTTGACCAACTCCCGCATTTGATTTCGAACCGAGCTCACATCATCGGCTTTGGTCCAGAAGGTGAGCCTCAATTCAATGGCGGAATCAGCAAAACTGTTAATAATGACTGAGGGTTCGGGTTTTTTCAAAACCTGTTGGTGTTGAACGGCTATTTGAATTAACAACCCTTTAATTAAATCAACATTACTTTCATATGCTACCCCAATAAGTACTTCACCTCGTCTTGTTTTGTAATAGCTTAAATTGGAAATGGCCGATTTAATCCTTGTCTCATTGGGCATACGTACCAGGGTATTATCCGGGGTGGTTATTTTTGTAGATAATAAATCAATGGATTCAATATTGCCTGTGAACCCGTTCACTTCAATTAAGTCACCCACTTTAAAAGGTTTATCAAACAGCAGAAAAATGCCGCTGATGAGATTGGACGCTGCCGTTTGTGAAGCAAAACCAATGGCGACAGTAAATATCCCGGCAGCACCCAGTATTACGCCTAATTCAAAACCCAGCTGATGCAATGAGGAAATGATAAATAATATGAATAAGCCATAAAATATCAGCCTTCTGGCTATCATGGTCTGATGGCGGCTGAAGCGGCTGTTCATAGAGCGTTCAAAGGCATTGCTCAACCATCGAGAAAAAGCATATCCAAAAATTAACAGAATAAATGCATGGATCAAATGCATCCATTGAATGCTTCCAAAAAATTCCACAAAGCTCTCCAAAGATTAGCGCATTAGCTTAATCGTGATGTTTTTTTCCGACCCACCGGTTTTTCTGCAGAAATCGGGCATTAAAGTGATAAATAAGTCAACAAGCGTTATATTTTTTGTTTTTTTATTGTGTTTTTAATGATTAAAAATTATCTTATAAGGCGCTATAGGGTATCATTATAGGCGCTTGGGTTCTATACCCTTAATCTTTCAAAATGCGTGTGTTTCGATAAACCCTGTTTGCAAGTTTATCAGATCATATTCATAGACGTTCATTTTGCGCTATGATTAAGTAAATCAGTCTATTTGGAGAGCTGTATGCAATTTGTCAGTAAATATGTTGCCCACCAACCTGATGAGCAGGGTTATATTCAATATAGCTCAGAGGAGCATCGAATCTGGCAAGTTCTCTATGAGCGTCAAATGGAATTATTGCACGGCAGAGCTTGTGATGAATATATGGACGGCCTTGCGGCACTTAAATTATCCGCAGGTGAAATTCCCCAGCTACCCGAGCTATGTCAACGCTTGAAAGCGATGACAGGCTGGCGGATTGAGCCGGTGGCGGCATTAATTTCTGCACGTGAATTTTTTGAACTGCTTGCCGACAAGGCTTTTCCTGCCGCGACCTTTATTCGAAGCAATGAAGACCTGGATTATGTCCAGGAGCCGGATATTTTTCATGAAATTTTTGGTCACTGCCCTATGCTGACCCATCAGGTATTTGCTGATTTTGTGCAGAATTATGCAAAGAAAGTATTGGAATTTTCTGAAAAGGACTGGCCTCTTTTGCAGCGGCTGTTCTGGTTTACCGTTGAATTTGGCTTGATTAAAACCAGCCAGGGTCTGCGTATCTATGGCGGCGGCATACTGTCATCCATCAGCGAAACAGTATACAGTGTTGAAAGTGATGTGGCGCTCAGGGTTATGTTTGAGCCGGTTGCGGCTTTTCGTATGCCTTATCGCATTGATATGTTGCAGCCTGTCTACTTTGTCATTGATAGTTACCAATCGCTATATGATTTTGTTTTATCAGATATTGCAGCGCTTATGGAGCGCGCGAGAGCCGTGGGGGAGTTTCCTCCTTTTTTCGAAGTGGATGTCAATAATCCTAATATTCATATCCGAGCATGTTAATATGCACAATATATTGTAATAAGAGGTGAGTCTTGCTAACATCTTTCGACTTCTTTTGTTCATTGACTCGTCAGTCAAGGAGCATTAATTGATAAAAGTATTAATTGTTGATGATCATGCCCTCGTTAGAATGGGTATTCGGCGATTGTTGGAAGATCTGTCTGATGTAGAGGTGGTAGCTGATGCTGATTGCGGTGAGCAAGCTTTGCTATTGGTAAAAAGCCACTCTCCTGATGTCGTTCTTCTCGATATGAAAATGCCGGGTATTGATGGCTGGGAAGTCACTCGACGTCTGAAAAAATCGAATGCCAATATAAAAGTGATTGCGGTGACCGCCATGAGCTCTGATCCCTTGCCTACCCGCGTGCTGCAACTGGGTGCCATGGGGTATTTAACAAAAGAATCGGGAGCTGAAGAGATGGCCGCGGCAATTCGCGCTGTAGCCCAGGGCAAAAAATACCTCAGTGCTGAAATAGCTCAAAAAATGGCTATCAATAGCCTTCAAGAACAACAGAACTCGCCTTTTGATCTCTTGTCTGAAAGAGAAATGCAAGTGATGCTGATGATAACCTCAGGCATGAACGTTCAGGACATTGCGGAGCGTTTATTTTTAAGCTCCAAGACCATCAATGGTTATCGCTATCGAATGTTTGAAAAATTGCAAATCAGTAATGATGTCGAGTTAACTTATCTTGCCATGAAACATCGGGTGATTGAACAGCCGCTTGATCTTAACGACGAGTGATAAAACCTGGTTTTATTATGAGGTCGTGAATGGAATTTTCTTAATCCTGATGCACTAAGGGCATGCACATACAAATGTGCGAGTCGTGCCAGGGTGAAATCATATAAAAAATAAAACATTTTGCCGTCTTTGCGAACGAAGTGAAGCAATCCAGTGCTCCATTTTAACGTAGCATCGAACTGGATTGCTTCACTTCGTTCGCAAAGATGGCAGTTTGATAAAATATTATTTTGCCCTGGCGCTTGTCAATAACCGTTTAAACGCCTTATAATGCGCACTCTGTCTTTAAAGAGAACGATCTCTTGTGAATTTTCACCTGTTTGTCCAACATTATAATTACCCCATTAATCAAAAAAAAGTTTTACTTTGCGCACTTGGGACATTTTTTAAATCGGCTCGTATGCGCCCTTACACTGACGCGATCAGTAGAAGTAATGATGATGAACAAAGGGATCGTTGTATAAATTTAGTCAAAGCATTTTCTGATGAATTCATGGCTTACCTCGCATCTCAAGATGAGCTATTGGCTTTTGCGCAATCGCTGGATACACCATCGAATCCTTTGGATCATCTGAAGGGCTTTTTATTTGAAGGGCTGTTGCGAAAAACACTTTTTTGGAAATTCTCCAGCAAACTTAATGAAATACAAGAAAAATTTATAATTGCAGGTACGCTATTACTCGAAAATGAACATCATCTGGCAATACAAACATTAGATAAAGACCGTCTTTGTTCATTTGAGGAATATTATTCTGAGGCATGGGCCAACGCACGTGTTGCAAATGATGTGATGACGCCTACAGCGCACCAATGGCATGGTTATTTGAATTACATAATGACACTGATTTTACCCTTTGCAAGCGGTGATACCCATACAGAAAACAAGCGTAAATCGTTACAGTTTATCGATAAAATGGATGCCGCTTGTCATAAAATAGATAAAGCATCAAGCGTTCTCCATAAAGCAAGCGCTTGTTATGATCGGGTGGAAGTGGAAATTAAATCTGTCATGGACCAACTATTTGAAGAAAAAATAGCGGATAATGCGGACAATGGTCATTCCCCCGATAGTGATCCGAATGCGTTGGTCGCAGCGTTTACAGCGTTCGTTTTATATGACCCAACATACCGCGAGCTTCGCCAATACCGAAGTATGATTCAGAAAAAAATTGCAACAATATCGACTCTTTTCTCGGATCATAATGGATTAAACAGGGACTCTCCATTAGTGCAAGCCTTTACTCCAGAACTAAACTATTGGAGCGAAAACTTACCCAGATCTTATATGCGTTTTACTGAAATAAAAGCTATTGCTAACTACACGCCGCCTTCAAAAGGTAACGATATTGTGTATCGCTATATCAGCAATAAAGAGTATGGTGATTTACTGAAAACCCAGCAATTTAATCAGTCACCTGAGCATTCTTTTGAGCGTGAAAAATGGTTTTTCTATGAAGGAGCCGATCCGGGCAATGGGGTGACTCACGCTCTATTTTGTAAAATTTATATTAAAAAAGGGGCGCTACGATGTCTTTTAGACCTGCAAAAGCCTGATGGTCAATTTGCTGGCGTGGTTAAAAAAGAAAATGAAGCCTGTTGTCTAGGAATTCATGAAGATGCCTTATCGGTATTTAATGACTTGGTTGAAAAGGTAGAGATACAAGAAACAAAATCAAAAAAAGCACTAAAAACCATCCGTTTTCCCGGCAATAATGAAATAACAGTAGCCAGAGAAAATGTGCAAGTTACAAGCTCACTGTTTTCATTATTCCAAACCAAATCTAATATAGTATCTCCAGACATACAGAGTGAAGATAAAAACTGGGGGCCTTGTAAAAGATAATAAGCACTCAAAGTAGTCTTGATAAGCGAAGCGCATCAAGGGTTGCCGGTACAGCAATCGCCCATCCCGTCCTTGATGCGCTACGCTTATCAAGGCTAGTGTGCCACGAATGCACGAAGAAAAGGAAGGCTTTGGGCAATGCTGCACAGACGATGAGGGTAGGTCCCTCGCTATCGGCAATCAGGTGCAGGTAGCAAACCACCTTAAGCTGCTACAGTCAAAA
>JAGXGR010000086.1 GCA_024636645.1 Legionella sp.
AAACTGGATGCACCGGTGGCCGTCTATGATTTTCCTGTAAGCCAGGCCGCCCTGGCTACTGTAAGACATGATCGGGCGGAGCGTTTTGAAGTGTACTACCAGGGCGTGGAGCTGGCCAATGGCTTTCATGAATTAAGAGATGCCGCCCTGCAATGCGGCCGGTTTGAACAGGATAATCAGCATCGTCGTCAATTGGGTCTTGAAGAAAAAGTTATCGATGGGCATTTTCTTGACGCTTTGAAACAAGGCCTGCCTGCTTGCAGCGGTGTAGCGCTGGGAATAGACCGTTTAATCGCTTTAGCACTTAAAGTCAGCCGAATTTCCGAGGTGATGGCCTTTGATTTTGATAGGGCTTGATGTGTATGTTGATCACTGGGCATCAACCAAGTGAGTTTTTATTTTATTGAGCTGATGCACAAAAAATCCACGTATAACTAAGAAATTTCAAAATGCATATTATGTAGTTTCTTAGGGTGCAACTCTGATGACATTGAATATATGAGCGTTGCACCCCTGTGCAGTTATCTGGGCATTGATTTCCTGGGTTAACATCGTCCCGTAATACGCTCCGCTCCTTACGGGCTACGGCGACGGGTAGGTAGCCCGTAAGGAGCGGAGCGTATTACGGGGCTAAAGGATTTCAAAGTATATCTGATCACGTACGGGTCTGTGAGAGGCTAAGGGTGAAATTCCCTTGGCCTACTCGAACCTACCCGACGCCGTAGCCCGTAAGGAGCGGAGCGTATTACGGGACGATGGTCAAGACCCGCATTAACCCCGCGCAGGCGCATCGAAGTTTCTGTGGATTGGCAAGCAGGTCAGTGCGCTGGCTTTTTCCTACCTGGTCATTCCGTTTAAGCGCCTCTACCCTCCTCGCAACAACCGTTTCAAAAAATTATCCCTGCAAAGGCTTTTTCTACAAATAATGGTGTCCCTTAATAAAACATTAAGGTTATTGTTATATCATTACCCCATTGTACGATTAAAAATATCATGGGGAAACCATTATGCCAGGTTCAATGTTTAAAAAAGTAGTCATTCTAGGCGATGCAAAGGCCGGTAAGTCATCTTTAGTTTCAGGAGCTCGTAAAAGCCCCTATTGTCCAACTTATTTCCTAACAAAGGGTCACGATTACTCGACTCTAACGTTAGATACTTCTGATGAAGACTCTTTAGATCTGAAAATAGAAATTTATGATATCAGTATAACTGATAAGATTTTTCATCCTTTTATTGATCAAGCGGATATTATTATTGTTGCTTTCGATCTGACAAAGCCTGATTCTTTGAGCCGGTCTCGTCAATGGTTCACGTATTATAATCTTGAAAAGTACATGAATAAAATCATGCTGGTAGGAACAAAGGCCGATGCCCTGCGTCCTGATTCACCTCCGAGGCACGAAGCTATTGCTGATTTTGGTTTAGGGGAATGCCATGAAACCAGTGCTAAAGAGGGTACGGGCATTTCACAGTTCATTTCCAAGTTAAAGCAGATGCTCTTTGATAACACGGTTCATCAGGATAATCCTTCTTTATTTACTGATGCGTTTAAAGAAGAGTTTATTCATAGAGAAGAAAACACAGGGAGTGCTGGAAGGAAAAAATGGATTTTGTCTTCACTAGACACTTATAAAGAAGTACGAGAGGAACGTTCCAAAAAGGAGTACATCAGTTTTTTTGGTGGCTCTGTCGCCAGATTATTCGGGGGTTTTTCAAAAAAACAAAAATTTGATGCTGTAGAAGCATTAAAAAAGGCCATTGTGAAGGAAAAGCCTTTTTCAATGGATCCCAAGCATGCAGGACCCCTATCTCAGGGTCGGCTAGGCCGGTTGTTAAAGAAACACAATATTGACCTGGCTCAATATATCGATAACGACTATGAACATCACCAGAGTCAATCCGCCTCACGTGAAATGCCCTGAATAAATAGGAATTCTTTTACGCGATGATAATGCTGCGCTGTTGAACAGCGCATCACCGTTTCAATGACAAACTGATTTTAGCGCTTTCATGATGGAATACACTTCATTATCTCCGATAATTAAATGATCCAGCAACCTGACGTCGACCAATTCCAACGCTTTTTGCATCCTCTCTGTGACCGCCAGATCATGATCACTGGCATTTGATACCCCTGAGGGATGATTGTGGGCAAGGATTAAAGCCGCGGCATTCAGTTGTAAAACCCGTTGCACCAAAGGACGAGAATAGACGGAAGCCGAATTGATAGTCCCTTGAAACAATTCTTCATAAGCCAATACCCGATGTTGATTATCCAGAAATAATGCGGCAAAGGTTTCATTTTGTTTATCTCTTAACTGCTTTTTGAGAAATCGGTAGGTATCTTGGGTATTGGTCAGCTTGATATCTTTTTTCAAAGCAATAAAATCACTGCGCAGACACAGCTCCTTTACCGCCTGCAACTGAACATACCGCACAGGACCAAGGCCGGGTATCTTACTGAAACTGCTCAGATTGGCATTGAGTACCGCACGGATGTCGCCATGCTCCTGAATTAAATCCATAGCGAGTTGCATGCAGGATTTTTTCGCCGAACCTGAACTGATAAAAACCGCGAGTAATTCTGTATCGGAAAGGCTATGAGCCCCCTGAATCATTAATTTTTCACGCACGCGCAGAAAACGTGCTGGAAGGACAGCATTCATTTTTTTATTCCTTTATTGCGAAGTTTATGGTTTGATCGCAGGTATTCTTATTAAAAACTGAAGATCATGCAAGACTTTGTTGATAAAAAAGTACTGGTGGGCGTCTGTGGCGGCATCGCGGCTTATAAAACGGCCTATCTGGTCAGAGAACTTACCAGGCTGGGTGCTGAGGTTCGGGTCGTGATGACCGACTCTGCAAAACAGTTTATCAGCCCGTTAACCTTCCAGGCTTTAACAGGCCATGAAGTGCGCTCTGAACGTTTTGACACCCAGGCAGAGCGCGCAATGGGTCATATCGAACTGGCACGCTGGGCAGACTATGTGCTGGTAGCTCCTGCAACGGCGAACACGCTTGCAAAAATGGCCCATGGCATTGCCGATGATTTATTAACGACGGTGTATCTGGTGACAGAAAAACCGGTCATTGTCTGCCCTGCGATGAATAAAAGCATGTGGGCCCATTTTGCGACGCAAGAGAATTGCCGGGCATTGGCAGAACGCGGTGTGATATTTGCCGGCCCAGGCGAAGGTTCACAAGCCTGCGGTGATGAAGGCTTTGGGCGAATGCTGGAGCCGGAGCAGATTATCAATAGCCTTCGTCTGGCAGATCTTGCCCCCTGCCTTAAAGGCAAAACGGCCTTGATAACGGCCGGTCCAACGCGTGAAGCGCTTGATCCGGTGAGGTATCTCAGCAATCACAGTTCCGGGAAAATGGGTTATGCCCTGGCACAGGCGGCAGCTCAAGCAGGTGCTCGGGTGACTTTAATTTCCGGCCCGACTGATTTATGCCCTCCGCCTGCTGTTGAATGCATCAGGGTTGAGACTGCCCAGGAGATGAAAAAAGCCGTCATGGCGCATTTGAAACCCGACGTTATTTTTATTGCGGCCGCCGCTGTCGCTGATTACCGTCCCGCGAAACTGGCCTCTCAAAAGATGAAAAAACAAGGTCAGGAATCCATCACTTTGGAATTGCTTTTAAATCCCGATATTCTGGCCGAGGTAGCGGCTACCGGGAAAGCAGCGCTAACGGTAGGGTTTGCCGCTGAAACCGATGATGTTTTAAAGCATGCTCAAAAAAAACGCCAGCAGAAAAAAATAGACCTGATCATTGCCAATCAGGTGGGGCCTGATTTGGGCTTTCACACCGATGATAACCAGGTCACAGTCATTAGCGAATCCGGACAGATTGCGCTGGCTTTTGAACATAAATTGCGTTTAGCTGGAAAAATTATTGCAATTATCGCTGCAACTTTGCAAAATGCAGTCAAAGAGAAATAGAGGAAAGTATAATGAGACAGGCCATTCAATTAAAAATTCTTGATTCAAGAATAGGAAACGAGTTCCCCCTTCCTGACTATGCAACAAAAGGCTCTGCCGGGCTTGATTTACGCGTCTGTATTGATGCCCCTTTGCAGATAGCGCCCAATGAAACCGTTTTATTACCTACAGGGCTTTCAATTTATATAGAAGACACCAATGTAGCGGCAGTCATCCTGCCCCGTTCCGGTTTGGGTCACAAACAGGGCATTGTTTTAGGGAATCTGGTGGGTTTGATTGATTCTGATTACCAGGGCGAGCTTAAAATATCCTGCTGGAATCGTTCCACAGACTATTTTACCGTTGAACCCGGCGATCGCATCGCCCAATTGGTTTTTCTGCCCGTAGTGCAGGCGGATTTTGAGGTGGTCGAGGATTTTGTAGAAAGTCATCGTGGTGAAAATGGATTTGGCAGTTCAGGGAGAGGGTGAGTGGCTTATCAGCTAAAGCAAATTAAAAAGTCGGTATTTAGAGCTTATGATATACGCGGTGTCATCGGACAGGATTTGGATGAGGATGCTTATTACACGATAGGTCGGGCATTGGCTTATCGATTGAATGAACTTCAAAGAGACAAGGTATTTCTGGCGCGTGACGGTCGTTTAAGCAGCGATCAGCTGGCTTTGGCTTTGAAGCAGGGATTAATAGACAGCGGTATCACCGTGATTGATATAGGCGCTGTGGCGACCCCGGTTTTATATTATGCCACGGCGACCAGCCCGTGGATTCAGGTTTAATGGTAACAGGCAGCCATAATCCTGCTGAATATAACGGTATTAAAATGGTCTTGGCCGGCAAGACGCTGGCCCAGACGGATATTGATAATTTGTACCAGTTGGTGCAATCGGGCCGGTTAATCAACGGAACGGGTTCTGAAGTGCTGTTTAACATACTGGATGATTATAAGCAGCGCATCGTCAGCGATATTCAGGTGCATCGTCCCTTGAAGGTGGTGGTGGACTGCGGCAATGGGATTGCGGGAACCGTTATTCCTGAAGTCATTAAGCAGCTGGGTTGTGAAGTGATTCCGCTTTATTGTGAGGTGGATGGCCGTTTTCCCAATCATCACCCGGACCCGACCGTTGAAGAAAATCTTGTGGATTTGAAAAAGGCCGTTGCCGAGCATCAGGCTGATTTGGGTTTTGGGTTTGATGGCGATGCCGATCGTCTTGGCATGGTGACCAATCTTGGCGAGGTCATCTGGCCTGATCGATTGATGATGTTCTATGCCCGTGATGTGTTAAGTCGCGAAAAAGGCGCAACCATTGTGTTTGATGTGAAGTGCTCCAGCCACCTGGCCAAAGAAATTGAAGCCGCCGGCGGCGTTGCCAGAATGTGTCCGACGGGCCATTCGATAGTTAAAGATGTGATGAAAAAAGAACAGGCAGCCCTTGCCGGTGAAATGAGCGGCCATTTATTTTTTAAAGAGCGATGGTATGGTTTTGATGATGCTTTATACAGTGCCTGTCGCCTTTTGGAAATTTTAAGCAAACATCCGGCATCTGTCAGCGAGCAGTTTGCAATGATACCTGACAGTATCAATACCCCGGAAATCAAAATTGACGTGGCTGATGAGTTGAAATTTGAGTTTATGAACCATTTCAGTCAATCCGCTGAATTTCCCGATGCAACCATTATTCGGATAGACGGTCTACGGGTTGAATTTCCCAAAGGCTGGGGTTTATTGCGTGCCTCAAATACCACACCCTGTCTGGTGGCGCGGTTTGAGGCTGATGATCAAGACAGTCTGGAGAGGATAAAAACCTTATTTCGCGCGCAGCTGTTGCGTGTTGATGGACAATTAAATCTTCCTTTTTGATTTTTTACCGGCCTGTCGAGATTGATCCCGTAATACGCTTCGCTCCTTACGGGCTACGGTGGTGCATCTCGCGTCGGGGTGATCCTCCCGTAATACGCTTCGCTCCTTACGGGCT
>JAGXGR010000087.1 GCA_024636645.1 Legionella sp.
ACCATCGGTGATGGGCTGGTGGCCCAGATCCCTTCGCTGTTGTTGTCGATTGCAGCGGCCATCATGGTGACCAGGGTTTCAAATGAAGCGGATATTAATCAGCAAACCGCGCTGCAACTGTTTGGAAGTTCGAAACCTATCTTTTTGGCAACGATGGTTTTGTTCACCATAGCGCTCATTCCTAAAATGCCGCACTTTCCTTTGCTGTCCTTTGCCGCCCTGGGTTTTTTGTTGAGTTATTTCTTAACCGTAAAAGAAAACAAGCGTGAAACAGAAGCGGGCATGCCAGCACAAATCACCACTAAAAAAGGAATGGATACGGATCTCGAACTGGACTGGGATGAAGTGGCTAATATCGATCGTATTTCCCTGGAGCTGGGCTATGGATTGATTCAATTGGTCGGCATCAAAAAAGACGGCCAACTGGTGTCTAGAATCAAGGGCGTTCGTAAAAAAATATCCCAAAAACTGGGCTTTTTAATTCCAACCGTTCATATCAAAGATAATGTCCATATACAGCCAAACGTTTATCAAATTTTTCTTAAAGGGGTCATGGTTGCAGAGTCATCGGTCTTTCCTGATAAGATGCTGGCGGTCTGTGCTGGTGAAATTACCCAGTCTTTGCCTGGCATTCCAGCAAAAGAGCCGACTTTCGGACTGGATTGTTATTGGATTAATGAAAATCAGAAAGATCATGCGCAAAGTATCGGGTATACCGTAGTGGATTGCAGTACCGTGATTGCCACCCATTTGAATCAATTGATTTTAAACAATGCGGGCAGCATTTTGCAATATGAAGACGTTCAACAATTGATAGAGCGTTTAATACAATCGGCGCCCAAACTTTCGGAAACACTGTCTTCCACGCAACATGGTTTGCCCATTACGATTATTTTTACGGTCTTACAGAAATTATTAAACTCAGGCATCCCCATCATTGATTTTACAACCATAGCGGAAACAATGATTAACGCCTGGGGGCGGGCCAAGGATATTGAGGTGGTGACCACCTCAGTGCGTATCGCATTAAAACAAATGATTATCTACAGCATCTGCGGCAGTCAGAAAGAACTGCCCGTCGCTGTATTGGATAATGAGTTAACCCAAATTTTAATGAAGTCGATGCAACTCAATCAGTCAATCAATGAAAAAATGATTATTCTGGAACCGAGTTTAACTGATAAGATTTATAACCGCTTGTTAGAATATATCAAAAAATGTGATATTGAAGCCTTGCCAGGCATTGTGCTGGTGGATGATGATTTAAGAGCGGTCCTAGAGCGTTTGTTTAAGGCCGGCACGCCAAATCTTCATTTCATTGCCTTTGCCGAAATACCAGAAGATAAACAAATTAAAATCATAGACAAGATAGGGTAGTCGTTTTAACTCCAGAAGGAAGGGTCAGGATGAAACTTGAAAAATTTTATGCCTCAACCATGGCTGAAGTCATGGAGATGATACAAAAAAAATTTGGATCGGATGCTGTGATTTATTCGCAATCCAGGTCCGATAAGGGCGTTGAGGTCATTGCCGGCTTAACCCAGCCTGAAATAAAAGAACCTTCTGCCACATACACCGAAAAGGAAAAGCCGAAGCCACCGCTTAATGACTTTCAGGATCTGATTAAAAAATTTGATCACCCCGAATTAATCTCTGAATTAAATGCGATTGAGAAATATAATTTATTGATGCGTAAACTCAGAGAACTGAAGTTCCCCTATGAGTTCAGTGAGGATTTTGCAAAACAATATGCTTCAAGCTGTACTATCGAATCGATTCTGAATCATGAAATGATCATCAAAATATTGTTATCCAGAATCCACATTGAAGAAACAGAACTTATCAATATTAAAAAAATATGCACCCTGGTGGGGCCTACAGGCATTGGTAAATCAACGACCATTGCCAAATTAGCCAGACGCTTTGCTTCCAGATTTGGAGCCCATCGCATAGGCATCATCAGTACGGATTTCCAAAGAATCATTACCAAAAACCAATTCCATTATTTTGGCAAGTTATTAAACATTCAAATTGAATATGCACAAAATGTCATGGAACTGAAGGAAGCCATTCAAATCCTGGATGATAAACGTTTGATACTCATTGATACCGCCGGTGTAAACCAAAATGATAATCAAAAAATAGCAGAATTATTTGAACGTTTCAGTGCTAAAATACCCGGTATTACCTCCTATCTGGTATTGCCCTGTAACTTACAAAGCGACATTCTGGATGATGTGGCCACTAAATTCACTATGTCGCACACGGCAGGTTGCATCATGACAAAAACAGACGAAGCCAAATCATTGGCACCCTGTCTGAGTGTGGCGATGAAACACCGCCTGCCCATTGCTTATTGCTGCAATGGTCAAAACATAGTGAATGATATTTATGTGCCCAGCAGAGCTCAGTTGATCAATGCCGTTTTTCAGGGAGAGAAAAATGACAAGCGCTCAGATGTATCAGTCTAATCAGCATCAGGACGAATTAACAAAACTGGTCTGTGATTACGGTCCTTTGGTCAATCGTATAGCAGAACAAATCAAATATAAATGCCCTCCCGGGATTGAGCTTGATGATTTGATTCAATGCGGCATTATTGGTTTGTTGCAGGCAAAAAACGAGTATTCTCCAGAGCGTGGCGCCTCTTTTAAAACCTATGCCACCATGAAAATAAGGTATGCCATTTATGAAGGATTGAGAGCACATTCCGGAATCACCCGTGATATAGGGCAATATATGAAAAAAATATCCACGGCAATTGACTGCATTGAGAAAGCAAATCAAATGGTGAGTCATCTAGGCATCAGAGAAAACCTGGGCTTGACCCAAACTCAATACAGCCGGATGAACGCTGAAATCAAGGCGCATAAAGCCCTTAGCATGGAGGACGTGAACGGTGAGGCGGATTTGGTAGAAGAAACACTGGAAAATCCATATACTGCGACATTGTTTTCTGAATTAAAATCCAAAATTAAAAACGCAATCAAAACGCAGCCCAAACGGGAGCAGCTTATTTTAGCGCTATATTATAATGAATTTTTAAGTTTCAAGGAAATCGCAGGTATTTTACAGTTAACAGAGGCCAGGGTCTCACAAATTCATCATCAGTTATTAAACAAATTAAAAACCACACTCCATGGCATGGAGGATGTTTTGGAAGAATGCGGCCCTATGGCTTAGCGACTTATTTTCGATGACTATATAAAATAAAAGGAGTTTTTTTATGATGAACACACTGATTATGGCCAATGGCTTGCTGGTTATTTTTATCCTGCTGTCGCTTGGTTTATATCAACAGTTTATAGCCCGCAAATTGCTGTCTAAAATTAAAATGAAACAATCACAACATGCGGTTGCTTTACGGGTGATTTTTAAAAACATAGAAGCCATCGATAGCAAACTGCAATCTATCATGCACGCCCAACTCGAACAGCAGAACAGCAAATCCTTTCACGTACAAAACGATATAGAACAGCAGTATGAAAGAGCAAAAAAAATTCTCAAAAATGGCGCAAATGGCGATCTTGACAGCCTTCACAGCTGTGATATGACCGAGGAAGAAATTGAATTATTAACCGACTTGATGCCCTCTGGAGCATTAAATCATAAATCAAAGAGTAACCATGAATTTGATCTCTAATCAAGGAAAGCATGTGTTGATGTCAAAATCTTTTTACCAATCTGTGTTGTTCATCGTGCTATATATGATATATGTCAGTCATGGGTATACGCAGACCTTCCAGGATTTTAAAGCATTCGAAGCCTCTGTCAAACAGTTTGCCGAACAACAAATCCCTCATGCCTCTGATGATGCGCTGCACATTGATATTATGCAGTTAAACAGCAAGATGCAGCTGCCCTCATGCACTGATGAGATTGAAATGTCACTGTCGCGCCAGGGGCTTTCCAGCACGTCCAATGTGGTTACTTTGTTATGTAAAGGACAACAGCCATGGACGCTCTATGTTCCCTTGCAGATTCAATTATTTACCAATGTGCTTGCCGCATCGCGAATGATTAAACCAGGCGAGATCATTGAAAAGCAGGATGTAATTGAAAAAAAATATGATAAATACCTACTGTTTGACGGGTATTTTACGCGTCTGGAGGAGGTGGTCGGGCAGGCGGCATCCCGGGCAATACCTGCCGGCGGCATTTTAGGCAGAAAGAATATCAGAAAAACCGCTTTGATAAAGAAAAAACAACCCGTTGAGTTGATCTTAAAGCATGGTTCAATCGTTATCAGCATGAGGGGCATTGCCAAAACCAACGGTTTTTTAAATGATCAGATTAAAATAATTAACCCCGTCTCCCGCAAAGAAGTGGAGGCGGTGGTGACAGGAAACGGCATTGCCGAAATGATTTATTGATAAATTATATAAGATATTGATTTTAAAGGTGTTAAATGCTTTTTTGTGATTGATTCAAACCGGCCTGCATGTATAATGAAATATTGCATCGGTGCTCTAGCGTTTTATCTATACTTCGTGCAGTTTGTGACCGCGCGCAGTATATCATTCAGGATGATTCAGTATGTTGGTTATAATAGGATATTTAATAACGACTTTTTCTGTTTTTGGCGGTTTTGCCATGGCAGGCGGCCATGTCCAGGCTTTATTTCAGCCCATTGAGCTATTGATGATAGGCGGCGGTGCTGTCGGCGCCTTTCTTGTCAGTAACAACTGGAAAATCGTTAAACTGACATTAAAAAATATTTATCGTACCGTACGCGATTTTGGATACACAAGAGCCTACTATAAACAATTGCTGTCCATGTTATATGAAGTAGCAGAAAAAATTAAAAAAGACGGCGTGATAGCCATTGAGTCGGACATTGAAAATCCAAAGGAAAGCCCTATCATCTCAAAATACCCTTTAATCTTTAAAGACAAAGAGATATTGGAATTTTTCAGCGATTATATGCAGTTTATTTTAACCGGCAGGGTAGACACGCATGGCATGGAAGCCTTGATGGAACAAGATATTGAAACCTTTGCAGAAGAAAAAGAACAGTACATTCAAGCCATCAATAAAATGGCAGACGGCATGCCGGCATTTGGTATAGTCGCGGCGGTAATGGGCGTGGTGCATACCATGGGATCACTGGGCATCCCTCCTGAAGAGTTGGGCGAGTTAATTGCCAGAGCGCTGGTTGGAACCTTTTTAGGCGTGCTAATAGGCTATGGGTTTATTGCCCCGCTGGCCGTTCTTCTGGAGCATAAAGCCAATGCCTCGGTCAAGGCGTTGAATTGCGTTCGGGTGGTATTGATAGCCATAGTCAATAATTACTCACCAGGCATGGCGGTTGAGTTCGGTCGCAAAATTTTGTTTGGCTCTGACAGAATCAACGGCAAGGAGCTTGAAGAAATGTTAAAGGGCATTAAACAAGCCAATAAAGGCGTCTAGCATGCAAAATAATACCAACCATGATAAACCGCCGATTATTATTATCAAAAGAGTCGTCAAAAAAAAAGCACCACACCACGGCGGTGCCTGGAAAATTGCCTATGCCGATTTTGTTACCGCAATGATGGCCTTTTTTCTTTTGATGTGGCTGTTATCGATGTTAAATAAATACCAGCTCATGGGTATTTCCAGTTATTTTAATAAAGAATCGAAACATGTGTTCGTGGAAAATAATAAAAACGACACGGAACAGCCCAAAGTGCCTATAGAACAAACCAAAAAATATAATCTGGTCATGAACAGCAAAGAAGACACCCCGATGGATGCCAAATCACGCGGTTCATCCCGGATGGATGATTTGAAAAAGAAGGATGCTTCAAAACCCGCTTCAACGGCGAATAAAAAGGAACAAGCCGCAGCGAAAGCCGAAGATCATAAATATGAGACACAGGCTTCAAAGAAAAATGCAGCCGACAAAGCAGAATTGTTGAAGCTTAAAAGCAAATTGGAAAATGATTTGGCCAATAATGAAATAATGAAGCAATACAAAGGGCACCTATCGTTTAAAATGATGGAGGATGGCCTTAAAATTGATTTGAAGGAACTGGAAAACAGGCCCATGTTTTCGTCTGGAAAAGTGGACTTTGAACGCTATGCCACACCGATATTGGCGTGGTTAAGCCTTGAGCTAAATCAAACGAACAGAAGGCTTGTCATTATTGGTCATACGGATGCCAATGGCTATCCCAACGCAAAGCTTTACTCCAATTGGGAGCTCTCAGCGGATCGGGCGAATGCCACGCGACGGGCTTTAATCAAATACGGCATGAGTACCGATAAAATCATTCGCATCCAGGGGGCTGGGAGCGCTGTACCGCTTGATAAAATGTTTAATGAAAGCTCCGTTAACCGGCGTATCGAAATCATTGTCTTAACCGATGAGGCGTTACAAAAAATGCTCAGTAAGGATTAATTCATCATGGCAAAAAAAGAGACGGATTTGGATTTTAAAGATCCTGAAAAACCAACGGATACCGTGGAAAAAGAGACACAGCAAGAGGAGACGGGGTTTTCATCCGCTTTTGATCCGGGTAAAACATCACTGAATAATAAAAACATCAGAGCCATTACAGAAAATTTTATTATTGATTACAGTGCCGAATTAAGCGGTTTTGTGGGACGAGTTTTTGAGATCCAGTTCATTGAAATAAAATATATCGAAACCAAAAAAGTCTTTGAGAAAACCGAACCCATGATTTATTGCAGTTTCCATATAGGTGAACAAGCACATCACGGGCTTATCACCTTTGAACCGCTGTTGCTGCATAAGGTGATTAATTTTTTATTTGGTGCTGATGAGCAGATGGAGGATGAGAACAGCCCTATACAATTTGGTCAATGCGCACTGAAAATTGCAAGAAAAATAGCCGACTTATCCCTGCTTTCTTTGCAAAAGGCAGTCGTTGACATCAAAAAAATTGATGCCACCCTGATAGATTCCAACAATAACCCTAAAGCCATTCGTTCGCAAAACATCCCCGACAAAGCCTATCAAATGGTCTTTAATATCAGTGGCATGCAAGCCAATAACCTGATATCTATTATTTTCCCTGAAAGCTTTATAGAACAAATTACCTACCAGTCCGATACGGGAGCATCACAAACCCAACAAGCCCACAAAAGCCCAAGCAATCAGTTGCAAAACGATCTTATTGATTCATCGATTGATCTTATTGCGCTGTTGCCGGATATTAAACTCAAACTGACCGAGGTCATGAATTTAAAAGCCGGTGATTTGATTCCCATACAAAATCCAGAACAGGTTGAGCTTAAATTAGGTCAAAAAAAGAGATATAAGGCCATTGTAGGACAAGCCAATGAACGTCGTGTGGTTAAAATTACAGATACTTTTTTTGATGCACACTGATGATTTAATTTGATACATAAAAGGAAGAAAACAATGGAAGATCCCTTTGTTTCAAAAGGCACGGACGAGCAGAGTGCTGGTCATTACGATAAAAGCAATATATTGAGTGATATAATGCTTGATTTGCAAATTGAAATTGGCCGGACAAAAATAAAAATCAGCGAGTTGATGAATTTAACCACCGGCTCTATCGTGCAGCTGGAACAGGATGCAGAAGAGCCCCTGACGATTTATGTGAATGATAAGGCCATTGCCAAGGGGCAGATTATCTCCGCCAACGGCAAATACAATATACGTATTTTATAAGCGCTCACAGCGATTGCATCTGCACAGGAAATCCGAGCCACGACTGAGCTGTGATCTAACCGAGCCGCGCCCGTCAGGAAGCGGAACAGTTAAAGTTTCCGAGTCGCGACCGAGCCACGACCGAGCTGCGATCTAACCGAGCCGCGCCCGTCAGGAAGCGGAGCAGTTGAAGTTTCCGAGTCGCGACCGAGCCACGACCGAGCTGCGATCTAACCGAGCCGCGACCGTCAGGAAGCGGAGCAGTTGAAGTTTCCGAGTCGCGACCGAGCCACGAC
>JAGXGR010000088.1 GCA_024636645.1 Legionella sp.
GTCGTGGCTAGGAAACTAATCGAAAAGGCCCCCTGAGAGAGTTTACAGTCTCTTGACAGGCATTTTATGCTATAGATAATTTATAACCACATTGGCAGAACTTATGTATAAAGGTATGTCCTGACGGGCGCGGCTCGGTTAGGTCGCGGCTCGGATATTTCGCTCGTAATTTTGAGAGATGATTGAAATAGTTCGCTATGGAAGATTTCTTACTGGCATAATAATGATAAACTGAATTTATTTGATTAATTATCAGGTTATCTCAATGAGTAGCGACACAATAAAGAAAGAAATGGCTGCATTAAGAGAAAAAATTCGTCTCTATGATTATCATTACTATGTAAAAGATGAGCCCTTGGTGCCAGATGCGGAATATGATCGCTGTTTTAATGACTTAAAAGCACTTGAACAAGCGCATCCGGAATTGAACACCCGTAACTCACCCACGCAACGGGTTGGTGCGACACCTTCTGATGCCTTTGAAACCGTGGCCCACATCAAGCCGATGTTATCGTTGGCGAATGTGTTTACTGAAGATGAATTGAAAGCGTTTATTAAAAGAGTCGCCGACAGGCTGGAAAGCAAGCCGGATGAGATAGAGTTTGTCTGTGAGCCGAAGCTTGATGGCCTGGCGGTGAATATCACTTATGAGAACGGGCAGTTAAAATACGCCGCCACACGAGGCGATGGGGCACTTGGAGAAAAAATCAGCGCAAATATAAAAACCATTCCATCTATCCCCTTGAAGCTGATGGTTGAAAATCCACCGGCTATCATTGAGATTCGTGGGGAGGTGTATATGCCCCTTGGAGGCTTTGAGGCGTATAACAAAGCGGCCGCAGCAAAAGATGAAAAGATGTTTGCCAACCCGCGAAATGCCGCGGCAGGCAGTTTACGCCAGCTAGACCCTTCAGTGACCGCCAATCGACCCTTGGCCATCTATTGTTATGGCATTGGAGCCTGTGAAGGGTATACGCTTCCCAAAACGCACATGGAACAACTGTTACTGATGAAAGAATTTGGTTTCAGGGTGTCTTCAGAGGTAAAAATTGTCAAAGGTCTTGACGGTTGTGAAGCGTATTACGAACAAATGCTAACCAAGCGAGCGAATTTACCCTTTGAAATAGATGGTGTCGTATACAAAGTCAACAGCATCGCCGCGCAAGAAGAACTGGGTTATGTTTCTCGTGCGCCGCGGTTTGCCTGCGCCCATAAATTTCCGGCTTTGGAAGAAATGACCACCTTACTCGCTGTCGATTGGCAGGTAGGGCGTACTGGCGCATTGACCCCGGTTGCCCGCTTACATCCTGTAAAAGTAGCCGGCGTCACCGTCAGTAATGCCACCTTGCATAACATGGATGAGATTGAGCGAAAAGACATTCGCATTGGCGACAAGGTTGTCATCCGCCGGGCAGGGGATGTGATTCCGGAAGTGGTGTCTGTTATATTGCATGAAAGACCAGAGGATACCAAAAAAGTTGAATTGCCCGAGCATTGCCCTGTTTGCGGATCAGATATAGAGCGGGAAGAGGGTGAGGTCGTTGCCCGCTGTGTAGGCGGGTTGTTTTGCAAGGCACAGCTAAAACGAATGATCTGGCATTTTGCATCTCGTAAAGCGATGAATATTGATGGTTTAGGCAGTGGGCTGATTGAGCAGTTGGTGGATGAGGGTTTGATCCGCTATTTGCCCGATCTTTATGAATTAAACAAGGATCAGTTGGTGAGTTTGCCACGGATAGGGGATAAATCCGCTCAAAATCTGCTCGAGGCCCTGGAAGAAAGTAAAAAAACAACGTTTAATCGATTTTTATATGCACTGGGTATCCCAGAAATTGGTGAGGCCAGCGCAAGAATATTGGCCGCGCATTTTGAGGGCATTGAGCCATTAAAATCCGCGACACAAGAGCAGTTGACGCAACTGCAGGATATTGGACCGGTGGTGGCAGCCCACGTGATTCATTTTTTTGCGCAGCCACATAATATTGAAGTCATTGAGCGTCTGCTGGCATTGGGCATCCATTGGCCGGAGCCTGAGGTTGCTACAGTGGATGAAAGCAATCCTTTTTTTGGTAAATCGGTGGTGTTAACCGGCAGTTTGCCCAGTTTGTCCAGAGAGGAGGCCAAATCAAAATTACTGGCCGTTGGTGCGAAGGTGACAGGCAGTGTATCATCTAAAACAGACTATGTACTGGCAGGCAGTGATGCGGGATCAAAATTAATCAAAGCCAATGAGCTGGGCATTGATGTGATTGATGAGGAGCAGTTTTTAGAGTTGATTGGAAAATGAGGGTGTAGAGCGGCGTGTTCTAAAAACCAGGATTTTAATACCGAGATTAAATGCCATGCAAAAGGGACTTTTTAAAACATTCATAATAAAAATCATGATAATGGTTTTTTTATGTAACCCCGCGGCTACCCATGCAGGCTCCTGGGTATTGAATAATCCCTATCCAGACTCGCAAAAAGACCAGTCCATTTATTATAATTCCTTCAGTGAACAGCCGAAAACGCTGGATCCCGCAAAATCCTATTCAAGCAATGAATACCTGTTTATCGGTCAAATTTATGAACCGCTGCTGCAATATGACTATTTAAAAAGACCTTATCAACTCACGACCTTAACGGCAACCGACATGCCGCAAATTAAATACATTGATAAAAATGGGCAAAAAATACCTTCTACTGACAACGAAAATATTGCATACACGGTCTATACCTTAAAAATAAAACCCGGCATTTTCTTTCAACCGCATCCGGCCTTCGCAAAAGATACATCCGGAACCTTTCGTTATCATAACCTGTCGAAAGATTACCTAGACAGTCATGATATCAGTCAATTATCAGATTTTAAATACAGCGATACCCGGGAACTAACAGCAGAGGACTATATCTATGAGATAAAACGCCTGGCCAATCCTGCTGTCAACTCTCCTATCTATGGCTTGATGAGTGAATATATCAAAGGATTTAAAGCCTATAGCGCCACTTTGCCATCCGCTAAAAGAAAGGATGCTTATATAGATTTAAGAGATTACCCGTTAGCCGGTGTAAAGCAAGTGGATAAATACAGTTTTGAGATTGTGTTAAAGGGCCAATATTCGCAGTTTATATTTTGGCTGGCCATGCCTTTTTTTGCTCCCGTCCCCTGGGAGGCCGACAGGTTTTATGCCCAAGAGGAAATGGATGATAAAAACCTCACCTTTGATTGGTATCCTGTGGGTACTGGACCTTTTATGCTAACGGTAAATAATCCTAACACTCGTATGATCCTTGAAAAAAACCCACAGTTTCGAAAAGCCTATTTTCCAAGTGCTGCCAGTGAGCAAGACAGGAAAGCCGGCTATCTGGCATTTGCCGGCGAGCCATTGCCCTTAACGCATAAAGCCATTTATACCCTGGAAAAAGAATCCATTCCTCGCTGGAATAAGTTTCTTCAAGGGTATTACGATACCTCAGGCATCAGCGCAGACAGTTTTGATCAGGCAATTCAGATTAACCGTCAGGGGGAGGCCGTGCTCACGCCTGAAATGAAAGATAAAAAAATACGTTTAACCCAGATGATTGATCCGTCTATTTTTTATATGGGTTTTAATATGCTGGATAATGTCGTGGGCGGGCGCACGGAACCTGCCAGAAAATTGCGCTTGGCGATTTCTATTGCCGTTCATTATGATGAAAACATTGCCATTTTCCTGAATGGCCGCGGCAAGCCGGCTCAAGGGCCTATTCCCCCTGGCATTTTTGGTTACAAGGAAGGCAAGGCAGGCATTAACCCCTATGTGTATCGATGGGTGGATGGCCAGGCACAAAGACGGCCCATAGAAGATGCCTGGCAGCTTATGAAAGAAGCAGGCTATCCCGGGGGGCGGGATCCAAAAACCGGTCGCGCGCTGATTTTAAATTATGACGTGCCCGCCACGGGCGGTCCTGATGATAAGGCGCAATTAAACTGGATGCGTAAGCAGTTTGCTAAGATTGGCATTTCACTGAATATCAGAGCCACCCAATACAATCGTTTTCAGGAAAAAATGAGAAACGGCAATGCGCAGATTTTTTCCTGGGGTTGGAATGCTGATTACCCGGATCCGGAGAACTTTCTTTTTTTGCTCTACGGTCCTAATGCCAAAGTCAGCCATAATGGTGAAAATGCGGCAAACTATCAAAACAAGCGCTTTGACAGGCTGTTTGATTTGATGAAAAATCGTGAAAACGATCCCGGACGGCAGCAAATCATCGATCAAATGCTTGAAATAGTCCGTCATGAAGCGCCCTGGGTCTGGGGCATCAATACCAAAAGTTTTGTTTTAAGCCATCAGTGGGTTTCCCAGGTGAAACCGAATACCATTTCTCAAAGCACCCTGAAATATATCCACATTGATGTGCCGTTACGCAATAAAATGCGCATGCTCTGGAATCAACCCGTGCTCTGGCCTTTGGGGCTTTTGCTGTTGTTACTGGCCGGGTTAATCATTCCTTTAGGGTTTGCTTATAGAAGAAAACAAAAAAGCGCGGTCAGGAAGGTGAAACTGTGATTTATTATTTAGCCAGGCGAGTAGCCTATGCCATTCCCATCTTAATAGGAATAAATCTTCTCACCTTTGCTTTGTTTTTTATGGTCAATTCACCCGATGACATGGCAAGGATGCACTTGGGACAAAAACACGTCAAGCAGTCAAGCATTGATTCATGGAAACGCAAACACGGTTATGATTTGCCGTTATTTTACAATGCGAATCAATCAAGCTTTAACCGGTTGACCGAAACGCTTTTTTATCAAAAATCCCTGAAACTGTTTGTTTTTGATTTTGGCGTTTCAGACGGTGGGCGCGATATCTCGCATGATATATCAAAAAGAATGTGGCCCAGCCTTGCCATTGCCCTACCGACCCTGGTTTTTGGCTTGTTCATTAATATTGTTTTTGCCATGGCGATGGCCTTTTTCCGATCGACCTACCTTGACTTGAGTGCTGTGGTCATCTGTATTATTTTAATGTCCATTTCAAGTCTGTTTTATATTATTGGCGGCCAATACCTCTTTGGCAAGGTTTTAAAAATGGTACCGATTTCCGGTTATAATGATGGATGGGATGCGATTAAATTTGTTTTTTTACCGGTATTGGTGGCGGTCATTGCTGGAATCGGTGCCGGCTCGAGATGGTATCGGACCTTATTTCTTGAGGAAATGAACAAGGATTATGTAAAAACCGCCAGAGCAAAAGGATTGTCCGAAGAGCGTGTATTGTTCGGTCATGTATTAAAAAATGCTTTATTGCCTATTTTAACGGGTATTGTGGTCATTATTCCTTCATTGTTTATGGGCAGTCTGGTTCTGGAATCTTTTTTTGGTATCCCAGGCCTTGGCAGCTATATCATTGATGCCATTGGACAGCAGGATTTCTCGATTGTCAGAGCCATGGTCTTTTTAGGATCAGTACTTTATATCCTCGGGCTGATGCTGACTGATATTTCCTATACCCTTGTTGATCCCAGAGTGAGGTTATCATGACGTTGGATTTCTTATGGACTGATGTCTGCTTTCTATTGCTTTTGTCTATCTCTATGCTAGTCATCTTTAATGCGTCCAGAAAAGAACATGTGCGCCGCTCCTTGGCCAGTATTGGTCGTAATTCTTTGGCGGCAAGCGCGGGATTGATCATGTTGTTTTTTCTTGTCATCGGCGTTTTGGATTCCATCCATGTGCAGCCCATAAAGGGACGCGTAGGTTTTAGTCCGACCGTTTTAGATAAATTGCTGGCACCGGTGGGGCAAGTTCATGAAAAAACCTACTCTGCTCCGTTGGCATTAACGGCATTCACTTCACGAACGGTACTGATTGAAGGCCAGGCAGTACAGATTTATCCCAGGCTTGAGCATATCAGTCAGACATTAAAAAGCGAGAAAGAGAAAGACACATTGATTCGCCACCTGTTAATTAAGGCATTGGTCACAGCGTTTGTCATCAGTTTGTCGGCATGGATGCTGCTCATGTTTTTTCGCAGGCTTAAGAAGGGTTCTTTTGATTTCAGAATACACGCTCCAACGGCCAGTTCGCTGGCAACGGTTTTCGCTATATCTTTTCTTGTGCTGTTTTGTTACTGGTTATCAAGAGATCTGCACGTGCTCGGCACGGGCAAGATAGGTCAGGATATTTTCTACTATTCTGTTAAAAGCATCCGCACTGGATTGATAATAGGCTTATTAACCACGTTGTTTATGATGCCGCTTGCCTTGTTTCTTGGCATGGCAGCTGGCTATTTTGGCGGCTTATGGGATGATATCATTCAATACATTTATACCACTTTGAGCTCTATTCCCGGGGTGCTGCTTATCACTGCCTCTGTATTATCCATGCAGACATATATCGCTAACCATCCTGAGCAGTTTACTACGCTTGCAAAAACTGCGGATGCCAGGTTATTGGCTTTATGCCTGATTCTCGGTGTAACCAGCTGGACCAGTTTATGCCGTTTATTGCGTGCTGAGAGTTTAAAACTTCGTGAAGTGGATTATGTCATGGCCGCAAGGGCGCTCGGCAGCAGCTCATGGACTATTTTACGCAAACATTTGTTGCCTAATGTGATGCATATCGTATTAATAACCCTGGTGCTTGATTTCAGTTTTCTGGTCCTGGCCGAAGCAGTATTGTCCTATGTAGGGGTGGGTGTCTCACCGATGACGATAAGTTGGGGGAATATGATAAATGGTGCTAGACTTGAGTTAGCCAGAGAGCCTGTCGTCTGGTGGCCGATGATGTCTGCATTCAGTTTTATGTTTGTTTTGGTTCTGGCCAGTAATCTTTTTGCCGATGCGGTGAGAGATGCTTTTGATCCTAATCGTTTATAAACTATACTGTATGAAAGTAAATAAGGGATAATATCATGAGGAACGGAGTCCTTGGCGTCATTTTTGTTTTATTTGTCATTGGGGTAGGCATATATAGCTATCTTAACCAACCGGTACAGCTGGCTGAGGCAGAACTATTAAATACAATGATCGTGGCTTTTGATTACGATGGCGAGCATCCCGATGTGACAGCGGCGCGTTTGTTAAATGGCGATGCGGTGATATTTTTAAAAAAAGTTGCTGGGAAATTCTTTTTCTTTGACACCCTGGATGATTTGCGGCTTTTTGATCAAAACAATGATGGATTTATTGATTTAAACAGTGAGGGTTATCAAAATTTATACGTGGGTCGCTACCGTAAAAACAGGGATGTCCTGACATACCACTCCTTCATGGATTCAGGGATAGCCGCAATCAAGCTGGATTACGTGCAAGGACGGGTAATATCAGGAAAAGTCATTCTCGCTGATAGTACCCACCGTCAATTGGATTTGGTTGCTATCAATGATAACTATCTGGCAGAGGCCAGAGTGGTCAAGGATCCGGAAAGCGATTTGTTCAAATAAGTCTTTTTCAGAAAGCCGCGAACAGATCCGAGCCGCGACCCTTAGGAAGCGGAAAAGTAGAAGGCATGAAAAAGACTCGGTAGTACATGATATCTGTGGAAAGAAGCCTATGTGGTTCACAGGACCGTCTCATAAAAATTGATTTGAAGCTAATCAGTTAGCACAATCTGCTCCCTTCTCCCTTGAGGGAGAAGGGTTGGGGATGAGGGTGGTGGGTGTGGCACGGACCTGAATAAATAGATTGACATACACTGCCCAATTAGTTTATCTACTTGTTTTTTAGCTAATTAATGGATAGAGACGAAGTGAATAAGGATGTTTCAAGCGCGTTTGAATCTCATTTTAGTATGTTAAATGACCCACGCATTTAAAATATGCAGTGTGTGATGGTTACCGTGCTGAATTTACTCGAGTCCGTGCCCACACCCACCACCCTCATCCCCAACCCTTCTCCCTCAAGGGAGAAGGGAGCAGATTGTGCTAACTGATTAGCTTCAAGTCATTTTTGATCCTTATAAAACTCGCATCTTGGAGGAGTTTGGGTATAATTATCCTTTATGACTTTATTTCGGCAAAACCGCATGCAACAACGCTTTGTTCATTTAAGAGTACACTCAGAATACTCTCTGATTGATGGTCTGGTTCGCATTAAGCCTTTGATGCAGGCCTTATCCGATAGAGGCATGTCGGCTGTGGCTCTGACTGATCATTGTAATTTATTTGCTGCCGTTAAATTTTACAAGGCGGCTATCGACAAGGGCATCAAGCCCATTCTTGGTGCGGAAATTGCCTGCCATGAACAAGACAAACCCGAAAACACCTCATCGCTGGTCTTGCTGTGTCAAAACCGCATAGGCTATCGTCATTTGACCTGTATGATTTCCAAAGCGTATCAGCAGGGTCAATACCATGGAAAACCACTGGTTCAAATGCAATGGATACCAGACTATGCCGAAGGGCTCATTGTCTTGTCAGGGGGGCGGTCCGGTAACATTGGACAAGCTTTAATAGCGGATGATTTTAAACTGGCGCTCGCTCGGGCAAAACACTGGCAGTCGCTTTTCCCGCAGCGCTTTTATCTTGAAATTCAACGTACAGAACGCGCGCATGAGAATTTTTACAATGAAAAATTGATAGCCCTTGCCAAACAGCTTGATTTGCCTTTGGTTGCCACAAATGATGTCTGTTTTATCAATGAAGATGATTTTGAAGCCCATGAAGCGCGTGTTTGTATCCATGACGGTTATGCCTTGGCGGATCCCAGACGGCAACCGCATTACAGCCCTAAGCAATATTTGCGTTCTGCAGATGAAATGGCCGCTTTATTCAGTGATTTGCCCAGCGCTTTGGAAAATACACTCGAGATCACTAAACGCTGTTCCCTTGAAATGGACTTGGGGAATAATTATTTGCCCAATTTCCCTATTCCCGAAGGCTCTACAGTTGAAAGCTATCTTTCAGATTTATCAAGAAAGGGGCTCAATGAACGACTTGAAAAGCTTTTTAAAAACAAAGCACCCGAAGCGTTTGCTTTGCTTCGCAAAGACTATGATGAGCGTTTGCAGATAGAACTCGATGTGATCAATAACATGGGTTTCCCAGGTTATTTTTTAATTGTTGCCGACTTTATTCAATGGGCAAAGGAAAATGGCGTACCTGTCGGCCCGGGCCGCGGTTCGGGGGCAGGATCGCTTGTGGCTTATGCTTTGAAAATCACTGATCTGGATCCCCTGGAATTTGAATTGCTCTTTGAGCGTTTTCTTAACCCTGAGCGGGTCTCCATGCCGGATTTTGATATTGATTTTTGCATGGAAGGGCGTGATAGAGTCATTGACTATGTGGCCGATAAATACGGCCGCCAAAGTGTGTCGCAGATTATTACCTTTGGTACCATGGCGGCCAAAGCGGTGATTAGAGATGTAGGCCGGGTGCTGGGGCATCCCTATGGTTTTGTGGATAAGCTGGCCAAGCTGATTCCTTTTGAAATTGGCATTACGTTAAGCAAAGCGCTTGAGCAGGAAGAGGAGTTGCGTCGACGTTACGCAGAGGAAGAAGAGGTTAAAGAGCTGTTTGATCTGGCTTTGAAACTGGAAGGGATAACTCGCAACGCCGGCAAGCATGCGGGAGGGGTGGTGATAGCCCCTTCCCTGCTGACCGATTTTTCCGCAGTTTATTGTGAGGAAGGCTCAACCCAGATTGTCAGTCAGTTCGATAAGGATGACGTTGAAGCGGCAGGCCTTGTCAAATTTGACTTCCTGGGTCTCAGAACATTGACTATCATTGATTGGGCATTGAAAATTGTTAACCGTCAGCATAAAGAGCAGGGCAAGCCTGCGGTGGATATCACTGAAATTCCCATGGATGACAAAAAAACCTTCGATTTATTAAAAGCCTGCCAGACGACCGCGGTATTCCAGTTGGAGTCTCGGGGCATGAAAGAACTCATAAACCGATTGCAGCCGGATTATTTTGAGGAAATCATCGCACTGGTGGCCTTGTTTCGCCCAGGCCCTTTGCAATCAGGGATGGTGGATGATTTTATCGACAGAAAACACGGCCGTGCGGCAGTGGAATACCCTCATCCTGATCTGGAACCGATTCTCAAGCCCACCTATGGTGTCATTCTCTATCAGGAACAAGTGATGCAGATAGCCCAGGTGCTGGCAAATTATACCTTGGGTGCGGCCGACATGTTACGTCGAGCGATGGGTAAGAAAAAACCTGAGGAAATGGCCAAGCAGCGGGTTATTTTTACCGAAGGCGCTGTGGGACGCGGTGTGGATGAAAAAACGGCGACCTATATTTTTGACTTGATGGAAAAATTTGCCGGCTATGGTTTTAACAAATCGCACTCTGCAGCCTATGCACTGGTTGCCTATCAGACAGCCTGGTTAAAAGCGCATTATCCGGCTGCCTTTATGGCGGCTGTAATGTCCTCAGATATGGATAACACCGACAAGGTGGTTAATTTTATTGACGAAGCGGCGAAAATGGAATTGAATGTCCTGCCCCCCTCTGTCAATTCTTCTCACTATACTTTCACAGTGGATAATGATCAGAACATTATTTATGGTTTGGCGGCCATCAAGGGTGTCGGGGAATCTGCTATCAACTGCATCACCGAGGAGCGGGCAAGCGCTGGTGAATACAATGATCTGTTTGATTTTGCAAGGCGGGTAGACTTAAAAAAAGTGAACCGACGGGTATTTGAAGCGCTGATTAAATCCGGGGCGATGGATGCCTGGCAGGTTGACCGGGCAGTATTGTTTGCTTCCATTGATAAGGTATTGAAAACCGCCGAAAAAGAGCATAAGAATAATGAAGTTGGTCAGTTTGATTTATTTTCTTTAATCGATGATCCCTGTACAAAACAAAGTCATGTGGCCAGCAAGCCCTGGCCGGAAAAGCAGCGCTTGAATTACGAAAGGGAAACCCTGGGATTTTATTTGACAGGGCATCCGGCTGATCAATATCGGCGCGAATTCAAAGACATCCTGACGATGATCGGTCAACTCAATCCTTCCATGCAAAAGAAAGCTTATGTTTGCGGCCAGGTTTGCGGGATTAGAAAACTGCTCACCAAGCGAGGTAAAAAGCTGGTTATTCTTGGTCTCGAGGATGCAACCGCCAAGATTGATATTGTGGTTTTTGGCGAAATTTTTGATGCTTATAGCCAGGAGTTGAGTTCTGGTGATATTATAATCATCGAAGGCAATATTGGCATTGATGATTATAATGGCGGGGTTAAAATGACTGCCAATCAGTTGTATAGTATTGAAGAAGGTAGAACGCGATTTGGGCGTTGTCTGCAAATCAAGCTCGCTCAGGAACAAGAGCCGCTGATTCCTTCTGTTCAATCACTGTTAAAAGCCCATTCAGGCCAATGCCCTGTTAATCTGAGGTACAGTAACCCACAAGCCCAGGTCATGTTGAACCTAAGTGCTGAATGGTCTGTTAACCCAGAGGATAAATTGCTCATACTGCTAATGGATTTGCTAGGTGAGAAAAGCGTTTCAATGACTTATTAATAGAGAATTTATGCAAGATTTTAATCAGATAGCGTATGCTTTTGGACTGCCTGAGTCACAGGGATCCATTAAATCCTCAGCAGAGGACTTTATCGTTGAGGAGCAATTGGGCTTTGATTTGACAGGCGAGGGTGAGCATTTATTTTTATATATAGAAAAAAAGGGCTTGAATACGGAAGAGCTGGTTCGCTCCTTGTCGCGAACGCTGAAAAAATCCCCCCGACTGATTTCCTATGCTGGACTGAAAGATAGACAGGCCATCACAAGGCAGTGGATTTCTGTACACTGCCCTGGTGAGCACATTGAAGATGCTGAGACCTTACAAGGCACTGGTTGGCATGTGCTTCGCAGTCAGAGACATAATAAAAAATTAAAAAAAGGCGCTTTGGAGTCCAATCGATTCAGCATACAGGTTAAAGGCATCGATAAACCGGAAGAGGTAGAGCAAAGGCTTTTATGCGTGCAATCAAAAGGCGTTCCCAATTATTTTGGTCCGCAACGCTTTGGTCATGGTGGGCAAAATATTGTTAAAGCGCAGCAACTGCTTTCAGGCGAGATCAAAGTGAAAGATCGCTTTTTGAAAGGCATTTATTATTCAGCCGCTCGAGCCTTTCTGTTTAATTGCATTTTGTCGCAACGCGTGTTTGATCAGACCTGGAACAAAGCCCTGGCAGGTGATCTGATGCAGCTTGCTGGCACGAACAGTATATTTGCCGTTGATGTTGTTGATGAAACGCTGGTTAAACGCATGAATGAACATGATATTTCACCGACAGCCCCCTTATGGGGAAGAGGAGAAGAAAAGATCAGCCAAGAGGCCTTGATGGTTCAGCAACAAGCCTTGGCTGATGTTGAGCCTATGCTGAATGGGCTTGAAGCACATGATCTGGCCAAGACGTATAGAGCATTGATACTGCAAGTCAAAAATTTGAGCTGGGAATGGCAGGATACCCAGCTAAATCTTCATTTTGAGCTTCCATCCGGCTGTTATGCAACGGCAGTATTAAGAGAACTGTTTATTACCAGCACACCCTGAAAAGATACACGGCGATTGCATTAAAACGTAGAAAATCCGAGCCGCGACCTAGCCACGACTGAGCTGCGATCTAACCGAGCCGCGACCGTCAGGAAGCGGAACAGTTGAAGTAGCGGAAAAATTAAGAAGCCAGTTTTATTTTTTCGATTTGTCTCATTTTCTTGAGCAAGGATTCCATGTCGTATTTTATAACAAAAATTAAACAGTTAATGGAGAATTTTAACTGTACCACTACTTCAACTGTTCCGCTTCCTGACGGTCGCGGCTCGGTTAGATCGTAGCCCGGTTGTGGTTAGGGCGCGGCTCGGATACCCTATTTTTAAATGCAATTACCGTCGAAAAAAGCTCGCTTCAATAGATTAAAGGGGACAAAGAAAAAAATAAAAAATCAAGTCTGTTTTTTTTATTTTTATCTGTTAAGATATTCAGTCTTTTCTTTAAAATCATTAATACCACCCGCTGTGGATAACTTTATCTTTTTCCTTTTCAGGAACATTTCTTTTTTCTTTCTGTATTTATAAATATCAACAAAGTCAAGCGATAGCGGCTGCCATCTTAAAATAAATTTATCCACATATTCTGTGGATAACCCTGTGGATTAGCGGTGAGGTAACATGTTTTAAAAGGGCTGTCTGCGATGTATCTCAAATCATCAATATGCTTTCTGAATTTTTATAAAAAAAAGCCTCATGAAACTGAGGCTCGGGTATAAATCATAGGATTATCAAATGGCTGCAACCACCGGTTGAGGTTCTTGAACAGGGCGGGGATTTATATCTGCTTTCACATCCAGTTTTTGTTTTAATTCGTTAATGACAGACGGGAGGAAATCATCTACGTTAAATGCCTTACCGCCCACCTTAAAACTGCCGTCAGATTTCACCATAATAGCCTCTGCCTTTTGGACTTTGGATAGTGTTGAGGGATCAATATTTTCTGCTGACTCAAGGACGATGCCGTTTGTGACCAGTTTACCATCGGCAATTCTTAATCCACTTAAGCCGGGGTGTTGGTCGCCTAATAATTCATAGATTGAATTTAATGATTTACAGAGCAGTTGATAGGCCAGATCCAAAGGCAGACCAATGGCCATGCCCACCCCTTCGCCTGCGATGCTCAACACATAATGCATGCTGCGTGCAAGAAAAATTTGTAAAAAAGTATCGAGTAATTTAGTAGCTAAAATGGGTGCTATGAAAGGCGTGCCCAAGGTCGAACCTATGCCTAGTAAAATAATGCCATTGCTGACTGTTGCGGCAATATAATTATTGGTTGAAGTGAGTGGAGAAGAGCTGCTGATGTTATGGCCTGCCATGAGTCCTATCGTTGCGCCGGCGCTGCTGCCTATGTAACCGAACAAGGGCCTTGCAATGGAGGTAAAGGGCCAGTTTAAGATATTCTCAGGCGGTTTTTTATGACTGATTTTTTCATGAACAAATGCCTGGAATGCCATCCATTCCTCTTTACTGAATGCAGAGAGATCATTTTTTTCTAATCGGGCATTGGCTTCTTCAAATGCTTCCGGTGGTTTCATTAATTCTGCGGCAGTATGAAAGCAGCTTAGCTTATCCTCATCATCCATGGTATTGGCGCCAAACATGCCCAGTGAGGTATCAATAATATGATATAAATCCGAATTTTGTGCAGAACGTACTTTATATGTAGGCGAAATCTGTGAACGAACATAAAGGCAGGTTGCTAGGGCGAGTTTAGAGGCTCTATGGCTTGCGAGGAATTGTTCAGGAGTGCTTATGTCTTCTTTATCAAAAAGATTGTGATCGATTAATGAAAGCATTTTTTCAATAAATAAAATCTGTGAGCTTCTTGTGGCAATGTCAGTGCCGCCCAAAGCGGTGGGCACGCCGAAAAATCCTGGTTTTTGACTTAAATCCACCTTGGCGTTTTCTTCATATTGTTTACGCAAATCCCTTAAATTGCTTATTGCGTTATCTGGTAAGATATATCGCATCATTCACCTCACATCCAATGTTGTAATAGTGTTTATACCCATGTTTTATCTTACGGATCATTTGTATAATTGCAATCATATTTGGTTTATTTTTACTAAATTGTTGCAATTGGTTATTTTGCAAAATGAAATCATTTTTAGTGGGTGCAACTTTCATATATGCAATGTTGTCCCCGCTCAGGGTTAATGCTGGTTATTGACCATCGCCCCGTAATACGCTGCGCTCCTTACGGGCTACGGCGACGGTAGGTAGCCCGTAAGGAGCGGAGCGTATTTACGGGGACGACATTGCATAGGCGACGGGTAGGTAGCCCGTAAGGAGCGCAGCGTATTACGGGGACGACATTGCATAGGCGACGGGTAGGTAGCCCGTAAGGAGCGGAGCGTATTACGGGGACGAGATTGCATAGATGATAAATACACTCCTTTTTAGCGTTTGATTTTGTTATTTTTTTTTACTTTAGGTATATTGTTATCTTAGTTATATTGATCTGCCTGATTTTTCTCAACCAGATCAAAATATTTGATCCGGATACATATAAATGACCCATCTTAAAACAATTTATTCATTACTCAGGGTTTCACACTGGTCCAAGGCGGTCTTTGTATTTCTTGGTGTCATTTATGCTAAGAACTATCATTATCTTGGTGATGCCTTCATAGCGGCACTGGCTTTTTCGCTAATAGCCAGTGCGGTCTATATATATAATGATATTCAGGATATTTTAGAAGACAGGATACACCCGACTAAACACAACAGACCGTTAGCCCGTCATGCCATTTCTATGTCCAGCGCCTATTTGATTCTTATTATTTTATTGCTGACAGGATTATTACTCGGCCTTTTGGTATCAACGACGCTCGCCGCGATTCTTGGCTGTTATTTATTAGTTAACCTGGCTTATAATCATTTGTTGAAATCGGTCATTATTCTTGATGTGATTTGTATTGCTTCAGGCTTTTTGCTGAGAGTACTTGCCGGAACCATCGGCATTGGCCTGTCTATATCCTGGTGGATAACCATTACAGTGACCTTGTTAAGTTTTTTTATTGCATTAGGCAAGCGCAGACTGGAAATCCAGCTGGGTTTGAAGAAGTTGACGCGCCGTGTGTTAAAAAAATACAATGAAAAACTTTTGCAAGGATTAATGCTTGTCTCAGGCGTTGCCTGTTGGTTTAGTTATCTTTTATATACCATCTACCCTAAACATCAATCGTTTTATTTTATTCTGACGCTACCTTTTGCAGCCTTCGCCTTGTGGCGATTTTTTCGTTTAACCGCCAGGGCCAAATCAAAAACCGATGATCCGGTGAATTTGTTTTTAAGTGACAAACTGTCCTGTATCAACTTGTTTTGTTTTATAATATTGACATTAATGGCCTTAAATTAATGAATAAAAAAATAGTTGTTTTCGTGGATATTTTATTGGCTTTAACCCTGATTTATTTATTTGCACTCCAACTGTATGCCGTGTGGACTTTTACCATAGATGATATGTATATCTCTTTACGCTACGCCAAACATTGGGCCAGTGGCGAGGGATTGCTGTGGAATCTGAACCAGCCCGCTGTGGAAGGCTATTCCAATTTCAGTTTTGTAGCCTTGGCGGCCCTGGCAATTAAAATGGGCTTACATCCTGTTGCTGTTTTGAAATGGACCGGTATTGCAGGGCTGGCTTTGACTTGTTGGGCACTGACTTTGATAAGCCGATTCTGGTTTTCTTGGCGAATAGCTCTCATTCCCAGTCTATGGCTTCTTTTCTATAAGGGGCAGATCATCTGGACTGTCAGTGGATTGGAAACCACCGTATATCAGGCACTTCTTGCCTTTGCAGTGTATTTTGCATATTGCGCGCTGGGTTATCGTTTTTATCCGCTTCCTCGCTCAGAAAAGAACCTCAAGGATTATTGTCTGGCAGGGCTGATGTTATCTTTGGCGGGCCTTACAAGACCTGAGGCGCCAGTGTTTATGATCATGTTTTTTATATTGTTCTGTCTGGACCGACCAAAAGGCTACCAAAAGGGTTTGGGGGTATATACGTTGAGTATATGTTTCTTTTATTTGCCCTATTTTATCTGGCGTTTAATGTACTTCGGGCGTCTTTTTCCCAACTCGGTGTATTGCAAGGGCATAGCAGCAGATGCCTGGATGAGCCTGAACTTTGATTATCTGATGTTATGGGCGCCTTTTCTTTTAATATCCCTGCCTGCATTGCGCCATTTCAAAGAGGTTCGCTATTGGTTTCTGGCTTTACCCAGCTTCATTTATCTCGTTTTATTGGCAGGGGCCGATCCGGTTGCGGCTTTTTACAATCGGCTTTTTTTACCTGCCTTTGCTTTGTATTTGCCTTTATCACTGATTGGCATTGAGCAATTGCTGCTATTGGTCAGAAAGGAGAGGGATTTGATTCATAGAGTCTTTATGTCTCTGATAGCCATTATCATAGCCTTGTTATATCTTCCGATGATGAGCCTGCAAAACTATCGTCATTTTACAAAGGCTCCCATTGAAGGTGCACAGTTGAGAGAAACAGTGGTTGCCTGGTTAAACAAAAATGTTGCCTCGGATAATACCGTGGTTTTGGGAGATACCGGGTATGTTCCTTATCATGGTGCGCATCAGTATATTGATTCTTATTGTCTTAATAATGCAGCTATGACACGGTCCCCCAGAGACAACATGTACCAGCAATTTTGCGAGCGTATCATGGAAAAAAAACCCGATGTGATCATTTTGACATCCTTGGTAAAGCCCGACAAAGTGATCTATGCCCCTGCTGATGCCTGCTTGCGTAAAAAGCTGGAAGATTATTCAGTTACCAAAACCTTTAGAACGGGAAAGTCTGGAGAAGAAACTTATTATCGTTATGAGCTTTATCAATTTTAAATATCATAATTTCACGACACTCTTTATCATATAAAAGCAGTTCGGTAACTCTAACTTTCATCAAAAGACATTACAATATAGCCCCATCTTAATTTGCAATAAAGTTAATCAGTTAGCATGATCTGCTCCCTTCTCCCTTGAGGGCTACCCTGTGGACAGATCTCTGTATAAATTCTAACCGTTACAGAGCGGTAGGTTGGGCCTTGGCCCAACAATCCAGTTATTAGATTTGGATTTGTTTAACGAACAATAAGAAGCAA
>JAGXGR010000089.1 GCA_024636645.1 Legionella sp.
CTGTATCAACAAAGGATACAGCATGTTCGACGGCGGGCTGATCCAGGCATTGCAGGCAAAACTCTCCAGCTCATAGGGCTTTTTCATATACCGCATCTGCTCTGTTTCATAAGCTGCTACAGCAAGCGGTAATGATACGAGAATTGAAACCCTTCGTGGCGCTTTAGGGTAATGTTTCATGCTGTATCGGGTGAGCTGATAATTGTTTTTTACCGGCAGATTCACAGGCGAGCAAGCCGTGAGCAGACAGATACAGAATGAAACAATCAGAGTCATGCTTGTCTTCATCGTTTTTCTCCTGGGCCGAGCTTTGGATGGGTTGTACCGCGAATGATCACAGACGGATTCTGTCGCATCTGTGAACTGATGACTTCAAAGTTTGCAGCGATACGGTCAAGCTTTCTTAACAAGGTATCGGCAGAAGGAATGGTCTCTTGTGAAATCTGATCCATGGTTGACTTGCCCGCTTTCATAGCAGAGCTCACATCCTGACCTGCTGAGCTGACATCCGTTGCCATGCCATTGATTTTTCTGACGCTGATTTTCAAATCTTTCATGATTTCGGGAAAGTCTCTGGAGACATCCTCCAAGTTTCGCATGAAAACAGAGCTGCTTTTCAACATGGCATTGAAGTTGTCGCTGTTTTTTGACAAGGTATAAGAAAATTTTTCTACATTCGCCAGGGTTTTTTTCATATTATCGGCATTTTCTCTGTCAAAAATTCGTCTGATTTCAATACTGACTTTATTTATATTATCAGACACTTCATTCAAAACCTTATCCAGATGGTGAAATAAGGAAGGTTTTGAGGGAATCACGGGATAGGGTTCGCCCGGCTCTTTTTTCAAGGGCGTTAAATCAGAGTCCTCTGCAGATAATCCAACGTACGTAACGCCTGTAATGCCTTGAGATACCAGTGTCGCATAGGTGCTGGTAGTAATTGGCGTGCCCTCTTCAATTGCCAGATACAATATCACTTGCTGCGGATCACGCTTATTCAGTTTAATTTTTTGTACATGGCCAACTTGAACCCCGTTATATTTTACTGCGGATTCTGAGCTGACGCCGGTCGCTGCTTCACTAAGGTATACCATATAAATATTATGTTTTTTCTGTTCAAAACCCACCGACAACCACAAAGCTGTTGCCAATAATGCGGTAATCAATATTAACACCACTAAACCTACAACAGTATAATTGGCTTTGGGTTCCAAGGAATCTGCTCCTGTTATTAAAACTGAATATCTCTACTTTATAACTTACTGAAGTATTCAGCAATCAATGGATGCTCATTTTTCATTAAATCCTCGATGGGCTCTACGGCCAGAATTTTCCCATCGCCTATAAAGGCGACTCTGTCTGTGGCCCTCTTCAATGATTCTACATCATGGCTCACCATCACAATGGTTAAATCAAGGGCATCACGTAAAAAAACCACCAGATCATCAAACATTCTTGCACTGCGCGGATCCAGACCGGTTGTCGGCTCATCGAGAAACAACAATTCAGGATCCATGGCAATGGCACGGGCTGCCGCTGCACGTCTTTGCATGCCGCCGCTCAACTCGGATGGGTATTTGCCTGCGGCTTCTTTAGATAAACCCACCAAAGTAATTTTAAGCATCGCCAGTTCAGCTCTGAAGTCTTCATTTAAATTTGTAAATTCCTTCATGGGAAACATAATGTTTTCAACGACAGTCATCGCTGAAAATAAGGCGCTGTGCTGAAATAACATACCCCAGCGGCGCCTCAAAGCATCAGTCTCTGATTCACTAAGTTTGGAAATATCCTCACCAAAAATACGAATCTCTCCCTCAGTAGGCTCCAAAAGCATCAATAAGCTGCGCAATATGGTCGTTTTACCGCTGCCACTGCCGCCAATAATTGCCAGAATTTCACCTTTTTCCACCGTCAGGTTGACGTCCTTATGCACCCACTGGTCGCCGAGATAATTTTTTAATCCTTTAATTTCGATAACCGGCTCGGTCATTTTAGAGGCCCATCCAACTGTACACCACTGAAAATACAGCATCTGCAATAATGATCAAAAATAAAGCCTGCACCACGCTCTTGGTGGTTTGGCTGCCAAGGCTGTCAGCATTCGCTTCCACTTTAAATCCCTGCAAACAACCTACCAAAGCAATAATAATTGCAAATGCCGGGGCCTTATATTCACCTAATAAAAAATGCTTGAGGCCTACATCTACTTTTAAGCGGACAAGAAAGTCCAGGTAACCGATACCCAATGTGAACTTGGACATGAACATTGCTCCCAGAATACTGAAAGCATCCGCCCAGAAAATCAGCAGCGGGAAGACAAAAAGCAAGCCCAATACCTTGGGCAACACCAACAACTGCGTGGGTGAAAGGCCCATGGTCTGCAGGGCATCAATTTCCTCATTGATCTTCATGCTTCCCAATTGTGCGGTAAAAGCCGAACTGGTACGTCCCGCCACAATAATTGCGGTAATTAAAGGGCCAAATTCACGAAAGATGGCCATACCGGACAGATAAGCAATAAAAATATTGGCCCCATAGGTTTCCAGCTGCAATCCCATTTGATAAGCCAAAACCACACCAATCAAAAAGGACAACAAACCTACAATCGGAAGAGCCTGGATGCCTGCCGTATAAACAACGGAGATAACACTGGGCCATTGAAAACGTCTCCAGTGACCAAATGCTTCAAAAATCCGGGTGCTTAAATCACCAATAAGAATGATAAGCCCATCCATCTGCTCGATTTTTTTCATTGTTTCTCTGCCCATTGTATACAGCAGCGTGTGTTTTTCTTTCGGAGGAACGCGATAATTTAAATCATCACGGTTCTTTTTTACTAAACCCATCAAATCCTGTTGGCTTTTGGAAAAATGCTTCAGCTCAACCTCATTACCCTGTTCCTTGAGTTCTGAAATACAATCTATCAGCGCTATGGCACCTGCGGTGTCGAATTTTTTCAAGGCCTCGCCGCTAATTGATAATTTTTCTTCTTTCGGCGGCGTGCTCTGCCGAAATCGGGCCACTAAGCCATCCAGTCCCAATACGGTCCAACTGCCTTTACACAAGTATTGATGGCTGGTTTCATCAAAGAACATTTGAGCTTCATTTTCTTTCATAGACATGATTGCGCAAGTTACCCTAAATACCCTAGGATAATATGATAACTCCTTTACGGCAAAAACAGAAATGCATCAATCATCTTCCAGTCGCTTGAGTGTTCAAATAGTAATCGCCATTATCAGTGGGTTGGCTGTTGGACTAGTACTTCATCAATTTTCCGCAGCGAGTTGGGTTCATCAATATCTGGTAGAGGGTTTTCTGGACTGGGGAGGAAAGGTTTTTATCCAGGTTTTAAAAATGCTGGTGGTGCCCGTGGTCTTTGTTTCACTGGTCTGTGGAACCTTTAATATGGGAAACTCCAGCCGATTCGGATTTATCGCGGTCAAAACCGTTTCACTTTATCTTTTTACTACCGTTATGGCGATTTCCCTTGCGCTTTTGATAAGTTACCTGACAGGCATTGGCACCAGTGATATACCGCCTAGCAGTGAACCTTCAGTGGTTATTAAGGCACCCACAATGAAACAAACCCTGCTGAATATATTTCCGGCTAATCCCGTAGCCGCAATGGCCGAAGGCAACATGCTGCAGATTATCTTTTTTGCCCTCCTTCTGGGAATTGCCATTAGTGCCTCTGGCGATAAAAGCAATAAAATCAAACAATTATTCAGAGAGGCCGATGTCGTTGTCATGCAACTGGTCCATCTGATTTTTTACATTGCACCCTTTGGTGTTTTTTGTTTGATTACCGTCTTGTTCGCTCAAATGGGTTTAAATCTTCTGGGTAATTTAGTCGGCTATTTTCTGACAGTGGTCATGACCCTTCTCATTCATGCAACACTGGTCTACAGCCTGTTGCTTATCGCTTTTACCGGGCTATCGCCGCTTGTATTTTTCCGCAAAATGTGGACTGCCATGATGTTTGCTTTTTCCACATCCAGCAGCAACGCGTCTATACCCATTGTGCTTGAAACCGCAGAAAAAAAACTGGGTATTGATGAATCCATTGCCGCTTTTGTCATTCCTTTAGGCGCCACTATCAATATGGATGGCACCACTATCATGCAAGGTGTGGCCACGGTGTTTATCGCTAACAGTTATCATGTGCCCATAGGGGTTACCGGATATCTGACGGTTATATTGCTGGCAACCATGGCGTCCATCGGCACAGCGGGTGTGCCAAGTGTCGGCTTGTTAACCCTGACTATGGTACTCACTCAAGTGGGCCTTCCCATTGAAGGCATTGGCTTGATCATCGGTATCGATAGGTTATTGGACATGCTGCGAACCGCTGTTAATATATGCGGTGATGCGATGATTGCCTGCATCGTCAGCAGCACTGAAAAGTCTCTGGATAAAGAACGGTTTAACAGTTTTGAGCGTTTAAAGGCGGGGTTTTGAATAAATTGAAGAAGTTCAGCGTGTTATTATGGGATGTGGATCCGGGTTTAATCCGCTTGAAGCATGCCGGAAAAACCATTATCGCCATACTTATATCTTTATGGTTAACACAAAACCAATCTTTATATACCATGTTGATTGCAGCCGTTGGAAGCGGGATATCCATGCAAGGCATTATTGCAAAATCCTTGTCGAGCAGGCTGTTGCAACTGCTTATTTTTGACCTCTGTTATTTTTCTGCCTTTGCCTTAGGCGTCATTGTAAGGCACTCTGCAAATTTAACCGCCCTGGCCCTAATCATCCTGGGATTTACGGTAAATTATATCAGGCGTTTTGACCTGCAAAACAGCATGGCACCGACGATGATTTGGCTGCTATGCTTTCTGGCCACCATTCTGCCGTTAACCAGTTCAACGCATTTATGGATCAATTTACAGGCTTTGCTGATTGGCATGCTCGTCTCAGCCGTGGTGTATCTTTTTTTGTTTCCTGAAAATTACAGCCACCTGTTTGTGATGAATGCAAACCATATTTTTGAAGACATTGCGGTCGGGCTTTCTGATTTAAGGCGTTATTTATCAAGCAAGAAGAAAGGCTCATCAATAACTGAAAGCCAGGCTTTCCAACAAAAAGACATTCTTGCCCACCTCCTCGACTCCAATCAAACCATTGCCGATAATCTGATGTTTATGAATAAGACCTCTTTGATGTCTAAAACGCTTATTCATCAATACGCTCTGGTCAATGCCTATAAAATTATTTTAGACAGCTATCAGATAATCAGTTGTGAAAACTATAAATTACCTCGCCATATCCGTTATGCCCTGAGTGTGCTAAATAAAGACTTTGCCAGGCTTTTCAGATCAGTGAGCATGCAAAAAGATTACCGTATTGCTATTCAATACCCGATGATCTCTCTTAAGAACTGGAGCAATAAATTAAGCGAAAACCCTCCCAAAGATCCAGAGCTTATCATGCTTTTGCTTAATCTGAAGCTTGGGTTTCATTTGTTTAATAAAAATTTGGCCAAATTACTGTGGTTAAAAAATGAAAATTAAAAGCACCACTAAAATGGCTTTGCAGGCCGCCCTGGCCATCTTCATTACAGAAATCATCAACAGAATTTTTCAGATTGATCGCGGCTATTGGGCAACACTGACTGCTATGGCCGTCACCACACAAACCTGGGCTGAAAATATTAAACGCAGTTACGAGCGGGTTATCATGACCGTTTGCGGCGGTATAGCAGGTACTGTGTTATATCTGCTGATTCCTGATAGCCAGGGTTTAATCCTTGCCCTGTTGCTTGTTTTTGTTTTCTTTACCGTCTATCTCTTGCAGATTCATTATTTGACGGCCGTTTTTGCATTGACCTGTTTTGTGGTTTTTCTTTTCGCACTCATCGGCGACTGGACACTGCTTTTACTTCGCGAGCGAATCATAGATACCCTGCTTGGGGTAGCCGTGGCCATGTGTGTCTCGGCTTTTTTTCTGCCGATTAAAACCGATATCAGCGACTTGTTTATTCATTTTCTTGAAAAAATAAAGCGGTCACTCAATAAAGTTTTTGAACCTCAAAGTCTCGAAGTACGTCAATTCACCAGCCAGCAACTGAACCGTGATTTACAAAAAATCCAAAAAAACGCCCAGGCCATCCGTTATGAACTGATTCTCAGACGCGGCAATCAGAAAGACTTTCATAAGATGTTGAAAATCATTGCCAGCTGCACACACTACACCACCAGCTTGATTGAGTCCTGCCAATGGCTGGCAGAGCATTTAAAAGATGAGGAAAAAAACAAGTTAAAAGCTGCCATTCAAACGACTGAGCATAATCTTAGTGCACTGATTAACCATCTGAAAAACGATGAGCATCTTACCATGCTGCCCGCCTCGGAAATCAATGAATTAATCCATGCCGCCATTTTAGACAACCCACAGCATTTTGCCGATATGGATAATGAAGCCTTGGGGTTCTTTAATCTGATGTATTTTTTTGCACGTTTGAACAAAAACCTGAATGATGCCAATTAACAAATCTCGAGTCGATGAAGCAAGTAGGTCGGGCCTTGGCCCGACAATAGTTGCTTCATTACAACCCAATAAAACATAGCCTTCATAAGAACATCCCAAAAGAATAATTTTCAACAACAGGTCTCACGCCAGATAATTTAGGGCATTGATGAGTCATTGTCGGGCCAAGGCCAATTAAAATAAGCATCACTGGCGACAACAGATCAATAATGATAAAATATTGACTTTTACACAAAAGCAACCATCCAGCATGCAAGATAATTTTCAGCAGTTTGAGCAACGCAAGAAAGATCATATCAAACTTGCCCTGCTTCAAGCCAACCAGACCAGCGAACTGAATGCGCTTGATATCATCC
>JAGXGR010000090.1 GCA_024636645.1 Legionella sp.
AGAGCTAATACAATGCCTTTGCTCTTAAAATATGCGTGACGGATTGGATTACTCTCGTCATCTGGATTACCTTGCCAGACAAAAATATCACCTGGCTTCATGCTCGGAGGTTCTGGATTTTTGGGCCAAGGCCCAACCTACAGCTGTGGATATCGAACATGCTGCTTAATTGCTGATAGTCATCTGGCTCAAATTCGCGCCGCGTGATTCCATCAATTCAGGCCCAAGGCCTGAAAATCCTAATGATTGGGCAGGATAAGGTACTGGCCTGTTGCAAAAGATGAAACCAACGCTTTATCGATATTTGTCTTCATAAATGATGTTGTTTGGGTTCTGAAACAATTAACAATGAATTTCCGAGCGGCATTGAAGTCTGCTCGGAAATAAGAAATTTGGCCTTAAATCAGTTCGAAAACCCTGGGCTATGGAAAGGGATTAAGGACGATTACATTACATACCAGATGAAGCGGCTCTATATGACGTTACATCTTCTGGTCCTGAAATTAAATCGGGTTGTTGAGCTTCCTTGTTCTTATTAACTTCATGAGGTAGTAACTCCTTTTCAAATGAATCGATTGTTTCATTCAATTTCTCATTTGTTTCATATAGACTTTTGACGTTATTGTGTGGCGTATCTGCTTCTGATATTTTTATTTCACCTTTGTTTATTTTATCAAAACCCTCTCCCATGCTGAGGGCTAAAAGACCCACTGGAAGAGCAGCAACAAATGCAAGAGCAACGCCAAAAAAAAATGAGGAGGGAAAGGCAGTTAAAAGTAACAAAGTGACTGCTGCCGTTGCCACTGCCCCCAAAATACCTAAAGCTGTTAAAGCACTACCTAATATTATGGAATTACGCCCTTCTATTCTAGCATTACGCGCGTCATCAGGATCAGGAAATCCTTTTTTCAGAAGGTTTTCAATTTCATATGTATTAACCCGCATATATGCAGAATCCATAAAAAACATCCCTTTTTTTTGAGGGTGCCATTTAGTCGCGATATTGTGTAATAAATTACGATAATCTATATATTCTGTTGGAAGCGAACGATATAGATTTGTAATTTTTTGATGATGGATTCTCAATTGCTCTTCACTCGCAATTTTACTGAGACGCTCAACACGCTGCATTAACTCCAGATAATCAAATTTATACTCCATGAAATTCTCCTTTCGTTATTGAGATAATTAAATTTCTTTTCGAATATACCACTCAAATATTAACGGAACATTAACAAAATTTACAGTATTGAAATATTTTTAACGAAAAAATTAAGTTGGAATTTAGGCAATGTCCCTGAAGTTTTTTTAAACAAGATTTAATCTTGAATTGAGCACAGATTTTTCAATTTCACTTCGATCTGCCCCCTCTCCCGCGATAGGAGCTTTGATAGTATGATGATGCCTTTCGCGGGAGAGGGTTGGGGAGAGGGAAATGGACAAATCTACGCTAAGACATACATTCTGCGGCATGGAAAGGAAGTGTTGAAGCTGTGAGGCAACTGCTTGAAATGCAGGTTGATGCATATATTTATAATAATGATGGCGACTATCCAATGCATCTTGCTGCCTGGAATGGGCAAGTAGAGGTCCTTAGATTAATATTTTTGAAATCTGGGGTATGGCTACAAGGGCTTTTTGTTATTCGATAATCGACATTTTTCTGTCTTTTTTTATTTCTTTTACTTGCCTATAGAAAAATGCGACAACTATCCTGACAGGGGATATAGAACGGCGAATAACTGATGATTGCGATCAAGGATGATGCAAATACGCACTCACCCTGACAACGCCAGATAATTATTTTGATATACCCAAAATCAAGTTGTCGTAACTTGTTGATTTTTTAATGCAAGCTCAGAATGCAAATTTTGATATTGATATAACCATTGTAAATCAACACGGGGTGTTATCCAGCTATCATTGCTCTATATCACATACTTTTTGAACATAAAAATACCTTGCAGGTGACGATTAAAGGATAAATTAAGAAAACCATATCATGCCTATAAATTTCAACTATAAGTGATATTCAGTAAATATATAGTTTCGACTGCAGGTTGCTCCCTCAATGTTTACTTCTCTTTTGAGGCCTCCCGCTGTCTTCACACTCTGGTCGCGCTTGTTGCTGGGCATTTGAAAATATAGCCCGTGGATTTGGAGTGGGAAAGAGGCGTTGTTGACTGGCGTAATGCCTTGCATCCAGGTATTGTTCTGTTAATTTTACGGCCTTTTGATGTGGTATATTGTGTTTTTCTTCTAAAATGGATACCAGCTCGGACTCATTATAATGGCTTAATTTGAAAAGCATCATGCGATTGGTTAATGCAGGTGACAGGGGCTTTCGTCCATGTAAGCTGATAGGATTTTGTGTGGCAAAAACAAAAAATCCTGGCTGATTCGCCGGCTTTCCGTCTAAGTCATAGCCCGATAACACAGCGTTCCACAATTCTTCATCCGCAAAACTGTTAAACTCATCCACGATAACACCCATGCCTTGATGAAAGGCATGAAGAACCCGATCGCGCGCCTTCTGATGATCACCAGGCGCCAAACAAAGGTAGCTAATACCATGTTCTTTAAGCATGGACATGCAAAGCTGGCTTTTCCCTAAACCAGGCTCTCCTTCGAATAATATACCATTGATGCCGGCGTCTTGTGGAAAACGGCTTTTTAATTTCACTTGACGAATACTCAGAAAGGTTTCTATCGCCCGTTTTGCTTTTTGGCGAGAAGGGGTGAGCACGTAATTATCCGCGGGTTGCTGACAAGGGCGTCTATATAAATCCATTGCGTTGTGGAAGAAGGATTTATTCTCACGCCAGTTCATTGGCTCCTTTAATGCCTGTCGTATGGTGCTGGTTTCTTTCTTATCCATGCACAGGACCCCAAACTCTGATAACAGGGCGTAATTTTGTAAAAAATCATTCTTAAAGCAGCGACTGACCGGCTCCATATTTTTTAAAATAAAATAACGAAGACAAATCATCTGGGCATTACGGGCTGTCATTTGTAAACCAGCCTCATGTGCCATTTGATAATAACTGTCGATTAAATCAAGAAAAATTTGCTTTTCATCATTATCCTCTATAAAAAACAATAAAGGTTCCAAAATATGTTGCAGCCCCTGGCTGTGAAATTGAAGATAACAGGGAAAGCGTCTGAATAAATCGGCTTCAAAGCGACCTTCATATTGTTTGGGATTTCCGGCAAAAATCAGATGATGTTGTGCGCCAAGCGGGTATCGGTTGCCCTCAATCCATATTTCCCGCTCTCCTTTGGCAAAACTGTCAAAAAGCATAAAATGCTCTGCCAGCAGGTTTGCCTCATCAATAAAAAGAACCGCCTCGGTATCATGCTGGCTTGCCCAGTCCTTTAATTTCTCAAGACCATTATAAACAGCAAGACGCCGCCCTTGTTCTTGTGCATGCTCTTTCAATACGTGATGGACGAAATAACTTTTACCCTCACCGCTTTCACTGCATAAAAATACAAAAGGATGCCTTGCCAGATAATCAAGCACGTCTTTTGCTTCGGTTGCTTGACTTTTTTCTTTCATGATTCCAGCTGTCAGCTGCAGGCCTTCAATTAAATCATTAAACCACTGCGTCTGTTCATCTCCTGGCGCTGGTGTATGAAGAAAATGGCTGTAGCAAGGGCTTATATCCAATTGCTGGTATAGCGCGCTTAATTTTTCGGACCAGGCCTGCGGGAGTTTTCCGAGATCAATTTTGACATCGTAATCCACTTTTTTCTTTTCAACCTGCTCAAAGGCGTTACTATCCTCTGTAATCAGAACGATACGCCCTGTCACCTCAATCCATACACCGTTGACATACAGGGCCGGATGGCTTGTAAACAGGGTTTGTAAGCGTCTTTGCATGGTCTTGGAAAAATGCCCCTTGATGATAACGTCTTTCGCTTCACGAAGGGCTTGAAGGAGGTCCGTTTCCTGGCCATGAAAAAAAGCATCTTGCCGGCTTGCATGAAAAAACAGCCCGTCAGCATTGCTTTTTAAATCAATACTGACAGAAATAGCACCTGGAAATTGACTGGCAGCAAAATCCAAATCATCGCTTAAAATCACAGATACATTGGACGGTACTTCAAGTGCTTCTGTCGCTATAGCAGGGAGGCCACTGGGCAATTCCAGCGAATGACTTTTTGAAATTCTGAGAGCCACCTGGTATTTTTCTGCGCTCTTGAATAATTGAAACCATTGTTCCTCGGTCAGTTTTTCCGTCACCATGACATCAACTGCGCCGCCTTCAGCGCTGGCAATATAACCAGAAGACGAGCCAATCTGTCCGTCTTGACGGATAAGATAATGCTTAAAGAAAAAAGTAAAGCTCTCCTGATTGAGGATAAAGGTTCTATCACCATGTTGACTGGCGTGCAAGAGATTGGGGAAAATCAAGTTTGCCTGAGCAAATGATAATGCAAAGTCTTGAGGCAAGTTTTGCCAATGCCCATTAAAATAAAATCCACGACGGGCTTGTAGCTCAGATATAAACCAGCAAAAATCCCGATCATCCCAAGGTGGGTTATAAATAACCAATGGCGTTTCATTGCGAATGGCCTTGACCAAGGCCCCCTCTTCAAGCGAATAAGTCTGGGCCTCTACGCTATAGCGTCCAATGAGCAATTGCTGCCAATCCTCATGGGCTGCCAATAAAACACCATTTTCATTTTCATTCCAGGCTTGCTTTTCCATGGGCTTTTGAGGGAGGGGTTGAAGATGAATGTGCTGCGCCTGATACACGGCATCCATCCGGGAATAAATGTCTTCACCCAGGCTGGCAGAAGAAACCCGGTCACAAAGCGCTACAATTTTAACATTCTTTGCAATACTCAGCCCTTTGAGATTACGAGCATGATCATCAATGATGCTGTTGTATGCGACATGCTTTGGCTCAGGATCAGACCAGTTGATATACCAATGGTAAGTCGTGGAGGAATTGATTTGGGCCTGTTTTAGAAATTCAGCCAGGGGGCTATCGATTCGTTGAAATAACCCATCGTTCAGGCACACCGTTTCAAGCCCGAGCGAGTCAAGATCTTTAGAAAAAAAGCAGCGCCCGGCATCAGGATGTTTAAGCATCCCGTCAAGCAACCCTTTAATATCCTGATAGGTATTCATAATTACCAATTGCCTTATGGGCGCATGAAAGCCATTTAATTCTTCTGCCAGTTCTATAGCATTTGTTGCCTTGAGTGAGCGGGTATTCCAGGTTTGAAAAGGGTTGTTGGCGTCAAAGACGGGCTTTTCCTGTATCAAGACGGGGCTTGCCATTGGCATGATCTCCAGGCGCGCCGGGGCGCCGCCAAAATCAATGCAGAGGGGTTTGGCCTGTTGGCTGTCAAAAAAAATGCTGAATTGATGCACATGGTTATCGACTATCATGGCTTCAAGGTTGAGAGCCGATGCCAGGGCGACAAATAAATTCGCACGGTGGCGGCAAGCACCTTCTCTTTGATCCAGCAAAGCATTAAGCAAGCGCCCAGGTAATAACGCATCGATGGGCTGCTCACCAAATGGTTTATTAAAACTACAGAGCTCAATGAGGGGATTTAACAATAAGATGGGGAATTGCTCTGGCCTTGACAGGGAAGCTATTATTAAGGCGCTAAAAGTATCCTCCGCTTCATCCAGACTGCCATCGTCTTTAAATCTCAAGTCGCGGAGCATTTTCGCGGGCTCTGATAATTGAGCGTCATCGGTCGGAGGGGAACAAGATATTTCAGGCTGGCTATGGATAATATAATTCAGGGTAAATGCGGCGTGAGCCTGATTAAATTTAACAAAATAATAACCCGTTTTATGATCCCGTCTTAGCTCATAACGCTCATGCTTTGAGATGGCGCCAATCGCAAGCAGGCTATCGTTTGTACTTAAAGCAGGTAATTGATACCATCGCCCGGCTTCAATATCCTGATAGGTATATTGGCCATAATAATATTGCGAATGTTGCTGTGCATTCAAGGTTTCAAACTCAGAGATAAGCTCCTGCTGTGTCAATCTTATGCAGTTCTCAACGGTCTCGAGGTGATTTTCAATCGGACGATATAACTGAAGTGGCGGCTTATCACGGCTCACAGACCACTTATACAGACTCAAATGATAACTGCTGACCTTTGGCGCATTTAAGCCATCAACGGCCTTAAAAATGACTTGCGCATTTAAAGCGGCATTGGTTTTAGCAATATCACCATCCAGAGGAATGGTTTCTGCTATTTTCAGGTTTGGCAATGCTTGAGATGGTGTCTTTTTATGTTGTGGAAAGCTTGGTTCACGCGATGTATAATCATCCCCATAAAAATAATGAACAATCTCAATGTCTGAATTGATGCTATCTCTCAATAAAGGAGACGGAACAACACCTGTAGGTAAAACAATGGCTTCCAGATTGGGGGCTCGCCCAACAATATCAATAATGTCATGTAAATTGAAATAAAAAGATGTATCTTGAATGTTCAACACCTTCAAAGCAGACAAACAATAGGCTTGGGGTTCTCTTTTTGTATGAGCCGGATACTGTTTTGTACTAATTGTTAAAGTTTCCAATGCCGGCGCCTGTGTGGCAAGGACTTCGAGGTAATGATGAATACAATCCATGTTCGTATCCTGGAGAGTCAGCGATTTGAGTTGTCCGGATTTGACGGGTTCTTGTTCAGGATGGAAATATGAATCCAGTTTTTTTATGGTTAGTTCAGTGATATAAGGCGCTGCATTTAAAAGATCAAACAGCAGGGTTTGATTGCCTTGACTGAAATTAAAAGTCAACTGTCTCAGTTGCTGCAGTTCCTGTAATAAAACGACCTGCTTGCCGAAATGAACGCGCTGAACGAGGCAATTTAAGGTTTCCATTGATTTGGCCGCATTTAAGAAATGGTATAGGCCTTCTGCATCTGTCGTTTTTTCAATGGTCACGTCTAAAGATTTTATAGCCCCAAAAGGCACTGTAAATGGCCGCGATGGTTGCTCTTTATTAAAAATAGTCTCTACATCCAGGGATAAGTGACTTAAATTTTCTGCCGATTCCAGGCTTAATAAAAGATCAGCCGCACTTATGGAAGACAAGGCATGATCATCGATATCCAAAGATAAACTCTCTAATGCGCATAGATTGCTTTTGCAGATAAACTGATAAGCCGTTTCATCCAAGATAAGCGTCATTGCCTTGAGATCAGACGATTGACTGACAATGTTGGTCAATGTAAATCTCTCCTCATCTGGTGCATGCTCACCATACTGTCTAAAGCTTTGCAAGGATTTTGGAAGCGTTAAGGGCGTTGCCGGGATGGTCTGGCTGATATAGCATGAGCGAGAGATGGACAGATGCAACAAATCAGGCGCGCAGGTCAACAGCATGTCCAGTTCATCGATTGTCATATCAAAGGAATACAAGGATAGCTCTTCAAGCGATTCAAAACGATATTTTTTGAGTTCAGACAAATAGTCATTGAAGGGATATAAAGCGTCAAAATCAATTCGTTTGATTTGGCGTGTATCAGGAAAAACCGCGAGAAATCGTCTGAAATTTTCAGCGTTAAATCCTCCCAGGTTAGAAACAGAAAGCGAACTAACGCCTCTCATCTGTGAGATAATTGCCTTGTCATTCCTTCCTTCGCTATCAATCAATTGCCCGGCTTCGAACAAAGCAAGGAGATCTATTTTATTGAGTATGGCATCAGGTATTTCAGGGGCGAGTTTGTCAAGAGGGTAATGAAAAAAATAGCGATCATCTGTATTCTGGACTTGTTCAAGCGTCTCTAATTTAATGAAACTCATCGCTCGATTAAGTGAAATAATCTCAACATGATCGGACACAAAAAAATTGTCTTCATCCCAATCCCTGCAATACATTTTATTATGAAAGCCCATGGCATAAAAAGTTTGCGTTAAGGCCATCAATCGCTGAGAACTTAATATCATCATCCGATCCCGCGTCAAATCCAATTTCACGGCACGTCCCAAGGCATCCATATCGTTTATCGGTGTGAATTCTTTTAAAAGCCGCGCCAGGCGATCGCTACTTTGTTGTGCCCAGCCAAAAGATGAAGAACGACTGATAATTTCTAACCCTTGATCGGTTGGGAAATATAAACTAAAGCCTTCTTTAATCAGAAAAATAAGGGTTTCATAATAGGCAGAAGCATTTGAGTCCACGCCTGGATAAGCAAGCAGCCAACTGGTGACAATGATGGCTTTTTTATTGGCAGATACCTGATCCGCGCTTTGCTCCCAGCATCTGGCATCATTATTTAAAAAAGCCTGGAGATTTAAACGAGCGCTCGGCTGTTCAGTCAACTCAGTACTCGCATGCGTATCTTTATAGATTAAACCCAGTTTTTTAAAAAGTGCATGTTTTTCCTCGGACATAGGCAGCATATTCTATTATGGAAAGATATGAAATTTTACATGATGTAAAAATATATGTCAATCTGAGCATTTAGAGGCTGAAGAAAGATAAAGACGCAATGGTGGGGTAAATTGTCAACTGGCTCTGGAAAATTCGGCACGAAAGCGTATACTGTTCTCAATTTTTGGAAGAGCCAACGGAGTAGTTTTTTGAAAAAAAGGATTTTCATTTTATTGATGCTGTTTAGTGCCCATGTTTTGGCCTTTCAATATCAAAATCATTCTTTCTTTGCTTTTTCTGATGCGTTGTTTTGGCAACTTCGCGAAGCCAGTGCTGATAATTGGGCTCAAATCATTTCTCCTGAAGGAATTCACCAACAGATTAAGATTTTAGAGGTTCCTTTTAAATGGAAGCCTGGCTTTAGAATAGGCATTGGTGTCGAAAATTCAAAGCGCCCATGGGATACGCTTTTTTATTACACCTGGTATAAAACCAAAGGTACAAATCAGGCGCGCGTGGATAGTGGAGGCATTTACTCTGCATACTTAGGTAATTTTTTTGCCAACAATACCTCCGGTGCCGGGGTCTCTGGCCCTTATTATCGACAAGCCGGGATCAGTTGGGATGTTTTATTTAATACCTTTGATCTGGAACAAAGATACACCTTTAAAATAAATAAACATTTCCTTTTACGGCCTTTTACTGGCTTGAAAGCAGGTATTATTCAGCAAGATATCAATACACAATGGCAAAACCCCTTCAACCCTGCAAAAGACACACCAATAACGACCTTTTCAGCCGCATCTGAAAAAATTAAAAATCATTTTTGGGGCATTGGACCTGATGCTGGTTTGGATATGGCCTGGTTTATCCATACAAATGATAAAAATGTTTTTAAACTTTTTGGCAATTTTTCCGGCGCACTGATGTATGGCCATTGGAGCTTATCGGATGATTATTTCAATAATACCCCCATTAGCGTTTCAATTACCAATGACTCTCTTAATACAGCGGCGTTCACCGCAAGAGAACAGATAGGTATAGAGTGGAAACGTGTTTATCTCAATACAGATGTCAGCGCGCGTCTTGGTTATGAGGGACAGGTTTGGTTTAGCCAGATGCGCTATTACTCCTTTAATATGGGCCGTTTAAACCATCTTTTATCGCTTCATGGGGCGGTTTTAGAAATTGCTATTAACTTCAAATAACGAGGGATGATGAAAAAATTTTTATTCCTGATTTTATCTTTTATAACAAGCATGGGTTTTTCAGCACAGCCTTCTTTCTTTAGTGAGTTTCTCTATTGGCAGGCGTCTCAACAAACATCATCGCCGTGGGCCAGTGTGATCACGATTTCTGATACCTTGGCTTTAAAAGATTTCGTGGCGACAAATGTTGATTTTAAGCGACAGCCTGGATTCAGAGGCGGAGTGGGTTATCGTTTGCCTGATTTTATGGACATGAGGTTCTATTGGACTTATTTTGCTTCAGATGCAAGCGAAACCCTGTCAGCATCACCTGGACATCTCATTTTGCCGGAATTTTTTAACGGATTTACCAGTGGGAATTTCTTTTTTGCAGCACAATTGCAGTGGCGTTTAAAGATGAACATGTTCGACCTTGAGCTTGGCCACACACTGCAGGCTTTGCAAGGTTTAAATTTTCGACCTTATATTGGCGTTAAAGGCGGCACAATAAACCAAAGCATCCATTCGAGTTGGAATGCATTTCTATACACATCGACCGAAAATTTAAAAAACAACTTTTATGGTATAGGTCCTAAAGCAGGCATTGACAGTGAATGGGCTATTTATAAAGACCTGTACATTGTCGGCGATTTTTTTGCAGCGTTTTTGTGGGGACGTTGGAATGTAGAGGATGTTTATTCCAGACCGGCCGCGTTTTCCATCATATCGCCCACAACCATTCGTTCCAATACAAACCATTCCATGCTGGGTACCTATATGTTCAAATCTTTTCTGGGGCTTCAATGGACACATCAAGGAAGCGCTACCGTGACACTTAAGGCAGGTTATGAAATGCAACTTTGGGCAAATCAGTTACGTTTGCCTACCTTCCAACAGCTCCCATTACATGGTGATTTGACATTACAAGGTGGAACATGCGGTATTTTTGTAGATTTTTGATGGTTTTTGGCTTTTTATATTCATCAGTGACGTATGCTGTTCATTTCTATGCCGATGCATTGTATTGGCAAGCATCTGAAACGGTTGACTGGTCATTGACGAATAATTTAAATCGTTCAAATCAACGGGTCGCCTACAATACCATTGCCTTTGACTATGATCCTGGATTTCGCATCGGGATAGGTCTGCCGAATGAAAAATGGAGTAGCCGTTTCATTTATACGCGATTTCACAGCAAGGCGAATGAAGCGACGAATGGGAATGTCGTTTCTGCCTTTATCGGCAGCAAAGTTCTTCAACCCTTTTACCAGGCAGGCCAGGCGCGCTTTAAAATTGATTTCAATATGTTTGATGCTGACATTTATAAAGCTATCATGGTTGACGAATCCTTGATTATCACACCTTTGATTGGCTTAAAAGGGGGCTGGATCAATCAAGACGTTGACGCAGGTTTTCAAGGGGCCGTTAACGTGGAAGAAAGGATCAGCAATGATTTCTATGGTGTTGGACCAAAAGCCGGCGTAGAAGCTAAATGGATTTTTTTTAATAACAATCGTTTTCAGTATGGTTTTGTTTCAGATGTTTTTGCAGCCTATTTATGGGGGCATTGGTCTATTCACGACCTTCTTTACCAAAATAATTCCGTTATCAAATTTGATACAGTCGCCGGCAAAAGAGATTTTGGTGCATTTGCAGCTCAAGCACTTATAGGTATTCAGCTGGATTATAATCATCAATACTCGATAAACCTTGGCTATGAGATTTCAGATTGGTTTAACCAATATCAAGTTCTCGATGATGCCACAGGAGCACATAGCAATGATCTGATATTGCAAGGGTTAACGCTTGCCTTGCATTGTCAATTTTAAACAAGAAAGACCCGGGCATTTTTGATGGGTTTGTTCGCAGGGAGCAAAAACATGATCTGTTTTTGCATATATATGGGTTTTTACAAGTCCTTCGCAGGCCCCTACCCTTATAATGCATCAATTTCAATCAACCAAAACCATAAAGACAGCTACCGGTTTACAGGCACCACGGAGTTCTAATCATGCCAGGCACAGGAAAACAAGAAGCCACCGCCAACTTAAGCGAATCCTATGAAAACCTTTTGAGCGAAAGGGATAAACTATTAAAGCAAAGAAACAAACGCTTAGGTAAAAAAGCTTTTATCGAACTGAATGAAAAGCACCAGCTTGAATATTGCGGCTTGAATAAAAGGCTCATTGGAAACTACTGGCAAGGATATGAAACAGCCAAAGCAGACACAGACTATCAATTGGCCGCCCAGGATTTTCAAAAGGCGCTCGAAATGGGATTCTCTAAAGCAAAGGCTTTGTTTTTAGAGAAAAAACCCGACACAGCATTAAAACGTAGAAAGTCTTTTTCACGCCACTCAGATAATAACTTCATCAAAGGATTACGCTTTCACTTAGGTTTGAGATACCCTCAAAACCAGAAAGAAGCGGTTCGTTTTTACACAAAAGCCGCAGAACAAGAAAATCCTGTCGCGCAATCCAATCTTGGCTATTGCTATGCTGCTGGCATCGGTGTTGAAAAAGACGCAAAAGAAGCCGTGCGTTGGTGTCGATTGGCGGCAGAGCAAGGAGTTTCTGGCGCGCAATTCAATCTGGGGTTTTGCTATGAGAAAGGTATCGGTGTAGAAAAAGACGAAAAAGAAGCTGTCAAATGGTATAGATTAGCTGCCGAACAAGGATATGCACGGGCACAATGCAATCTGGGCGTTTGCTATGACGAAGGCATCGGTGTAGACAAAGATGAAAAAGAAGCGGTCAAATGGTATAGATTAGCCGCCAAACAAGGAAATACTCAGGCGCAATGCAATCTGGGCTATTGCTATGGGGATGGCCACGGTGTAGAAAAAAACGAAAAAGAAGCGGTCAAATGGTATAGATTAGCTGCGGAACAAGGAAATGCTTTAGCACAGTGTAATCTGGGCGTTTGCTATGAGAAAGGCCGCGGTGTAGAAAAAGACGAAAAGGAAGGGGGCAAATGGTTTAGATTAGCCGCAGAACAAGAGCATGCTCCGGCACAATGCAATCTGGGCTTTTGCTATGACGAAGGCATCGGTGTAGACAAAGACGAAAATGAAGCGGTCAAATGGTATAGATTAGCCGCTGAACAAGGGAATGCTCGGGCACTTAAAAACTTAAAAACCCTCAAAAGCCCTCTTGCCAAATACACTACCGCCCTTCTTGAGTTGAATTATTCTGCCGCAATAGAAATTGCTCTGTCAGAGGAAGCCATTCAAGCACAATGTTTTGAGCATGATTTTATACACTTGATTAAAGACATGAATAACAAAGATGACATGAGAGCATTTCTTGCCTGCTTGCAGGAAACGGCACAAAGACGTAATAAAAACATCAATGCATCCCTGACCTCCGCCCTGCTTTCCCTTGACGAGGCAGTAAACACCCATCGGATGAAGGGCAATGAAGACATCACTTTTTTAATGTCAGGATTACTGGATTTGATGAGCCTTGCTGATGCAGATGCCTCTCAAGTCAAAGATCTTATGCATTTTTTATGTAATCTCTATAATAAAGAAAACGCACAAGAGGTTCTTCATTCTTTAATTAAGTTGTGGCATCGCGCACAGGCGCTTGAAGCTCGAATGGATGATTCGGGTTTAAACCGATTAATCGCGACAAGGATTGTGAGCCACTTATTTGATGATCATTATTCTTTGAAGTTTACCCCTGATTTTGATAAGGATGATTTGTTTTTCCTGATCTGTGCTTATGAGAAAAAAACCCCTTTGACTGTGGAACAACTCAATCAAATACTCAGTGAGCCTTTACTGGTTGATTCAAAGTATCACTCCAAAATCCTCTTCCCCAGATTAAAAGCCTGCTTATTAAATCCTGCAACCTGGGATGGAGACACTCCACTTTCTTTGAGCAAAATCATCAAACAGTTTAATGAGAAGACAAGCGATGACAAGCCTCTGGATGATCATGCCGCTGACCAACTGACATCTAAACTAAGAAAATACGCCGAGCGCATTATCAGTGCTTCTAAACTGCCTGGTTTTTTTGCATTCGCTCATCCAAAAGA
>JAGXGR010000091.1 GCA_024636645.1 Legionella sp.
AGCCTTGATAAGCGTAGCGCATCAAGGTTTCAGATCTTGTTGAAAATGATGGTATTGAAGCATAAAAAATATTTTCTTACTGATAAATCATTCTATTTTTCAAGCGCAGCCCTTGATGCGCTACGCTTATCAAGGCTACAAAGAAACCGCTGGTCAAAAAATATGTAGCCTTGATAAGCGTAGCGCATCAAGGTTTCAGATCTTGTTGAAGATGAAGGTATTGAAGCATAAAGATATTTTCTTACTGATAAATCATTCTATTTTTCAAGCGCAGCGCAGGGACATGGCGTTTGTCCGACACAAAAAAGCGGGCATGCATTTTTGCCTTACTCAGATAAATGACCAGCGTCATCGTCTTTATCCAGAGAGCGACTGAGATGCTTTTTACCGTTTTTTTGCCAATAACGACGTTGGGATTTAAACGGCATAAGCAGTAAGTTCATTAATTTATTGTCTTCTGATTTTAAATAACCCGGTACTCCAATGGTAATGGCTTGCTGTGGAATATTCAGCTTTATGGTTTTATGAAGGCGATCCCAGAAGGAAAATATAACGCTATAATTTCGATTGGTTTCATCGCGATAATTAGAATGATGAATGCCATGCATTCTGGGTGTCACGATTATTTTATTCATTATTCGTTCAAAGCGAATCGGTATTTTTATATTGCTGTGATGAAAAAAAGTACAGGCCTGAAAAACAAATTCATAATAGAAAAACACGAGTGGATTGACACCGATCACCGCCAGTTGGATGAGTCTAAAAAGACTTGAATAGGCTATTTCTACACAGTGAAATCGCATCGATGTTGTCACATCCAAATCAGGATCGGCATGATGCACATTATGAAAGCGCCATAAGAGAGGCATTTCATGATTCAGACGATGCCAGTAATAAAAGGTTAAGTCCATTAATAAAAAACCCGTCACAAAGAGTACAAAATTATTAAAGGGAAGCAATGGCAATAGCCCAAACTCATGCGTTTGTGTTAGGTTAACAGTCCATTTGCTAATGGGGCCAATCAATAAAAATGCGGTAACATACACCAACATTGTGAGGGAGAAATTCACTATCATCCGTGATAACAATGGACGTGTATTGCGTCGCAACGGCCTTTTTTGCTCCATTATCAGAAGCAAGAAATAGATTAAGGCCAGAGTAATAGCTATATATTGCATATTTTTAAAATTCGCTTCCAACATAATGTAACACATTGTCTCATGTGATTATCACAATACAATGCACTTAAAAAGCCTTTATAGCAAGGCATCGACGCACCGTGACCTGCGCATTTTCTGATAATATTTGCAGCCATACTCTTTATATTTTCAGAGCGTTCATTTGCTCTTAAATAATCGCTTTCATTGCCCTTCCCGGCTTACAGCTTGCGCTTTCAGTCGGGCTACTTTTTTGGGATGTTAACCATTTACAGGACTGGTAATAATCGACTTGCCCTTTAAATCTATGATAGCCTGCTTTAAGTTTTTTCATTGAACGGTTAACATAGAAAGACGCCTTTTTAAAATGATTTTTCTATGCTGAGCCATCTACTGGAATTACGTAAAAGACTTTTATTTATCCTGATAAGCTTTGCTGTTTTTTTTCTATTGTTCTTTTGTCTATCCGCAGATTTATTTTATTGGCTGATGACCCCTTTAATGAAGGCTTTGCCAGCGTCTTCAACGCTTATCGCTACACAAATCACAGCACCCGTTTTTACACCTATTAAACTGGCCTTTAATCTGGCAATTCTTGCTTCTACCCCGGTGGCTTTATATCAAATCTGGTCCTTTGCGGCACCTGGGCTGTATTCACAGGAAAAGCGCCGCCTGCGTTGGGTCATTGTTTTTAGTCTGGTGTTATTTGCCTGCGGTGTCTTATTCTGCTTTAGTGTAGTGCTGCCATTTATGTTCCATTTCTTTACTCAGGCGGTTCCTAAAGGCGTGAGGCTTTTACCGGATATGAGCCCTACCCTGGATTTTATCACCCGTATGCTGATTTTATTTGGCTTGAGTTTCCAAGTGCCCTTGATTAGCCTGACTCTCGTACGCCTGGGCCTGATGACCCGTGAAAATCTAAAAAATATCAGACCTTACTATATTGTTACAGCCTTTACTGTCGCTATGGTGCTCACACCCCCGGATGTTTTTTCCCAGCTTATTTTAGCCCTGCCGCTCTGCCTTTTATATGAACTGGGTATTTTGTTAACCCTGTTTCCAAAAAGCAGCGAGAAACACATCGCAGAACATTGAAAATATTGCACTCAATGTGGTCTGTTTTTATTTTATGCTGAAATATTTTAAGAAACTGATAAGCAGTTGATTGAGTGGGGCGCGAAAAATGGCTACCAGCATTAATATGCTCAAAACCGCGTAGCGGTTAAGATAATGGAGCAAAGACATCTCTTTGTGTTTAACAGGTTCGTTTTCATTAATCCATTGGCTAACGGCGATACAAACAGGTAAATACAGTAAAATTAAAATTTCGCCAAAAAGCCGGCCCTCCCTGATATTACCCACTAAGAGCAGACCAAGAAAATAAGCTAACGCCACATAACGAATGGGCCGGTAACGCTGAGGAATATAATCATAAAAACTAAACCAGAATAAAGGCAGCCCGGCCAGGCAGAAAACAAAAAACAAAATACTCTGCATATCAAACAACCAATACGCATTGATTGAAAAATACGTATAACTGGTTTGGCTATAATAAAACTCCATCAACGATCCTGGAAAATCCCAAACCGTATATAAAACGATACCTCGCGCCAGACAATAGCTTGATAAAGCCATCAAAAAGGGCTTGATAAACCGATGGCCCTGTTGCCAGTGTAAAGCCGGTATTAAAAAAACCAGTAAAATAGAACTTTCGCGGTTAAAGGTCGCTAAAAAAATCAAGAGAAAATAGTATCTCCATCGCTGTAACAAACATAGCAAAAAACCCAAGCTCATAAAAAACAGCATGGGTGTGTCACTGGGGGAAAAAAAGGTAGCCCCTTTTTGTATGGTCCATCGATAATTGATAACCGACATTAAAGGCAACAGCAGTAAAAAAAGCCAGGCGAAGCCCTGAGCCGGTTTTTTTGAAAATTCATAGCTCAGCAAGGCTTTCAAGGAAAAATAAGTCAGGGTAATGAAGAACCACTCAAGAAGAAAAAAAATTTCTTCCTGGTTAATAGGCGAATAAGGCCTTAGAACATGAACGATAGCTGGCAATAAAAGACGCTGGGCAAAAGGCAGACGGGCAGTAAAATCAGCCAGCTTGTCCAGTGTGGTGTCCGCATAAGTATAGGTTAGCTGGGTATGGAGACAGGTATAGCCCAGCAGTAATACCACGGCAGAAATCGGGTTTTATAGCGACAAATATCTTCGGACATTGAGTTTGTTTTTGAATATTTTATTCAAGATAAATCCAGATTAACCGATAAAGCTTATAAAGAGCAAGTCACACAAGTCCTGGGCATTGCGCTTGCCTCATATTAAAAGCAGGAGGTTATCATGACAAAAACTGCGAAATTCAATCTGGGAGATGTCGTCCAACATAGAAAATTAGGCTATCGGGCGATTGTGGTAGATATTGATCCTTTGTTTCAGGCGTCCGGGCGATACAATCCCCAGGCCTGCAAAAGAGAATTTGCCACCAAAAACCCGTGGTACAGACTGTTGGTGGATGACTGCGCTCAGGAAACCTATGTCGAAGAATGCCATCTGATTCGAGACAGAGACACTGATTTTATCGACAATCCAAATATCAATCATTACCTGAAAAAGCAAAAAGGCGCTTACTCAAGCCGCAAGCCTATTCATTGATAACGTAGCATCATCACTAGAAAAGCGATGAACGCTATCAATAATAAGCCAAGAACACCCATGGTAGAAAAGCTCTTGGTGAGATTTTCTCTGGTGAACATCTCAGGCCGGCCTTTTATCATCCGATATAATATAAAGATAATAAGACCCGCCCCCAGTATACCTAAAATCTGATACAGGGTTTCCATTGTTTTTTCCTATTTTATTTTTTGTTCAAAACCAAAAGCATCCGAAAACAATTGCTCTTTTGAGAGACCGCTTTCTAATAATATATCGCGTATAGCATAAACCATATCAAAGGGTCCAGAAATGACTATTTGCCATTTTTTCAAATCATGTGCATGTTTTGCTAAAATCAACTCAGGCAATGTCGATTTGCCGCGTAAGGATACGGATGAAAAATATTGAAAATGGCTGACATGCTTTTGCCAGGCCATGACTTTCTCATCCATATATAAATCACTTTCCGAGCGCGCCCCCCAAAATAGCTGAAAAGGCCGCGAATCAGTTTCAGTCAGCAATTGTTCTATCATCGCTTTAACCGGCGCAAATCCGGTGCCGCCAGCAATGAATAAAATGGGTTTGTCTTTGTCCAGATTATCCAGGCAGCAGTCACCAAAAGGCAGTTGCAGACGCACACTGCCCGTTTTACGAATCTCAGCAATCAGCGCCTGGCTTAGAAGGTTGTCCTTGCTATGCCTTAGATGCAACTCGTAATGATGCGCTCCCAAAGGGGCATTGGCAATGGAATAACTTAAAGCGTCCTTGCCGAATAAAATCTGCAAATACTGGCCGGCTTTATAATCAATAAACGTCTCCGGTTGCAGAAAAAGCTGCAGAATACTGTCTGTAAGGGGTTTAATGACTTCAACCCGGGCCGTGATTGTTTTGCTCATTTACAACCCCAGTTCCGGCCAGAAATTTTCCACAGCCTGTATGACTTCTTCATCCATGATAATGGGCTGTCCCCATTCTCTTTGTGTCTCACCTGGCCATTTGCTGGTGGCATCCATCCCCATTTTAGAGCCAAGGCCTGATACAGGGGATGCAAAATCCAGATAATCTATAGGGGTGTTTTCAATCATTACCGTATCTCTGGAGGGATCCATACGGGTGGTCATGGCCCAAATGACATCCTGCCAGTTACGGGCATCGACATCATCATCACAAACAATGACAAATTTGGTATACATGAACTGTCTCAGAAACGACCAAACCGCCATCATCACCCTTTTGGCATGGCCAGGGTATTGTTTCTTGATAGTCACTACCGCCAGCCGATAGGAGCAGCCCTCTGGAGGTAAATAAAAATCAACGATTTCCGGAAACTGTTTCTGTAGCAAAGGTATAAAGACCTCGTTTAATGCCAGGCCCAAAATGGCGGGCTCATCCGGTGGCCTGCCTGTATAAGTACTGTGATAGATGGGATCATCTCTGAAAGTCATTTTTTCAACGGTAAATACAGGAAAAGATTGCACTTCGTTATAATAGCCGGTGTGATCACCAAAAGGGCCTTCTTCTGCTTCTTCGCCCGGTTGCAAATAGCCTTCAAGGATAATCTCGGCAGATGCCGGTACATGCAAATCACTGCCAAGGCATCGGGTTAACTGCGTACGTTGCCCGCGCAATAACCCTGCAAACGCATACTCGGAAAGGGTATCGGGAACGGGGGTTACCGCGGCCAGTATGGTTGCAGGATCAGCGCCCAGAGTCACGGCCACTGGGAAACGCTCGCCTGGATAGGCTTTTTGCCAGGCCTGATAATCCAGAGCGCCGCCGCGGTGGGATAGCCAGCGCATGATCAACTTGTTTTTAGACAGAAGCTGCTGACGGTAAATGCCCATGTTTTCACGCGTCTGGTCCGGCCCTTTTGTCGTGACCAGGCCCCAGGTAATCAGAGGCGCCACATCATCAGGCCAGCATCGCTGCACGGGCAAACGGCGTAAATCCACCTCTTCTCCTTGCCAGACATTTTTCTGACAGGGGGCTGAATTGATGTATTTAGGTGCCATATTCAAGGCTTGTTTGAGCATGGGCAGCTTGGAAAAGGCGTCTTTAAATCCTTTCGGCGGCTCGGGTTCTTTGAGTGCGGCAAGCAGCTTACCGACCTCGCGCAATGCTTCAATCGTTTCTTCACCCATGCCCAGAGCCACACGTTCTACGGTACCAAACAAATTGGTCAACACAGGCATGGAATGATTTTTAGGTTGCGTGAAAAGCAATGCTGGCCCTTGTTGACGAAGTACCTTGTCACTGACCACGGTCATTTCAAGATCAGGTGACACAGGGTAATCAATTCGTTTTAACAAACCGCGTGATTCAAGTTGGCTGATAAAATCTCTAAGATCGGTATATTTCATAAGATGAGCTCATCGCTTGCTTGGGCTGATCGCTCACAAGCTGACCTCAGCCATTCATAAATATAAAAAATTATTCTATTTTTTCAAAAACATCATACGTGAAAATAAATAAAAAAGCCCATCATTCTTCGAGGCGAAAGATGGGCTAAAAAAATTACTCGAGCGACCGCACTTATTCCTGACGTTTCATTGCATCAAAAAATTCGGCATTGGTTTTATGATTTTTCATACGTTCCAGCAAGAACTCAATGGCATCTGATTCATCCATAGACTGGAGTATCTTACGTAAAATCCATGTGCGTTGCAGATCTTCAGGACTTAACAGCAGATCTTCGCGACGGGTACCGGAGCGGTTGATATTAATGGCCGGGAAGACACGACGTTCAGAAATATGACGACTCAAATGGATTTCCATGTTACCGGTTCCCTTGAATTCCTCATAAATCACTTCATCCATTTTTGAACCGGTATCCACCAGCGCCGTTGCGATAATTGTCAAACTACCGCCCTCTTCAATATTCCGGGCTGCACCATACAAACGCTTAGGGCGCTGCAGGGCGTTGGCATCAACACCACCGGTTAATACCTTGCCAGAAGACGGTACCACGGTATTATAAGCGCGGGCCAAACGGGTAATGGAGTCAAGAAGTACCACCACATCGCGCTTATGTTCAACCAGGCGCTTGGCTTTTTCAATGACCATTTCTGCCACCTGAACATGGCGGTTAGCCGGCTCATCAAAGGTACTGGCAACCACCTCAGCTTTCACAGAGCGTTGCATTTCCGTCACTTCCTCAGGACGCTCATCGATTAACAGAACTATCAAATAACATTCAGGATAATTCTTCTCAATGGACCGGGCGATATTCTGCAGCATTAAGGTTTTACCGGCTTTTGGCGGAGAAACAATCAATCCACGTTGGCCTCGTCCAAAAGGTGCGGCCAAATCAATCACCCTGGCGGTCAAGTCTTCTGTGCTGCCATTGCCCTGCTCCATGACCAGACGCCGGGTTGCAAATAAAGGGGTCAGGTTTTCAAACAGTATTTTTCGTTTTGAATTCTCCGGTGTGTCGTAGTTGATCTGATCAACTTTGAGCAAGGCAAAATAACGCTCGTTATCTTTGGGCGGGCGTATTTTTCCGGAAATCGTATCGCCAGTACGAAGACTAAATCGTCTGATTTGACTGGGTGATACATAAATATCATCGGGTCCGGCCTGATAAGAGCCTTCTGATGAACGCAAAAAGCCAAACCCATCAGTCAATACCTCAAGGACGCCATCGCCATAAATATCTTCGCCTTTCTGAGCATGTGCTTTCAAAATGGTGAAAATGATGTCTTGTTTACGCATACGGGAGGTATTTTCAACGCCCATTTCCTGGGCTATATTTACAAGTTCGGCAATAGGTAATTGCTTTAGTTCACTAAGATTCATGCTTCTCACTTGATGTGTTAGTTAATCGAAACGGATTTCCGGGATAGTTTAACGAGGATACCAGCTTGGAAAAGCTGTAATAGATAAAAAGATTACCACAGCTTCCCCAAACAATTCAACTTATATTTAAGGTGTTTATTTAATTATACATTACTTTCAACAAAAGCGCTAAGTTGCGACTTGGACAGCAGTCCCATTTTTACGGCTTCCACCTGGCCATTTTTAAACAAAATCAGTGTGGGAATGCTCATCACACCATATTTTGAAGGGGCTTGTGGATTTTCATCAATATTAATCTTTGCAAATACAATGTCATCGCTGTGATTGGCAGCAACTTCTTCCAGGATAGGACTTAAGGCACGGCAAGGACCACACCACTCAGCCCAAAAATCAACCAGAACGGGTTTTGATGAATTCAGGACATCCTGATCAAAACTGCTATCAGTTACTGTTTTAATATGATCGCTCATAAAGAACCTCTATTTTTTATTTGATTATAACCATTATAGATCACCATAAGCAGCTTGCAATACACTTATTGCAGTAATTGCTGCAGTTTCTGTACGTAATACCCTTGGCCCAAGCGATAAATCAGCAAATCCGGCTTGCCTTGCCTGTAAAATCTCTTCCGTACTGAAACCGCCCTCTGGACCAATTAACAAGGAAACAGCATGACCAGAGTCCAAGGGATAATTTCGCCATTTTTTTTCAGCCCCTGGCTCTAAAATAAATTTAAAACGATGTTGGCTATTAGTCAAATACGCCTCAAAAGTAAAGACCGGATGAATCACAGGAATCAGATTGCGTCCTGATTGTTCGCAGGCCGCAATGGCGATGGATTGCCACTGAGCGCGTTTTTTTTCGATTCGCTGCTTATCCAGCTTGATGACACAACGGCTGCTGATAACAGGTGTTATGCTATGCACGCCTAGCTCCACGGCTTTTTGCACCACAAGCTCCATGCGATCACCTTTGGAAATACCCTGGGCCAGATCAATGGACAGAGGGGATTCTCGACTTATCTCAGCCTCGGAAACGATTTCTACCACGACCTTTTTTTTATTCACCGAAGTAATAACAGCATCAAACTCCCGGTTATCACCAGGAAACAATGTCAGTTTCTCCCCGGGCTGCATGCGCAACACCACCCCTACATGCTGGCCTGCTTCCTCTGATAATTTTATAGCACTGCCTGGCTGATAGTCGCCGGCTTGATAAATTCGAATCGTTTTCACTCTAAAGATCAGGATGGATTTATTTAACAAGGATTATACAAGCATCCCTTCAACCTTACGAGTCCCGATAGTGAAATTTACAATGATTTGTCATATTATAAGCAAAAACTCACTAAAGGTAATATTATGACTACAACACGTACTGAAACAGACAGCATGGGTGAAATAAA
>JAGXGR010000092.1 GCA_024636645.1 Legionella sp.
CAACAAGATCTGAAACCTTGATGCGCTACGCTTATCAAGGCTACATGATTTGATAGGCCGTTTCTTTGTAGCCTTGATAAGCGGAGCGCATCAAGGGCTGAGCTTTGAAAAATAGAATGATTTATCAGCAAGAAAATATCTTTATGTATCAATACCTTTATTTTCAACAAGATCTGAAACCTTGATGCGCTACGCTTATCAAGACTACAAAGAAAGAGCGCTATGGAAAAGTATTTTTATAAAGCAGCTCAATCAGCGTCAGGCATTTTAAGCATAAAACCAAAATATCGCATGACCCAGTCTTCCCCTAGATGCAGGAAACCATCCTGCAGAAAGTCTGCGGTTTCTTCCGGGGTTAAATAATGCTCTTTGCCGATGGGCTCTACCTCATGGTGAAGGTATTCTCCGAAAAAATGTACAGAGAATTTAATATACTCCCGGGTATGCAAGATAAAGCAATGCCAGAGTTCATCCAAGACCAATAAGGGCCCGAAAAGATAGGTCTTTTTATCCGAGCATTTACGGATGGCTTTCAGATGAAACCAAGCCATGAGATCACTGAATAACTGCTGGCAGTGATCATGACCGTAATCTGGGTTTTTTTTGTAAAAATGCTCAATAATCTTTGGATTTTTATAGCAGAGCAAATCGGTGGGCTGCTCAGTCATTTTAAAGGCAACAGGTTTTATTCCAATCACGGCTTTGGGTTATTATTTTGACCAATTGGCAAATGATTTCTTGTTGTGTCATGCTGCATCCCATTTGTTTAAATCAAGAGATATTTGAACAATAAACAGTGTGAATTGCAAGTTTGAAATAAAAATTTAAAAGACGCTGGCGTACCCGTCGAATCATGCCATTTGAGATATAACCCATCTGCTGTCATACGAACGAAGCGATGCAATCCAGCTCGGAGTTTTTAACGTGGTATCGATATGGATTACTTCACTTCGTTCGCAAAGACAGTCGCGTTTTGTTCGGACAACGCATGATTTTGCCTGGCGAGAGTTTGGGGCTTGAAATAATTGCTGTCCATGGGTATAAAGGAGCAAATTATTTATCAAAGGTATTTTAAATGAATACAAAGCCATTGGTTGCGGTTGTCATGGGGTCACAGTCCGATTGGGAAACGATGAAGCATTGTGTGGATACCTTAAAGGCGTTAAACATCCCTTATCACACACAAGTCGTTTCAGCCCACCGTACGCCTGATCTGTTGTTTGATTTTGCCAGCAATGCGCGACAGAACGGTTATGAAGTGATCATTGCAGGGGCCGGTGGCGCGGCACATTTGCCAGGGATGCTGGCAGCTAAATGTTCGCTTCCCGTGCTTGGGGTGCCGGTGCAATCAAAAATGCTCACCGGCATTGATTCGCTGTTATCCATTGTGCAAATGCCTGCCGGGATTCCCGTTGGCACTCTGGCGATTGGAAAAGCCGGCGCAATCAATGCGGCCTTGATGTCAGCAGCTATTTTGGCTAATCATCATTCTGATATTTTAAAACAACTCGAAAATTATCGGACATCGCAAACGCAAAAGGTATTAGCTGATAGCAATCCGGAGGCTGTGTAAATGCGTATTGGTATTTTGGGCGGCGGTCAATTAAGCCGCATGATAGCGTTAGCCGGCATTCCCCTGGGGCTGGACTTTTGTTTTTATGAACCCAACAAGCCCTGTTGTGCCGCCTCTCTTGGAGAGGTCATCTATGCGGCGTATGAGGATGAGAAGGCTTTGCAAACATTTGCCGAGCAGGTGGATATCATCACTTATGAAAATGAAAATATTCCTGTAAAGACCATCCAGTTTCTTCAACGGCTAAAGCCTGTTTATCCCGATAAGCAGGCTTTAGAAACCAGCCAGGACAGACTGTTTGAAAAAAATCTTTTCACCAGCCTGAATATCCCTACAGCGCCCTATTTTGAAGTCAATAATAAAGAAGAATTGCTAAAAGCCATTGCTAAGACAGGGTTTCCAGCACTATTGAAAAAAAGACGCGGCGGTTATGACGGCAAATCCCAGAGCCGTATTTATAAAGCCTCGGATCTTGAAGCCATCAGTGATGAGCAATGCAGTGACACCATTCTTGAAGGCTTTGTGGCTTTTGAGCGCGAAGTTTCTCTCATTGCTGCCAGAAGCAAGAGCGGTGAGGTGGTGTTTTATGATCTTTGCGAGAACCTTCACCGTGAGGGCATTTTGTTTCGTACCGTCAATAAGATAACTGACTCGGCCTTTGACTTGGCACGAGACTACCTCAATCAACTGATGAAGCATTTGGATTATGTCGGGGTCCTGGTCCTTGAATTTTTTCAGGAAAAGTCACAATTGCTGGTAAATGAAATGGCACCCAGAGTACATAACAGCGGCCACTGGACCATTGAAGCGGCCATGATCAGCCAATTTGAAACCCATCTTCGCAGCATCATGGGCTGGCCTCTGGGTAGAACAGACAGTTTGGCTTATGCTACAATGTATAATCTTATCGGCAAGATTCCCGATGTAAAAGCCTTGCTTAAATACCCCGAGCTGCACCTTCATGACTATCAAAAAACAGCCAGACCGGGTCGAAAACTGGGTCATGTCACCTCCTTATCCAAGCATACCCATGCTTATCATAAGTCGCTTGAGACCTTGCTGATGCGTGCTGCATCTAAATGAGCAGATAGGTCATTTGAAATAAACAATACACCGTCACCGCGACCCCGAACCTGATTCGGGGGAAGCAATCCAGTCCTGCATTTTAACCTGGCATCGTTATGGGTTGCTTCACTTTGACGGCCCTCTGTTTTATTTGGACAAAGTAGGATTTGTACTGTCTAGATAAGCAAACTTAAATTTTTGCATGATGCATCGCTTCCAGGGTGGACTGCTTTGAACCAGTCATTTTACAGACGCTATTAATAATTTTTTATTGAGAGGTATAACCGCATGTTTGCCAAATTAATTCTTGCACTTTCACCGATGGTTCTGGCTCTGCCCTTGGCCATGGATATCTATGTGCCTGCCATGGATCATATGGCCCGTCAATTTCATGCTTCTGACAGTCAGATGCTGATGACCTTAAATCTTTTTATGATCTGTTCAGGCCTGATACAGCTAGTGATAGGGCCTGTGTCTGATCATTTTGGACGGCGCAAGGTGTCATTGGTCATGATAAGCTGCTTTGCGCTGGCCTCTGTGGGCTGTGGATTATCACGAAATGTCACTGATTTGCTTGTTTTTCGCGTTTTTCAGGCCTTGGGATCTTGCGGCATGATAGTCTTGGGTTTTGCCATTGTCCGTGACCATCTAAGCGGCGAACGCAGCGCCAGAGCCTACAGTTTTCTCAATGGCATGATCTCCTTTTCGCCTATTTTCGCAACATTTATAGGCAGTTTTATCGACTTGTATCTGGGTTGGCCGTCTACCTTCTGGGTTTTGCTGCTGGTGGCATTGCCTGCCTTTTACAGTATGGGATTTTACCTGGATGAATCATTGCCAAAAGACAAGCGAACGCCGCTGTCTTTTAATGTTCTTAAAACGTATGGTCAGGTTTTTCGACAACGCCAGTTTGTGATTTATAATCTGGTGTCCTCTTTTGGTCAGTGTTATTTTTATTTGTTCTGCGCGCTGTCTCCCTTTTTATTGCTGAAAATATTACATATCCCTCAACAATATTATGGTTTTTATTTTTGTTTTATGGGCGTTTCACTGCTGCTGGGCAGTTTTTTGAGCGGATTCATTGTTGAACGGCTTGGCATTTATAAAACCTGTATCGTGGGATTTTGGATTACCTTGGCAGGCGGCTTATGGATGCTTTCCTGGTATCAGCTGTATGGCTTAAGCCTGCATAATTATGTCTATCCCATGTTACTGATAGGCATTGGCGGCACCTTTTGCATGGGAGCCGGGACCGGTGGTGCAATGGCGCCATTTGATGAGGCCAAGGGGGCGGCAGCCGCCGCCGGAGGCGCGTCTCGTTTTCTATTTTCGGGCGTTTTGGGTTATCTGATGATAGGCCAGTCTGTCCATTCGACACTGCCCTTATCCCTGCCGGCCATTATTTTAAGCCTGACGGGCCTGTTTTTATTGCGTGTATGTACTGAGCGCAAAGAGAGGGACGCTGTGAAAATCATGCAAACGATAACTGCAAAAACCTAAGCCATGTATTTTGAAAGAGTAAGGGTATATAATTAAATTTTGAATCAATAAGCTTATTTCAATGGAATATTTAATCATCGGGTCTATTATCTGTGTGGGTCTGCTGTTAAGTTCCTGTGGTCAGAAAGGACCGCTTTATTTACCGGAATCGTCTTCAGTTAAAACATTCAAGGGGTAGAAGAATGGGTTTACAATTCACCAAAATGCATGGTTTGGGGAATGACTTTGTTGTTATAGATGGCATAAATCAGCTGGTCAGTCTGAACGAGTCAGTTATTAAAATGTGGGCTTCACGCCATACAGGTATTGGTTTTGATCAATGCCTGCTTGTCGAGCCCAGCCAAACCCAAGGCATTGATTTCTTTTATCGCATTTTTAATGCTGATGGGCATGAAGTCGGGCAATGCGGTAATGGGGCACGCTGTCTGGCTCGCTTTCTTGAACATTATGATTTAACGGACAAGAAAACCATTCGTGTGGCCACCTCAACCACCGAGATGACGCTCGAACTTCATGACGATGATACCGTATCCGTCAGCATGGAAAAGCCAAAATTTTCACCCTCAGAGATTCCTCTTAAGGCAGATAAGGAACAGCCTTCTTACGCCTTTGAAACCTCAGACGGTCAACATTTAAAGTTTCATGCCTTGAATGTGGGAAACCCGCACGCCGTCATTAAAGTAGATGATGTTAACAAGGTAGACGTAGAGGCATTGGGAAAGGAAATTTGTGAAGATGCCAGGTTTCCAGAGCAGGTTAATGTCGGATTTATGGCGTTACAAGCACCGGGTACGATCACATTGCGTGTCTATGAAAGAGGCTGTGGTGAAACCCTCGCTTGTGGCAGTGGTGCTGTGGCGGCAGCCGTGGTGGCAGTGAAGTTTTACAATTTCAAAGGCCCGGTCACTGTTAGTTTGCCAGGCGGTGATCTGGTTGTCAGCTGGTCTGATAAGCCTGAATATCTGGCATTAAGAGGCCCTGCAGAATTCGTTTACGAAGGGAATCTCATACCATGAGAATTGTGATTCTTGGCGGCGGTCAGGTGGGAGGCACGTTGGCCCAAAGCCTGGTCAGCGAAGATAACGATATTACCTTGATAGATCAGGATGCAGAGAAGCTTTATGAATTGCAGCACCGTCTGGATATTCAAACCGTGCATGGATCAGCGGCCCACCCCGATGTCCTGATTCAGGCCGGTATTGAACAGGCGGATATGTTGATTGCGGTGACCAATTCGGATGAAATCAATATGATGGGCTGTCAAATTGCTTATAGCCTTTTTCGTACACCAAGCAAAATTGCCCGTATACGTTCTAAAAATTACTATAAATACCCTCAGTTATTTTCTAATGATCATGTGCCTGTGGATGTCTGTATCAGTCCTGAAAACCTGGTCACCGAACACATTGAAAATTTAATTCATTACCCGGGTACCTCCCAGGTGCTTGATTTTGCCGACAACAAGCTGTTGCTGGCCACCATCAAGCTACAGGGCAAAGGATTTACCGAAGGAAAAACCATCGCCGAGCTTTATCAACAGTTAGGCCATGTGGATGCGCGACTGGTGGCCATTTTCAGACAGCAACAAGACATCGCTCTTGAAACGGAGACAAGGTTTGAGAGCGGTGATGATCTGTTGTTTATCGCCTCGCCACAGGCCATTCATCAGGTGCTGATAACCTTGGGCCGTTATACCCATCCCAATCGACGGATCATGATCGCCGGCGGCGGACATATCGGCGCACGCCTGGCACATACCCTTGAAAAAAAATACAAAATTAAAGTGATTGATCACAATGCCGCCTGCACATCAGAACTGGCAGATAATTTACAAAAATCCACTGTTTTGCAGGGCGACATTGCAGATCGGGAATTATTGCTTAATGAAAACATAGAATTTACTGATGTTTTTTGTGCTGTGACCAATGACGATGAAGCCAATATTATGTCCTGCCTGCAGGCAAAAAAGCTGGGTGCCCGATATACCATGGCACTGGTTAACAGAGGAGCCTATGTTGAATTGATCGATGACAGCACGATTGATCATGCCATTTCACCGCAATTAATCACCATTGGTAGCATTTTAACAAAAATGCGTCAGGGCAATATGGTAAAAGTCCATCGTTTACATAACGATGAAGGTGAAGCCATTGAATTAATTGTTCATGGCGATCAAAATACGTCAAAGGTTGTAGGGCGCCGTCTGGCAGATATCCCCTTGCCGCCCAGCTGCTCTATTGCTGCTGTAGTCAGAGGCGAAACATTATTCCTGACCGAAGCTGACTTGTTGCTTAAAGCGGGTGATCATATCATTCTTCTTGTGATGAAAAAACGTTATATTCGTCATATCGAATCGCTTTTCCAGGTCAAATTAAATTTTTTAGGTTAACGCATGCAGATTAAAACCATCCTGCGGTTGCTGGGCATTCTGTTGATGATATTCAGCGTCAGCATGGTAACACCCTTGGTCATTAATTTTATTTTTCACGAGCAAGTCTGGCTGCCGTTTTTGTCGGCTTTTGCCGTTACCTTTTCAACGGGCCTTTGTTTCTGGTTTTTATTCAGGCATGAACAGCAGGAATTAAAAATCCGCGATGGCTTTCTTATCGTTACCTTGTTCTGGTTTGTCATCTGTACCTTTGCGGCTTTGCCTTTTGTGATGGCAGTGGACGTGGATAAAGGGCTGACCGATGCATTGTTTGAGTCCGTGTCAGGTTTTACCACCACGGGTGCGAGCATCCTTTCCAATCTCGATAAGTTGCCCCATGCCATTTTGTTTTATCGCCAGCAACTGCAATTTTTTGGTGGGATGGGAATTATTGTATTGGCGGTGGCCATTTTACCCATGCTAGGCGTCGGGGGCATGCAATTATTCAAAACAGAAACCCCGGGACCGATGAAAGATGCCAAATTAACCCCACGCGTTGCCCAGACCGCAAAGGCGTTGTGGTCTCTCTATGTTTTTTTGACTTTGCTTTGTATGGTCTTTTATTGGTGGGCTGGTATGGATTGGTTTGATGCGCTGGGGGAGAGCTTTGCCACCGTATCGACGGGTGGATTTTCCATGCATGATAGCAGTTTTGCCTATTATAACAGCGACTTAATTGAGTTGATTGGCTGCTGCTTTATGCTATTGGGCGGCACTAATTTTGCACTGCATTTTACAGCCATCAGAAAAGGCAGCATCAGCCATTATTGGAAGGATGAAGAGTTTCGCTTTTATATCGGTATCATTTTGCTGGCGAGTTGGACGATAGCTGTCAGTCTTGTGGCTTACGATTATTTTCATGTCAACGCCACCCACCATGCCATGGTAAAAAGTTTGTTTAATGTGATCTCACTGACCACAACAACCGGCTTTATCTCGGCCCCTTTCAGTGAATGGCCGACCTATGTGCCTGTTTTGATCATGTTGTTAGCGATTATTGGCGGTTGTGCTGCCTCAACCAGTGGCGGCGTCAAGATGATAAGGGCATTGTTATTATACAAACAAAGCAAAAGGGAGATGGCACGCCTGGTGCATCCTCACGCGGTGGTACCCATAAAATTTGGCCATCAAACCCTGCCCGAGCAGGTACTGCAATCGATGTGGGCTTTTATTTCCGTCTTTATTGCTTTGTTTCTGGCTTTAATGGTACTGATGATTGCTTTTGGTAACGACTTTATCACTTCTTTTTCGGCCATTACCGCCACCCTGGCCAATGCAGGGGCGGGCATTGGACAGATTAGCGGCACGTTCTCCGGATTAAATAGTCCTAGCAAGTGGTTATTGATGTTTGCCATGATTGCCGGGCGCTTGGAAATTTTTTCTTTGCTTATTCTTTTTTCCCGTCATTTTTGGCAAAAATAAAACAGCTTGCATTTTAATTTCAAATCGTTATGCTGATTTAAGGACTGTTGTTTTAATGGGTGGTGACCCATTGATTTCCATTTGTGAGATTGCAGAATGATGTTAGCAGGGGGCTTTTGACTTGGGCCATATTCTTCGCTGAGTTTTCGTGGACAAGCTTCACAATGGAGGAATATGCAACACAAACCACCGAGAGACCTTTTCACTTGCAAGAATAAAAATTGCAGATGCGCATAGATACATTCTGATGGGAAATAACCCATTGATATAACAGGCCTTTCTGGATGACCTTGTTTGATGCCCAGGGAGAGTAGGCTATGGTTGATTTTGCTGAGCTGTTATCGAAGCGCGATGTTATTGGATGTCAAAAGAAAATTCAGGCTTTAGCCGAATCATTGCCAAATGATGTTTTATCATGGGAAGAAACGCTTGTTTCTCTGGCAGGAGCCATTGCCCATTATTTTTATAAAGATGCATTGCAGGCTATTTTAAGTGAATTGCCGCCGAGTCTCCTTGAACCCTTTTATATCAGACTTTTAAATACGGAAAAATTATCTGCAGATATTATCTTTGACTTAACCGGGTTTATTATCACCAAAAAAGATTTGAGAGATGCTCATGCGATTAATTTGCTACGACTTTTATTATTCTCGCCCTACCCGATAGAAAGAAAACAACTCATCACGCTCACCGAAAGACTCGATGCACAGTGTCTTGGTAAATTTCTCCTCGAGCTCAGAGAAAACGCCTTTCAAGGACATATTGAGGGCGTCAAAAAAAATGTGGACGGTGCCGCAGAGGATAATTATCAATTCAAGTATCAAATTTTTTTGACAGCCTTAACTCTGGATGCCAACAGCTCTGCTTTTAAATTACCAATGGTGATTCAGAACAACCCGTTTCTTGCCAATTTAATAATTATCAAAAGAATCAGTTGCGCCAACCCTGAAAACTACAACAAAATCATCAATGAACTGATGATGAATGCAGAATGTTATGATTGGCAGGATCCGCGATTTAAAGACGCTGTTCTGCCCGTGTTCAAACGCGTTTTGACAAGTCTGGATCAAAAGGAGGCAAACCGTCTTCTTAGCCGTTATGGTCAGTTGGCGCATTCCGGGCATCCGAGTACGGAGGATAGAGTTCGTTTGGTGGATCAATTTTATTTTACCAACGATTCAATTGAAAAATTGCTGCATTTCATCCAAACACTGGCGCATCAAGATCCTACCTTTATTATCAATTTTCTAACCTTGACGGCCATTAACAATAAAGAGCTTAAAGAAAAACTGCTGGCGCTTATTGATATAGAGGCTTTTCCAGGCTTGATAGGTCATTTATATGTCTTGGGGAAGATTTCACTTGAAAATCATGAGCCCTCAGGGATATTTGAATGTTTTATCCGGGTTTTTTGCCAAAAACTGAAAGCTTTGAAATCAAAAGAAGAATTAATGCACGGCTTTGCCGAGCAATATCAATATCTACCTGAAACAGCTCAACTGCAATTAATGAGCGAGATGAATAAGCAGTTGGCAGACAGGCTTTCCCTTCAGGTTCAATGGCTGTTAACCGTGAAAAAAATACAAGCGGGTACCTCTGTTTTATGGCCGTTTTATGATGAGCTTATCAAAGCATACCCAGACAGGCATGATATTTTGCAGCCTTTGCTTAAAGCCTTAACGCAAGAGGATCTGCTTGAGCTGTATGTCTATTTGGTCAAGAAAAAAGCGCCACCAGAGAGTTATCATGGCTTTCAACAACTTTTTTCAAATACAGAAAATACAACGGCACTGTTTTTTTTAATGAGCAATACCCCCGCCATTCCCCAAGAGTTACTATCGGGTTTTGTGGACAGCCTTGATGACAGCAGGGTGATTGCATTGCTGGACCGTCTGATTCAAAAAAAAATCCGAAAACAGCGAGTATGGCAATACGTTAAATCAAGTCATGCTGAAATTTTGCCAGCGTCTCGTTTTGTCAGAAAACATCAATGATGCAATACACCAGTGGACTGGAAAAAACTTCACGCAAGCGCTGGTAGAGCTGCTGCTCGAAAATCCTGATTGTGTGTATGAGTTATCATTAAGCAGTTCAGCTGTCTGGTATTTGATCAATTGGACATCCATACAGCAGGCCTTGAAATTGCGAATCGACAGGGTATTAAATGAGACGCATCTGGATGATGGCGCCATTGCGCGCATTGCCAGGAATTGGTTAAGTCATTTTCGCCTTCATCCTGACAAATTAAATCTCATTTTCTATAACCTTGATCAATCAGCAGACAATAGAAATGCTATTGCTAAAGATAATTATTTCAAAATCAGAAAAAGTTGCTGGAATTATTTAGAGTGCCCAGGTGAATACAGTGATACAGCCTTTCAGAGTTTATACGTTAAATTTCATGATCCAAAAATATTTGATCCGATATTACACAAGCAAGCGTCAGAGCAACTTCTTTTGGATAATCCTGCACAAGGCGCCAGATTATTGGCTCTAACTCAGGTTCCCTTGCCCGAAAATTTTTCTAATCAGCGGCTCGTATCCTTGCTGGTACATTCGGTTCATGAAGACAGCCTGAGTAATTGGCAAAAAATCAACCAGAGACTAGAGCATAAGCCCTTGCTTGAAACCATCCATTTTTTTAAGGCGCTGATGGATAACGTGCTGCAAGCGGCGTTTAATCCGGTTTTAGTTGAAAAGGCTTATGAATTGCTTACTCACAACCCCTATTTTGACGAACTGATCAAGCAATTTTCAGAGCAGGAAGTCTTGTGGTTAATCCAGCACGCTTCTGCTGATATTTTAGAAAAATATTTTCTTCACGGCTTTGATTTGCTAATCCAGCAGCATGGTGTGCTCGGATTTAATTTAGGAGCACTGTTAACTGCTCTGCCCGAGGATCAAGACATAGCGGCCAGGGTTTTGTCGCATAGCGCCTTTGAAACGCCAGATAATATGGCCGGTTTATTTGTACAGTTGGCAGGCTCTACACATTCAGAACGTTTGTTAGTAAGCCTGCATAAGGTCATTATCAGTCATGATAGCGCCTGGATACAGGCATTTTTAATGAAAGTACAGGCATCGTTGCAAGCTGATAAGGCATCTATGATGGCAGCACATGTGCTCAATGCCTGTCTTTTGACCGTGCGTGGCGATTTGAAAACGGAGAAATCAAAACATCGAGATATCGTCAGACTGCAATTGGTATTATTAAACAATCTGTTTAATAATTCTGGTGATGAGGTCTTGCAAAAAGAATGCCTTCAACTGGTTTTAAATCTATTAACGCAATTTTGCCAAGTGGATTGGGTAAAAATTAATTTTCAATCAAAACCGTTTGCCGAAGCCATCATCCATTGGCTGGGGTCATTGAATTTGTCACAAGTATCAAACGCACTTCACCAACACCCTTTGGCCTGCTTGTTCCTGGATAATCTAACGGTCCCTTTAAACAGGGATCTTAAATCGCATCCCAGGTTTCAGCTGTTTATTAAACGCTTATTAGACTATCCAAGTGCGACAATGAATGAAGCGCATTATCTTCTTTTTGACCTGTTAGATAGCAATTATCAAAAAGATCTGATTAAAGAGCTGGTTGAAATAAAACATCGGCATCCGGTGCATACAGCCATTATGCCGTTTATTGCAAAAGCCATGAGCATAAGCGAGCTTTATCAAATTTTTACACAACATCCCGGTGATTTTTTAATTGTAGAGGCCATTTTTGGCCACTCAGAAGGGTTAAATGAATTATCCCCGCCACAACGTTTTCAGTTGATAGAGGCTATTGAGAGCGGCGAACAAGTGCTTCAAATATTGAATGGCTATACGCATGTGAACAGGCGTATCGCTTTTGTCACATCCTTCTATGAATACTGTCATGATGATTGGCGGAGAGTGTCAGAAAAGTTCTCAAAATGGGGTTTAAACAAACAAACGTTTGCCGCCATAGCAAATTTTACAAAAGAAAATACTTATCAACAATTACTAAGTGATTTGCTGCAAAATAAACCTTTTTATGGCCAATATCTTGATGATTATATTCGCTATCCAAGCATGGATATGGGCTTGGAGCCAGACAGTTATTTAAAAAACAGGGTGCGTCAGATGCAATTAATCAATGGTCCTGAACCAGGACTTGATGCCACATTTTTAGCTTATTTTGAGCCGAAATTTGTGTTTGAAAACTTGAAAAATCGATTTGACACAAGCCTTCAAAGACGCACGATGGCCAAGACCCTAGAGCCAATGCAAGATTGTGATGCCGTTTTAGACGATGCCTTGTCTGCCGCAAGATGGTTTCATCAATTGCCGCTTTATTCTGAAGGCGTTGCATTGATTCTGAAGCATTACATCAATAGCGATGCGGCGACTCAACAAATTATTGGTCAAACGCAATTATACAATACGGTCATCATGCCTTTATTGGGTTTTGAACAGCCCGGATGTGATCTCATGTCACTGTCAAAACACTTGCCTCGCTTATTGACCGATTATGCCAATGATTTGAATGCATCCCAGCCCGAACACAGTCTCATGATTAAGCAAGCCCTGGCTGCATATCAAAGTAAACTGACGACCATGGCCTCTTTTGCTCCACTCAGATTATATGATTTTTTTAAGCCTGACTCGGTGTTTGTCAGGCATGATTCTAAAAAGAATGCAGGTTTTCTTGCACAAGACAGCGATTTATTGACCGGCAGACCGGATACGCAGGCGGTGATAGCAATGAACCTGGCCTTAAAAAAAGCAATGACCGCGGCTTTTAAAAAGCCGGATGTCATGTCAGATGACGCGGTGCATCACTGGCTTTTTGAGACGATTTTTATCTCGCCGATGTCTTCTTTTATTGATAAACCGCTATTAAGACAGTATTTTCAATCCCTATCGCCTAAGGTCTGGACTGCAAAACTTCTGACTTTCCATCAGCAACACCAACAACTTTTGGCAGGACTTGATGACTTGGCGCCACTGGCTCATTACGATTCATTCGATGCCGTTGTAGATTATCTCGACTCATTTGATACAACAAAAATCAATGGTTTATCGGCCGTCGCCAGTAAGATGAACATGCTGCATATTGCTGATTTTCTGCGTTTCGTCTTGTATATAAGGATGGCTCCACTCTCTGTGAAACGGATTTTATATCAGTTATTGCCTCAATCATCGAACAATGATTTGGGTGTTGAATGGCTAAACAGCGAGGCTCGCGAGATAGAGAATTGTAAACAGTTTTTATCATCAAGGTATGAGAGTTTAGTGATGCAGGGCTTTGTATGCCATGCCAACGATGCTGATATCGTCCCAAAGTTAAACGCCTTGAAAGCCGCTTATTCCAGATACTTACCTCCCGATTTGCTTACAAGCTGTTTAAACAGTTACCACGTGGTTTTTTCAATGAAAGACGGCCCACGCTTCGCATTTCTAAAGGCATTGGATGAGATCTTGAGAAGCGAGAATCAAGCGATATACATTATCAATGCCATGCAGGGCGATCTCGTCCGAGATATATTGGAAGAAGCGATGAATGCTCCGCTTTTGCATCAGAGTTTGCTGCATCAGATGTTGAACTCCAATTACCAGCTTTTTTGTCAACAACAACTGGAGCAGCGATTATTCGCAATCCTGCGTTTTGAAGAAGACGAAAATACCTTGGAGACTGAAGCGCTATATGCCGCTCTGATTGAGACCAAGTCAGCAGGCTTGTCCTCGGAAGAATGCATGCAAGTCACAGCAATTTTTCGCTTGCTGGCGATTGTCAATCCGCAAAGGGAGTTTGCAGCATTAAAGGGTATGGATTTTCTGACAGGGCAGACTTATAAAAAACAGGCCTTTATTGCCGATGTCAGTAGTTACCAGATGTTATGTGATTTATATCATTACCCTCTTACAAATCAGTTTGATGCATCCATGGCCTGGTTAGAAAAGCAATGCCATGAAAGTCCTTTTATGTATAAAGGCACCATTGATGCAGCGTTAGGCCCAAAGCCTGAAAAGTACCCCTTGCCTTATTATCACTGGATGCTGTGGCGTGAACAATTGGACTCGCAATCCATGCACTTTATTGATGGTTTTCTCCATTGGTTGAATAGGCTTGAGGAAAGTGACTTGACGGTGAATACAGCGTTGAGCAGTTTATTTCAAATCATAGCTGATAAGGGCCTGTTAAGCCCCTTGTGCAGTCGCGTTATCGAGGTTGATTGTTTAAAACCCGGTCAATTGGATTGGTTAAGCAAAGCCATGGTATTGCTGGATCGCTTTAAACCAGAGTATCTGATGGAAGTTATAAGAATCAGTACCCCTAAGCGTTTGGAGAAAATGATGCCACTCATCACCCAACACCCTTTGGCCTCGCTTTCACTCGAGGAGATCATAGCCCTTTTGAAGCGTCTGAGTGATCAGACCCTAAAGGCCATATTGATTACCCACCTGTTGGGGCGTGATGAATTTATAAACCGACTCCCCGGATCATCCCTTCTCGAGCAGCTATCAGGACAATCGACTGTTTCTTCGCCACGTTTACAGCCTTTTTTATCACAACTTCATATTCATTTGTTAACCACTGAAACGATAGGGTATCTAACGAAGGAAGCAGTCGTCAGTTGTTTTTTTTCAGTCCAGCACTTCCATGAATGGTCTGAAGAGCAGATTTCTGCCTTGCTGGCGCGCCACCCTGATAATGCTATATTCAAACATTGGATATGTCATTACGCCATGATGCCGAATGCCATTCCTATGTTACATAAAATGTTAAAACACGCAGATAGCAATATTTTTGAGGTAATAGATGAGATAATGGAGGCATCAGAAAAAAAAGCCCTGCTCTCCAGATTGATAAAGCATAAGGACTTATGCGAGTTTTCAATACCAAAAATTGTCGAAAAATGCGATGAATCGCATCTGATTGAAGCAATACAGCAGTACAATGACGGCTTTGGTGCCGATATCAAACAGCTATTTATCAGGAAGTTGCTATCGCGGTTGCTAAATGAAAAACATCGTTTTTCAGCTGAGGCGATACACAGTCTATTTTCTTTGCAAAATAAAGTTGAGTTTATCGGGAAAAATTCTAAATTAGCCGCGCTTTGCAATCAATATTTACGAACTGCGGCTGCGTCTTCAAACATAGATATCTTTTATGAGGCGGGTTCATTTTCTTTTTCAAGAACGAAAATCAACCTGTCGCTTCAACCGCCGGCTCCAGAAAACGAAGTGCAGGTTACTTTTCAGGATGCCATTGCGCAATTATTGCAGCAAAAAAGCCCTCAGACATTGCCTGATGAAAATCCTGCGATCGAAGCGCTGATAAAACTCAATAAGCCGGTCAAGGCGATTGATTATTTCCTGATGCACTATCAAGGTAAAGGATCAAAATTGAACAAGCTATTGAGTGCATACCTTGGTCGATTTAAGTGGATGGCACCTAAGGATTTAAACCCATTGCATAACCTTGCTATTTTAATGAGAAGAAACGAGACCCCCGACATGGTCAAAAAGGCGATATTTTCTACTTTCATATCACACCCGGCCTTACTTGATGATACGTTTATTTCTCAAAGAATGTTCCTTTTTGAGCCGGTCATTATGATTAAAAATTACGGTATGGCAAAAAAATACCAGCCCCTTATCGATACCTGTCATTCGATTTTAGATAATGAAGCGCTTAAATCCTCTTTAGAAAAAAAGATAATAACAATGATGGAGAAGGTATGTGCTGAGGCAAAATTTGAACAGGACATGAAGGGCATGAGCGGTTCATTTTTAAAACTTCGACGCTGGTTTCATCGATGTCTTTTTTACGGTTGGCATGGTTTTTTTGTACCCAATGAATCACCGCATGTGGCCCCTTTTGACAAGGCGCTGGCGGCTACCGCATTTCAGCAGAAGATAGCAGCGCATCTTAATCCTTCATTAACTGTATCTGAGGCACTGAAAGTTGCTTTGAAGTCTGGGTATTACAAAAATATACACGACACCCTTGGACGGTATCAGAATAACGCATCTGATGATGCAGAGCTTTCTATACGACAAGCGGTAGACACGGCTTACCAACCTCTTTTGAGAGAAGCACCCTTTGATTCGAGCTTGGAGGCGTGGTTAAAGGACAATCAGCAACCGTTTCTTGATAACAGGCAGCGCATTTTAGAGTGTCTTCTAACGGCGGGGAAATTGGCAGAGGTTCGTCAATGCCTTGATTTATTTGCTAATGGTCCAGGTGATTTTGCAAAGATTCGCGAGGCATTCATGTTAGATGATACATTCGTGCTTTTGCCGGCAGTGACCAACAAAACCCAGCCAGATATCAAGACAAAGATACAAGAAGATTTGAAGAGCGTTGTGGTCACGGCCGCTGGAAGCATATACAGGGTGGCAGAATATATTGGAATTGGACGCTTTTTTTTGCGCTCACCACCCACCTGGTTCATTGAACAGGAAACAGCAGAGAGCACATCAGCTGCCGGGCAAAAGCCTGGCATCTGAAGGGGACCAGGAATATGAAGCGGTTTCGTTTATTCTCTTAATCCGATCCCTTTTTTCAAAAGCAGCATATTAACGGCTGTTAACAATAACAATGAAAAACAGATGACAGCCATTGCCAGTGTCATATTAATTTCCTGAACGCCTATCATGGCATAACGCAGGGCATTGACCATATAAAGTATGGGATTGAAATGGGAAACCTTTTCCCAGAAAGGGGATAGCATACTGGTGCTGTAGAAAACCCCTCACAAATAGGTCAAGGGTGTTAAAATAAAGGTGGGTATTAACATCACATCATCGAAGGTTCTGGCTAACATGGCATTAGTAAACCCGGCAAGCGAAAACAGAGCCGATACCAGAATGACAACCAGAAGCGTTAAAGGCAGATGATTAAATTCAATCGTAGGCACAAAAAATACAGACACAATAAAAACCAGCACAGCAACCATCAGTCCCCGAATGATGCCGCCGCTGATATAGCCTAATAATAACAAGCTGTCGTGCATAGGGCTTATCAGCATCTCTTCAATGCTTTTTTGAAATCGCGTGCTGAATAAAGAGGAGGATACATTGCCGTAGGAGTTGGTAATCACGGTCATCATGATAAGGCCCGGGGCCATGAACATAGGGTAGCTGATGCCTTCCACAGGACCAATACGGCTGCCGATAACGCTGCCCAGGATCAGAAAATACAAACTGCTGGTGATGACCGGCGGCAAAAAGACCTGTGAGGAAATGCGAAACATACGAATGAGTTCGCGCCGGACAAGGGTGTAAAAGGCGATGGTTTGCGTTTTAATGGCCATGATTGATTAAATCCATAAACAGTTCTTCGAGACGATTGGTTTTGTTACGCATGCTGTGAATGCTGATATGGTGTTTGCTGAGTATGGCAAAAACCTCATTAAGAGACATTTGATTATCCACACGGCATTCAAAGGTTGTTTTATCAATGGGTGTTATTTTGAATTCCGATAGCGATGGAAGTGGTGTTACCGGGTCTATCGTGTTGAAAACGTAGGTCTGGTGCTTCAAGGTTTGCAGCAGCTCTTTCATTGATGTGTTTTCAATGATTTCGCCCTGATGAATTATCGCAATATTTTTGCACAGCTGCTCTGCTTCCTCTAAATAATGGGTGGTGAGAATAATCGTGGTGCCCTTGCTGTTGATGTCCGTGAGAAAATCCCACATGCTGCGGCGGATTTCAATATCAACCCCTGCTGTCGGTTCATCAAGAATCAGTACCTCGGGTTGATGAATCATCGCTCTGGCAATCATCAAACGTCGTTTCATCCCGCCAGATAAATGGCGCACCATGGCATGGCGTTTTTGCCATAACCCCAATTGTTTGAGTAAGAGATGTGCACGCGGTAAGGCCTCTTTTCGGCTGATGCCATAAAAACCGGCCTGACCTAAAAGAATCTGCTCGCATTGCTCGAAAATATTCAGATTGAATTCCTGGGGCACCAGCCCCAGGCAGGATTTAGCCTGTTCCGTTTGCTTGTCGATATCGAAACCATTGATTTTGATGGTGCCTGCGGTTTTGGTGAGCAAGGTGGCAATCAAGCCAATGCAGGTTGATTTCCCAGCACCATTGGCTCCCAGAAGGGCAAAAAAATCCCCCTTATTCACGGTTAGATCAATGCCTTTTAAGGCTTCAATGCCGTTTGAGTAGGTTTTTCGCAGTTGATGAATCTCTAAAGCATGCATAAGCCAACTGATGTAAATGAATAAAAAAGAAATTATACACCTTTTGCTCTCTTTGACCAAAGCAATGAATGCACTCAGATCAGTGTATGCTTCGAGACGGCGCGTAGGGCTTCTTTCCACCCGGTCATTCCGTTTTCGCGCCTCCTCAGCACGAACGGGATCGGGGAAAACCTTATCATTATCTCCTGCGCAATTTGATCTAAAAAGAAAACGGCAAAATTTGTGTTGAAAATTAGAAAAACATTCAAGTTTGCCTCTCTCCCGTTCGTGCTGAGGAGGCGCGTCAAAGGTTCTCTGGTTTGGCAGGCAGGTCAACGCGCCGTCTCGAAGCATACACACAGGCACCTAAAACTCGTATTTGAAGGATCTCAGTTAGATTGCAGTCAGGCTGTTAAAGACAGGTTTCTGACCTTTAACCAGCCAGCGATACTGTATCGGGTTCGCTGGGTCTCTTCGACCTCGTGGGCTAAATCACTTTTAAAACAGATAAAACGGTTTGCCAAGGGCAGTAGACTCAGAACCAGCTTATCCTGTTCACTATACAATTTAAGCTGGCCGCCATCCGTATCCTGCCACTGTTCATTTAAATAGTAGACGCAGGAGATGCGCCTGTCCTGGGCGGTTTTAAATTGGTCGATATGTTTTTTGTAAAATGTTTTTGGGGGGTATACGGCAAAATGTGTTTCAAATTGCTCTAAGCCTAAATAAAACGCCTGATTAAGCGCTCGGGCTAACCGATTGATTTGTGATAAATAATTGTCAATAGCGGTATTTTTATTTTCCGATTCATTAAGCCAGAAAATCTTATCGCCCCGGATTTCCGAGTGTTGTGCAGTATCCAGTTGTCTGCCTATTCGCGCACTGCGAAAATGTCCCTCAGCATGCATGGCTTGAGCCGAAAACAGCAAATCCTCGTAATCCTGTTGAGGCAGAAAAGAATCAATGACCGAGTAGCCTTGTGTATATATTTCATCACACATTTGATTCAGAATATCCAATGTAAACCGGCAGTTGCTAAAGGTGATGAATTTTACAATAGATTTGGGCTTTTAGCTAACTGGATTTTGACCAGGAGATGACAGACAGCCTTGCAGAATGAAATTGAAACAGTACTGGGTTATTTTTAGTCATTAAGCGTCTATATGCAGGCATTCTGACTTTCCTTCAAGCAGCTTATGACGGCTTTTCCATTCGGGCAGGTATTTTGACATGAGTCTATAAAATCGCTTGTTATGACTGGGTTCCAGAAGATGGATCAATTCATGAACCAGCACCAATTCTATACAGGACAGATGTTTTTCCATTAATCTCAGATTCAACCAGATACGTTTTGCGCGCGTGTTGCAAGTGCCCCAACGGGTTTTCATTTTTTTTATGCGCCACTCCCTGGGCGCTACACCAATAATTTTTGTCCAATGCACAAGAAGATCAGGGATGAGCAATGCCATCTGCTGCCTGTACCAAAGGTCTAAAACCGCCTGTTTTTCCTCTGTTGTTGCATTTTGTTTAATGTGTAAGACGAGCTGATCTTTACCAGGCATGACAAAAGGAAGACCGGAATGTGTTTCCATCTGCAAATGATATGCTTTCCCTAAATAATAAATGACAGCAGCTTGTTGTAAATCATTTTTTTCGAGCGTGTGCTGTGGTTTTCGATGTTGATGTATCCACGCTTTTTTTACTTCCAGATGCTCGCGAAGCAATTGATCATTATACTTTAAGGGGGCGCTTACCTTGACAAGGCCCGTGGAGGGATGAATTCGGATATACAAATGTTTGATAGCTTTTCTGGTGATTTCAACTGCAATGCCCTCAAAGTCGATAATCTCTATAGCCATGATAAGGGTTTTAAACTGAATTTGACGGCTATCATAAAAGATTTGTTCTTAAAATACCAGATACGGGGTTTTTCGTTAATTCCAATGAAATTCGCGCTGCAACATCAAGCTAAAAATTTGACTTTATGTTCATTTTTTGGTACTTTGGTGTTTGGTTTTTGTTGTGAGTTATAAAATGCCGTCAAATATATATAAGCTAGAATTAAAAGAAATCATTAAATTACCAAAAGCACGTAAAAGAGCAGAGGCTGCGATTGAGAACGAAGAAATGCTCTTTGATATTATTAAAGATGAAGACAAAACTTCACTAAAGGCATTACTTTTAATGGATGAAAAAAAAGTAATGAAGGCATTAATAGAAAATACTAAAGGCGCTTTGTCTTTATTTTATTTCAGAAATCCCAATAAATTTTTAACATTAGCTATGAGATATCATTTTGCCGATGATCTTCTCGATGAAATTCGTATGTTATTAGAGAATTTGCACGAAGACGCATCAGAAGAATATTCTTTTAAACTTAAGAAAGCAGTATTACATGCTCTTTTAGAAGATCTTTATCGGTCAGCCGAAAGTTTAGAAAAAACAGATAAAAAAGCCTTTGAAAATGCAATAGAACAGTCACTCGATGAGAGTGAGGGCAACGAGCTTGCCAGTGCATTTTATTCTAGTACCATTTCCATTTAATTTTGATCGATTGAAATGAGCAAAATGTACAAATTAAGTTCTTTCGCTTGTGCATTAATATGGTTATTTCAATTTAGGTAAATTATCTTCAGAGATGGAAATAGTAATAGATCTGGGTGTG
>JAGXGR010000093.1 GCA_024636645.1 Legionella sp.
AGATGTGTATAAGAGACAGGGTTTGGACCGCAAGAAACTGTTCATAGCTTTGAGCAATGGGTTCCAGTTGAGCATATTCTTTAGACAGCGTTTTAAACTGTTGTTGATCAGCAATCACCGAAGCTTCAGATAATAAACGCTCCACTTCCTGGTACCGTTCAACCATTTGTTCCAGTTTTAATTCAAGAGATTTCTTCATGGCCACGATTCTTTGAAGGATTAAAAAGATAACCTGCCAGATCCAGCAACTCTTCACGACCATCCCAGGCAGCCTGACGCAGACCGACCGTAGGGCTGTGAGTCAGCTTGTTGAGCAGACGTTCCGAAAATTCATTTAATACAAGTTCTTGACACTGACCGTTGGATAATTTTTGCACTGCCCGTTCGAGCTCGGCACGAGCAAGTGATCGCATCTGGTTTCGATAATCACAAATGGTATCGTTTGCCTTGAGAGAACGATGCCAACGGATGTAGTTGTCCAGTTCGGCATTGATCATCTGCTCTGCTTCAAGAGCGGCTGTGCGGCGTTCATCCATGCCCTGTTCAATCATGGTTTGTAGATCATCCACATTATACAGCTGTACTTGCGACAGCGCCTTGACATCCGCTTCTATATCTCTGGGGACGGATAAATCAAGAAAGAACATCGGTTTTTGCCCACGTGTCTCCAGCGCGTGTTTAACCATATCCTGGTTGATAAAGGGCAGAGGGCAGGCGGTTGCGGAAATGACAACGTCTGCTTGGGATAAATATTGCGGAATATCGCCAATGCTCAAGGCTTTGGCTTCATAAGCGGCAGCTAATTTTTCGGCGTTTTCCAATGTTCTGCTGGCTACCAGAAATTGACTGTCGCCTTGTTGTTTTAAATATTTGGCGACCAGTGCCGAGGTTTCGCCGGAGCCAGTCAAAAAAACGCGTAAGGAGCGATAGTCTTTAAACATGCGGCCAATGAGCTGCACTGCGGCATAGGCAACGGATACCGGGTTATTGCCAATGCCGCTGCGATTACGAATGCGTTTACTGGCGCTGAAAATATACTCAAAGCTATTGCGCAGGTTTTGTTTCACAGTCCCAAGCTGGCAGGCCTGTTGATAGGCTGACTTCATTTGTCCGAGAATTTGCGGCTCGCCCAGCATCATGGAATCAAGACCGCTGGCCACCCGCAAGGTATGTCGAATGCCCTGATGGCCACGGTGCATATATAAATGGGGTTCAAGCTGGTTTTTTGTAAAGTGATAGTTATCAGCAATCCAGGGTAACAGTGCTTCCGGCGATTCGCTGTAGCAATAAAATTCTGTGCGGTTACAAGTGGATAAAATGGCGGCTTCTCTGGCCACAGGGGTGGAAATCAACTGACTGAGAATTTTTTCCTGCAATTCTTTAGGGCGCGCGAATTTTTCCCGCATAGCAAGAGGAGCGGTGTTATGATTGAGACCACATGCGACAAATACCATAGAATTAAAATCTGCAACTATAATGTTATAATTGTAAACCAAAGCCCGTCTGATGTGTAGCATTATAAGCGGGGCAAGCGCATCAAAGTTTAAAAAGAACACTGTAGGGTGGCGCAAAGCTCCGCGTGCCCACCATAGTGGCAGAAGAACTCGAGTGGTGGGCACGTCGCCAGGCTCCTTTGCGCCACCCTACGTGGCCATGTTCTGTTTTTAACATTTGATGCGGCATTATAAGACGATGTTGATAAATTATCTGTGGATTGGGTTAAAAGAATGGCATGCATGCGCCTTTAGGCAAGTTGTATTCTGCTTATGATATGTATAAGCAACAAAAGGTGTACAGGCTCTGTCCACCTTTGCTGGTATTAACTTTATGGCTGCAGTAATGAGCGATTTTCTGCGGCATCTGACGCTGGTTCTGTGAGTTCTGATCCTATATTTTTAGCCTTGGTGAGAAAATTTTCATAAAATCTCTGTGTAGCTGGATCTCTGCGATGGAGAAATAGTAAATGCCCTTTTTGACCTTTTGCTTGAACTTCAAGGATATTTCTTATATTAACAACCGTTTCATCGAGATTGTCGTCCTTGAGTTCCTGGCATAAAAGATAAATTTCCTTCATATGTTTAGGTAGTAATTTATTATTAAATTTTTCGCCGCCAAACAAGCCAACTTTGAACGTATTGCCATCAATAGTGGATTTCAAATCATCAATAAACGTTAGTTTTGCTCTGATATCTTTATCCCAGTCTTCTTGTATTTGTTGAGCCTTGGCGTCATCTATGTTTAAAATCTCGCTGATGCCATCATAATTATCTAATGCTATTTGAACGATGCTGTTCGCAGCGGGGAGCAATTCAAGATTTGATGATAATTCTGGATCAACTAAATTGGGGCCAATACAAGTACCTAAAGCAATTGATGTCATTAGATTCTCTTCAACGTGCTTTACTTGATGTAAAAATTCAAAAAGTATTGACAATATTAACTTTTTTTCGTCGTCAAGCTCTTTAAGGCTGTTTGAAATGACATCTAATTTTTCAGCATCCTTATCTTCGGTGGAGGATTCTTTGGATTCTATTGCTGCTATTTCTTCAACAACCTCAACAGAAAAAAAGGGTTCAGAGGCGCTTAGTAGCTTTAAATATTCTTTAATCAGATTACTTGGGGTATGCGGATCTTTTATTTCCTGGAAAATATCATCTGTTTTTCTGTTTAATAAAATGGCGTTTTTTGCATCTTTTTTTGCTTGAGCACTGGGATTTTTACGAAATATCCCTTCCAGTTTCGTTCCTTGTTCATTTCCTTTAATATATTCAATCAAATCTAATATTGCTTTTTTATACAAGCTGGAGGGCATTTTATTTCTCCGAAGTTAAGGTTATTTATAAGTCCAGTAAAGAAGTATATAAAAAAAACATTAAGAGAACATTAAGAGCATACTCTGTTGTTCAAGTATATTTCAAATCAGCCGATAACCAGGATAAGCATAACGAATGCAGAGTATATTCTGGCTGGAGGCTTTCAATGGACATTATTTTCCATGGTAACCATAATAGTGAAGAAGTGGCCGAGGGTCTGGCTGATGTGTTGCGTTTGTTTAAAGCGCGTTATCATATAGAGCAATTTCGGGAAATACATCTGAGTGTGACCCTGGTTGATGAATATGGCGATGATGTGGAGCTGGTTGATAGTCAAACCTCTCAACCTTATCGCGTTTTTGAGGTCTGTCGAAAGGGACAGGAGCTATCCCATGGCAGGAAGTCTCCTTTTTTAAAGCTCGTGGTGGATAATAGTAAACTGTAAAGGACACTTTAATGCTGCAAGCGGTTCTTGCCATTGTTTTAACCCTTCTTCTGGTCGTGGGTATTCATGAGGCAGGACATGCTTTCGTTGCCCGTTTGTTTAAGGTTAAAATCAAAAAAATTTCCATCGGTTTTGGTAAGCCTTTGATACGCATCAAAACCGCCAGCGGTATAGAATGGATTTGGGCGCTTTTCCCTTTGGGAGGGTATGTGCAATTGCTCAACTCACGCATTGAGCCGGTTAAAGAGAAAGATTATCCTAATTGTTTTGATAAACAACCGGCCTATGCGCGGGTGCTTATCCTTTTGGCGGGTGTTGCAGCGAATGTTTTGACGGCATGGCTGGCGCTGTTTCTTGTCGCCTCCGTTGGCATTTACCAGCGTCCGGCCGTGATTGGGGACGTGCTGACCCATGGCACGGCAGCGCAGTCAGGTTTGAAGGCGGGGGATAAAATCATTGCAGTGAATCAACAGCCCACGGTGTCATGGGCACAGGTGGCGATGCATTTATTGACACATCTTGGTCAGGAGAAAGTTCCCTTAACTTTAAAAAATCAGCAAGGCGATGTGCGTCGCATTCATCTGAATCTGAGTGACTGGCAACTGTCCTCAGGATCGCTATTTGATTCACTGGGTTTCAAGCCGAATAGTTCAGAAGAGCCGCAACGGGTTGTCGCTGATTCCTATTTTGCGGCCTTCAGTCAAGCCAGCTGGCAGCTTTTCAATATATCGTATTATTTTATCATCAGCTTGACGCTGTTAATCACCGGCATGATTCCCTTTTCTGTTTTACTGGGTCCTGTGGGGCTATTTGCTGTCAGTATACAATCAATGATGCAGGGCTTTGCCGTGTTTCTGTTTTTTATTGCCCATTTTAGTTTGGCGGTGGCTTTGGTTAACAGCTTGCCTCTGCCCGGTTTGGATGGCGGCTCTATTCTCTATGTGTTTATTGAAAAAATTCGTGGCAAGCCCATCTCTGTAGCATTGGAAATTTTATTGTATCGATTAACTTTGATAGGTTTTTTCGTGCTACTGGCCAACCTTGTGGCCAATGATTTACAGCAATTAGCCTAGTACCGCACGCGCACAACACCAGACATCGACGCGTTCTACGCCGGCGAGTTTTAAGGTCTTGGCCAACTCATTCGCTGTGCTGCCGGTTGTCAGCAGATCATCAATGAGTGCTACGTGGCGCATCTTCAGCGGCTTGGCTCTAAAGGCATGCTTCAGATTCGCTTTACGCTGTTTATAATCAAGGCTGACCTGAGGGCTGGTATTTTTAATTTTTTGACAGGCATTGATTTTATAAGGTATATGAAGCCTTCTGGCCAATTGTCTGGTTAAAACAGCGGCTTGATTAAAGCCCCTTTCTTTCATGCGTTTGGGATGTAAGGGCACGGGAATCAAGCACTGGGGCAGTGTTTGATTCGTATTCACAGCGTCTTGTATCAGGCGAGTGAAAAGGGACGCTAAATATAAATTCTGATGGTATTTAAATTGATGAATCAAACCGCGTAAGGGCTCCTCATAACGATAAGCGATGAGGGCTTGATCAAATACCGGCTTTTCCTTGCTGCAATGGCCACAGACTGGAAAGTCATTATCGGGTAGAGGATAAGCACAGTAACAGCAGGCAGACTCAATGCGCTGGAATAAAGCAATGCATTCATGACAGACCGCTTCAGCGCCCCGATAATATTGTTTGCATAAGGCACAGATTGCCGGCAAGCTTAGCCTTTGTGTTATACTGACCAAGGTCTGATGCATGCGTGTTGGATGTCCTTAAGGTTTACAGGTTGCCATGATGATAGTCAGTGATGAAATTTGCAAGTCTTTTAATGCCCATGCCCATGAATATGAGCAGGCGGCCAAGGTTCAATTTGAAATAGGCCAGCGCATGTTTTCGCGCCTGGCTTATTTGAAAATCAAGCCCTTACGCGTTCTTGATTTAGGATCGGGAACGGGTTATTTCACCAAACAACTGAAAGCATTCTATCCCAAAGCCGAGGTGATAGGGTTTGATCTGGCTTTCAATATGCTCAAGCAGGCAAAAAGTCAGCAAGGCTGGTTTAATAAATGGCCCCAGGTCAATGGCGATATGTTATCCATGCCTTTTGCTGATGGCGCTTTTGATTTGATATTTACAAATCAGGTGATCCATTGGGCGAGCTCTGTCAGCGCGGCTTTTCGTGAGTTAAATCGCATTTTGGCCGCAAATGGCTGTCTGATGTTTACCACGCTTGGCCCGGATAGTTTCATTGAGCTAAAACAGGCCTGGTCAACGATAGACAACCATGCCCATAGCAACGACTTTGCAGACATGCATGATTTGGGGGACTGGTTGTTGGAGGAGCGTTTTCTTGAGCCGGTGGTGGACATGGAAAAATTGACCGTTCAATACGGCGATTTTGATAAGTTAATAGCCGGTTTGAAATCCCAGGGTGTTAAAAACATCAATAAAAATCGTCCAACAGGCTTAACCGGCAAACGGCGTTGGCATCAATTTGAGAAAAATTACACGGAAAATTTTAGTCAGGAAGGAAAGTTTCCACTGAGCTATGAAGTGGTTTACGGCCATGCCTGGAAAGGGCAGCAGGCGTTGACTGATAAGGGCAGCGAGACCTTTATTCCCGTGAGCTCGATTGGCCGTAGAAAATAATTGAAAGCTTGCTGATCATTTATAATGTAATGCAGAGAAAATAAAAAAAACATATTTTTTCACGACCTACTATACTAGAATCACATCAGCCACACATAAAAAAAAGAAACTAGCTATGGAAAGAATATACGCGGTGATGGGTTTGGGGTATGTAGGGTTAGAGCTTGCTGTCGCTTTAGCCGACTCTTTTAAAGTGAAGGGTTTTGATATATCCGCAGAGAGAATCGAGCAGTTAAATCAAGCCTATGATAAAAATAAAATCATTGATAAAGAACGGCTGGAAAACGTTTCTATCGAGTATACAGCCCGCCTTCTGGATATAAAGCCGGCCAATTTTTATATTGTTGCTATACCCACGCCCGTTTATTATTATGAGTTGCCTAATCTGGAGTATTTGATTGAGGCGACAACCGCGTTGGCAGGCATTCTAAAAAAAGGGGATGTTTGGATTTAGACAATACAGGGTTGTTGTGAATATTTATGGCGGCTTTCATTATCTGATAAGCAGACTCAGAGGAAAACCCTTTTAAGGCAGGGAGCATGAGTAAAAAATTTCTTGTTAGCGGTGGTGCAGGTTTTATTGGTTCACATCTGACAGATGCGCTGATTGCTAAGGGGCATGAGGTTGTTATTCTGGATAATCTTTCTGTGGGCAAGCATTGTCATCCTGATGCACGTCTTTATAAAGCTGATATCTGTGATTACAATGCCATATCGCCGCTGTTTAAAGGCATTGATGGTTGTTTTCATCTGGCAGCGATTCCTTCTGTACAAATGACTATGGACCAGTGGTTTGATTTGCATCGGATAAATCTTCAGGGCAGCTTGAATCTGTTTAAGCTGGCGCATCTTTCAGGAAATATACCCCTCGTCTATGCCTCATCCGGTGCGGTGTATGGTAATACCAGCAACTTACCGCTAGAAGAAGAACAGTTTGTTCAGCCCATTTCTGCTTATGGCTGCGATAAACTATCAACAGAATTAAATGCTTTTTTTATGGCCCAAACCCATGATTTGCCGGTAATGGGTTTGCGATTTTTTAATGTCTATGGGCCGCGTCAGAATCCTAAGTCACCTTACTCAGGTGTTATCACTAAGTTTATATCTGCACTGTGTCATGATAAAAAATTAGTCATTTATGGCGATGGTGAACAAACTAGGGATTTTATTTATGTTGCCGATATTGTAAACGGGCTTTTAAAAGCCATGGATAAAGTCACAACAACTGCGGATGTTATTAACCTTTGTACAGGACAGGCGATTAAAATCAAGGATTTGGCGTTTCAAATTGCATCAAAAATGAATAAAAAATCAGCAATCGACTACCAGCCCGAGCGGCCTTATGATGTGAAACACTCAGTAGGCAGTACGGTGAAAATGCGCCAATCAGGCTTTGAACAGAACCATGATTTATCCGATGGCCTGGACAAAACAATTCAGTTCATACTGGACAATGAATGTTAATTTTCAGCCAGGTCTAAAAATGATTACGTTGTTCAAGACTGTTAATTAACGCATACAAAGGCTTTGCCTTGTCCCCAAAAATGTCCAATATTTGATAAATCTGCTTGTAGTAACCATTGATCAAATCCAGTAAATCGGATGGGTTATAAAGCGTGGCAAAAGTGGTTTTCTGATTGGCTAGATCAGACGAGCGGTCTTTACCAGAACGTTCCATAGGTCCATATTGATCCAGATAATCATCCTGCATCTGAAAGACCAAGCCCAGCAGGTGGGCAAACCTTTCCAACGCCACGGTCTTTTCTGAACTTGTATTGGCGGCTGCAGCAAGTACCATTTTGACCGTGGCCTTGATAAGACAGCCGGTTTTCAAGTCATGAATCTGGCGTAATTGCGCTTCCTCTATATCTGGCTTGCTTAATTCCAGCAAATCAAGACTCTGGCCGCTGACCTTACCAGACACCCCACTGGCTTTAACCAGTTCATAACTCACGGCAAGCACAGAACTGACAGGTAAATGCAAGAGCAATTTTTTTAAGAGCATCTCAACGGCCAGCGCTTGCATGCCATCACCGACTAAAATGGCTGTGGCCTCATCAAAAGCGCGATGACAGCTGGGCTTGCCGCGACGCATATTATCATCATCCATAGCCGGCAAGTCATCATGGATCAATGAATAGCAATGGGTTATTTCCACGGCAGCTGCTATGACATCCAGGGCTTTTATATTCACCTCCAGCAACTCACCGCAAAGATAGACCAGTAAGGGCCGGATACGCTTACCCCCCGGGAAAAGACTATAATGCATAGCCTCTCTAATCCGCGGGGCTGGAATCACACTGTCCTGGATAATATTTTCAAGAATATTTTCATGGCGGTGAAGATAGATGGAAAGGGTTGAATTATTCATCGGTTTTGTCATCACTCTGCGTCAACATTTCTATCTTTTGTTCAGCCTGGGTTAAAATGCTCTGGCATTGTCTGGCAAGGCCAATCCCTTTTTCAAACTGCTTCAGGGATTCATCGAGCGTTAACTCACCTTTTTCGAGATTGCTGACGATGGATTCAAGATCCGCGATAGATTTTTCAAAATTAATATTTTTAGCCATTAAAAATCACCTGTCATTCAGAAGGATAAAACAGATTATACTGATTAGAAATCATTTTGCGACAGTTAAGCATGAAAATGCGTAAAGGAATGTTCTCTGTATGCTAAGATTTTTAAAGCTTTAGTAGCGATGAAGCATGTCCATTACATCAGCTTTTCATCAAGTTTTTTCTGACAAGCGCAGCGCATCAAGGTTTAAAAGGGTGAGAGGGTATTGCCAACCACTTTTTTCTCGCCCCGACGCTTCAATGACCTGATATATTGCTTTAAGGCCACAGGAATTCTCGGGCACCAAGCAATCAAACAACCTGATTTACCAAAACAGTTTGCTTTTTTTGTAAACATATTATAAAAATAATAATATCTGTATTTAAATAATGATAAATCGCCGCCTGCGAGTATTTTTAAACCAATATTTTATAACATGGATAACGTTGCATGAATATTATAAGTAATTATATCAGCTGTCTTGAAGCCTTTTCAAAAAAAAATGCCGCTTGCTCCAAACAGGCGGCAGAGCTTGCCGATAAGCTTCAAAATATAAATGACTTTAGTGAATTAAGAGCCGAAATTGAAGCACTGACCAAAACAGCTAACCAAAGAGATTTATTTGCTGAAAACCCGTTTATAAACCAATTGAAACGATGGAAAATGGATTTGGATGCCCTGGATTTGGCATTTCAGAATGCAATACAAACCCTGCATGACCACCCTGAAACAACTGAAAGTCTGTTTATTGATTTTATTGATGCCTTATTGAAGGATGAGCGTTGTAAATTCCATGTTCGAGGATTAAGTTTGGTAAAACAACTTGAAACAGCTGATAATTTAATAAATGTGATACAACATCTGTCGGATTTAGAGGAAGTGCCCGCCCCAAAATCACCCAGACCAGGTACTTTTGATGCCCTGGTACCCGAAAATCAAGCCCACGAACGCTGCCTGGCTCTGCTGCGAAAAAATGCTGAATTCTATGATGCTTCCAATGCGTTATCGGTCAATGCGAATAGTTTATTGCAAAGTTTACTGTCCATTTATAAAGAGATAGATCACCCTGACTTTTTCCCATCAGCCAATCCGCAAGGCGTTTGTAATATTATTTAACAGGCCTTTTTTCGACAAATTTAAGTCGACAGCGCTTGTCATTTTCTGTAACAATCCCTTATTGTCGGATAGTGATGGTTACAGATGAAAACAAAAACACCGAAAATTAAAACACAATACGTTTGCACCGCCTGTGCCGCCGCATATGCCCAGTGGGCAGGCCAATGCACCCAATGCGGTGCCTGGAATGCCTTGGCAGAAGAAGGCTTGCCTGCTGCCGGGCGCCATAGCCGCCAGGGGAACTGGGCTAATCAGCGTTCGGTGGTCACCTCTGTGGAAGATGTGGTGGTTGATAAGGAAATACGCATGGATTGCGGTTTGTCTGAACTGAACCGGGTGTTAGGCGGTGGGCTGGTTGATGGTTCGGTCGTATTGATAGGCGGTGATCCAGGCATTGGCAAGTCGACTTTGCTGCTGCAGACACTGGCGAATTTATCCTTAAACAACAAAGTGCTTTATGTGACCGGTGAGGAATCCTTACAACAGGTTGCCATGCGGGCTAAACGTTTGCAATTGCCATTGCAAGGCCTCCGGTTGTTGGCAGAAACCCAGGTGGAAACCATTCTTGATCATAGCAAAAAAGAAAACCCCCGAATCATTGTCATTGACTCGGTACAGACCATCTTTACTGAAAACCTGAGTTCTGCACCCGGCGGGGTAGGGCAGGTGCGTGAATCCACAGCCCAGCTGGTACGCTTTGCCAAGTTAACTCAAACCGCGGTTTTTCTAGTCGGCCATGTCACCAAAGAGGGTGCTTTGGCAGGCCCCAGGGTATTGGAACATATGGTCGATTCGGTTCTCTATTTTGAAGGCCAGACCGACAGCCGATTTCGTATCATTCGTGCCATAAAAAATCGATATGGCGCCGTAAACGAATTGGGTGTATTCGCAATGACAGACAGGGGATTGAAAGAAGTAGCCAATCCTTCAGCTATCTTTTTATCCCGTCAGCCAGAACCCACACCCGGATCGGCGGTGATGGTCACCTGGGAAGGTTCAAGGCCTATGCTGGTTGAAGTACAGGCTTTGGTGGATGAGGCCCACGGCCAACAGTCCAAGCGTGTCACCGCAGGTCTGGAGCATAATAATCGACTGGCTATTTTATTGGCCGTTCTTCACCGTCATGGTGGGGTGGTGACTTATGATCAAGATGTATTTATTAACGTTGTCGGTGGTGTCAAAGTCACTGAAACAGCCAGTGATTTGGCTTTATTGGCCGCGGTGATATCCAGCCTTCGAAATCGGGTTTTTGACAGGGAAACCGTTATCTTTGGCGAAGTAGGGCTGGCGGGTGAAATTCGTCCTGTACAAAGCGGGCAGGAGCGTTTGAAAGAGGCCGCGAAACATGGATTTAAACGGGCCATTGTGCCTTATGGCAATGCGCCGAAGCAAAAGATGGATTTAATCGTTGAACCTGTGAAACATATTCAGGAAGTGCTTGAAAAATTGTAATAATTAATTTACCTCTTGTCCTATCGTGGATGGTTTATCCATCGCCACAATGTCGATTTTGAAATATACTTGAGCATTCTGATAATTTTACCTACACTAAGAGTATTAAGAAGAAAAAAGGTGAATTATGGATATCGCACCCTATTTAAAATTGATGGTAGACAAAGGGGCTTCAGATTTGTTTTTTAGTGTTGGAGCCGCTCCTTGTATTAAAATCGAGGGCAGTATCGCCCCAATCGGCCAGAATAAAATAAAACCCGAGCATATGGCTCAAATTGCTTCGTCATTTTTGAATGACAATCAGCGTAAGGAATTTGATGCCAACATGGAGCTGAACATGGCACTGTCGCTGCACGGAACAGGTCGATTCAGAGTGAATGTGTTCAGGCAACGGGGTGAAATAGGCATTGTTGTCCGTTATATCAAGGGGGATATCCCCTCTATTGAAGCATTGAATTTACCGCCTATCCTGCAAACCATGGTGATGGAATTGCGCGGCTTGATTCTTGTTGTCGGGGCAACCAGTTCAGGGAAATCAACCACTTTAGCCTCCATGATAGACTATCGTAATGAAAATCATCGCGGCCATATCTTAACCATCGAAGATCCCATCGAGTATGTTTACAAGCATAAAAAATCCATCGTTGATCAACGTGAGATAGGCATTGATACATTGAGTTATGATAATGCCTTGAAAAATGCCATGCGAGAGGCGCCAGATGTGATTTTAATTGGAGAAATCCGTGAAAGAAGCATTATGAAACATGCCATTGCTTATGCCGAGACCGGCCATTTATGTTTATCGACCTTGCATGCGAATAATGCAAACCAGACCATGGACCGGATCATCAACTTTTTTCCTGAAGATGCAAAAAACCAAACCTTGCTCGATTTGTCGCTTAATCTACGAGCCATTGTATCATTACGTTTGATACCGGGCCTTGATAGTCAGCGTGTGCCTGCCGTCGAGATTTTAATCAATACCCCCTATATTTCAGATTTAATTGAGAAGGGAAAAGTCGATGAAATCAAAGAGGCCATGGAGCGCGGTCGCGAATACGGCATGCAAACCTTTGATCAAGCTTTGTATGATTTATACAAGCAAGGAAAAATATCCAAGGACAATGCCATTAAATTTGCCGACTCCAAAAATAACGTCAGCTTGCAGATTCGGCTTAATGAGGAAAAAACATCATCTGAAGGCGAGGACTTGACGATTCAGCCTGACGATTTAACATAAAAAAGTGGTAACGAAAAGCGACTTTTTTATCTTCAATTTATAATAAATAACACCTCAATCTGACGAGCTTGATCGACAAATTGGGGAGCGCGGCTGCAAACCAGATCATTTTTTTTTAAGTGTCGGGGGCAATGATTTTCGAGAGCAGTTAAAATTACTGCCTTTGATTCCCGTTACAAAAAGTCCAGGGCAATAACATGAGGTGATAATTTCGCTCGCTCCCATCTTGTATTTTTTTATTAAAGAGGGGGCATCATTTTTAAATTGGAGAACAAGGGGACATTTTAATTTTGGTTTGACACTAACATAAAAAATTGCTCAAAATTTAACAATATGTTAAAATAAGAAACTATCCTTTGCTGTTTTAGTAGATAATGACAATGATTTATAATTTAAATGATATTATTTTAAACGCGCCCAGCCAGACCGGGCATGTCGTTTATCCTTTCGCGACTCATAGACCCGATGGGAAAAAAATTGTTTTCAAAAAAAATAAACAGCAGCAAGCAGAATTAACCCAGTTTGAAATGGCCTTTGGCGCGTTGGCAAAGCTGCTTTTAAATTCAAATATGACGCCACAACAGCATTTTGTCGTTGATGAAAATAAACAGGTTCAAGGGCTGGTTTGTGATCATGTATGTTATATGATCGCTCATCATGAAGCTTTGACAGGCGATTCTCCTAAAGAATTTTACGAGCTTGATGGGAAAATTATTAAAAAAACGAAACCCATTAAAGCATCAGAAGATATCCCCTACTATTTTTTAAACCAGCTTGAACCGGGATTTTTCGGTAAGCTAAGAGCCCAACATCAAGCAAAAAAATTAACCATCGACATGACTTCCTTAGCCAGTCTTTTAACCACCTCTTATATATTGGAAGAGGATGATTTGCATAAGGGGAATTTTGGCTGCTATTTTATTGAAAAAGCAGGCAAACCTCACGCCGTATTTTTTAAAATTGATCATGACATGATGTTTGCCGATGCCTTGATGTCTTATGGTCATGGGCGAGTCTATCATTGGGGACAAAAGGATACTGCATTTAAAATTACAGCCAAAGATTTGATGAGATTCCCTTTGTTACGCGACTCCAAGAATCATTATTGGCCGACCAGTTTCAATGTTTTTTCAAAACCTTTTGATACAAAAGGTTATCAAAATTTCAGCGACCGCAAGGCGTTTGTAACACTGGCAAAAGATGAAGCTTTCAATCAGGAAAAATGGCGTTCCTTTCTTAAACATATATTGATTCCACCAGAGTTGGTAAGAGAGACATTAAAGCAAACGCTGGATACAAATAAACCTGAAAAACGGGCTGAACAACTGGCCAAAATCAACATGATTGTCCAGGCCTTTGCCGCACGCCAGTCCAGATTAAGAAGCGAGTTGTTCACGGTTGAGCCCTTTATTAAATTTGTGAATGGTTTTGAGCAGACTCAAGAACTGTTACAAGAAATAACGGCAATCAGTGATACTGACCAAACAGGCTATCAAAAGGGCATCGAAGATGAGTTATCAAAATACAAAGACCTCTGCCAACCCGATGATGATCTTGGGGATACACCCTTGCATATCTCTATCAGGTTAGGTGATTTTCGATATTATGATAAATGGCACAGCGTCTATTCCGATTATCTTAATGTGGCCAATAGCAAGGGCGAGACACCCCTTGATCTTGCTTTGTCAATGATAACGGAGGAATCTTCTTCCAAAGATGTGCGCTCTGATGCTAAATATATTGTAAAGTATTTGCTTTATCGCGGCGCTATCTCATATAGCCAGACCGCCAGCCAATACAACGACATCTATCGTAAATACATAGATTATAAATTTAATCCTGTTGAATACAAGCGCGAGGCAGCTAAAATAGAAACCTTTGATGGCTTGAAGGCTTTGATGCAATCTATTGATAATGATTTTCGATTTTCTCTGAAAATGAAGAAAAAATTAAGCCTTTTTTGTTTGAACTATTATATTTCCAAAAATAAAAATGGCACCGAACGCGAACGGGCTGATATTTTAAGACAATTCAAGGTTGGATTAAACGGAGATAGCAAACAACATTATGCCCCCGAGTTGCAGTTTATCAGACAATTAAGAAGCCGCTTCTGGATAATTCGTCAATTCAGAGGGTTAATTGGCGGTACTTCGACTCAAATTGATATGAATAAAGTCATTGATCGAGAGTTAAAACGGGTTGAGCCAAAATCACCGGGTTGCTTATCCTTTTTTAATTGCTTTAAAAGTCACCCAGTGTCTGAGGATCAACCTGAAATTACCCTGGCGGACTCCATAACAAAACACCCGGGAAGGCCGCAACCTGTTCCCGGGTGTTAAAAGAAAAATGCGCCAGTGATCAATAATAGTAATAACGGCCATGTCTCCAATAACGACGACGATCCTGTTCACGGCCTACCTGATAACCTATCAAGCCACCAGCACCAGCACCAACCGCTGTTCCCAAAGCATCGCCGCCACTCACAGCATAGCCAATGCCCGCGCCAGCTGCAGCACCTGTGGCCGTTCCTACTTCAGTACCTGTACATCCCATTAACATGGTGGATGATACACTCAGGAAAAATACAGCTGCAATTGTCTTATTCATAATTCCCTTCCTTATTTTGTTGTCCTTCACTAAAAATGATAGTACAAAATAAGTATTTGTTGTAGTTATTTTATATTTATTGTTTAATTTGATTTCATTTGTTGTCTACTTAGCTGAAGAACTAAATGACGCACGAAGCATCCGAGCCGCGACGTAGGTTGGGCCTTGGCCCAACAATTACACCTGCAAATATTATTGAGAAATGAATTAATTTGTTGGGCCAAGGCCCAACCTACGCAGATTTATCAATTTTATGTGACAACCGTGAAAAATCACCCATGGCGATTGCATTTAAATGCAATCGACTTGAACACAGTAACGTTTAAACTTGTGAAAAAATGGCTGGGACAGTATTATTAGAAGATTCAATAAAAAGAAAAAGAGGCTGACATGTTCCGAGGCAGTATGGTGGCATTGGTTACCCCAATGCACAACGGCAAAATTGATATAGAACGATTAAGAGCATTGGTAGAGTACCATATTGACGCGGGAACACATGCCATTGTTGCCGCAGGCACCACCGGTGAATCCGGTACCCTTTCTCATGAGGAAAAACTGACAGTTATTAAAACGGTGGTTGATCAGGCGAAAGAACGTTTGCCAGTCATTGCCGGCACCTCATGCAATGCCACGCATGAATGCATTGAATTGACTCAAAAGGCAATGGCGCTTGGCATCCATGCGGCCCTGATCATGGCACCGGCTTATATTAAACCCACCCAGGAGGGTTTGTACCAGCATTACAGCCTGATTGCCAGTCAAGTCCCGGTACCCATTATTTTATATAACGTACCCGCTCGAACAGCCTGTGATATACTCCCCGAAACCGTGGGCCGACTGGCAAAAAATTCCAATATTGTGGGCATTAAAGATGCCACGGCACAAATGACACGTCTGCAGCAGATTTTACGGCAGGCGCAAGGACGCATTGATGTCTATAGCGGAGATGATCCCACCGCCGCCCAATGGATGCTCGCAGGTGCCAAGGGCGTTATTTCTGTGACGGCCAATGTGGCTGCCAGAGAAATGGCCAAGCTCAGTGATTTGGCATCTGATAATGAGCAGGGTGACTGTTTGCGCCTGAATGAGCAACTAAGCGGTTTGCATGAGATGATGTTTGTCGAGTCCAACCCCATTCCTGCGAAATGGGCTTTGAACCGCATGGGCTTGATAGGAGAGGAGATACGCCTGCCTTTAACGCCTTTATCCGTGGAGCATCATCATGCCATGGAATCAGCACTGCAAAAATTGAATTTGATTTAAGAGAGGTCTGAAGTGAAGCGATTGTTTTTAATAGTAATGCCCCTGCTGGCTACAACCGCATGTACCAGCCGTTATGCCACTAACGCCGAACATGTCTATCTGCAAAGCCATAATGGACCGCAACTCGTCGTGCCGGCGCCCTTGGCGCGTTCAAATCTCAGTTATTTTTATGTGTTGCCCCCACAGAAACAAGATCCAAGAGTGAGCATTATCCCTCCTGGCATGGCTATTAATACCTAAGAGAATCATATGACACCATCGGAATCAGGAGAAGCCGCGTTTATTCAGGATATTTCAAAGCGCATCGTTGAGGCACAGCGCAATATTCGGATTTTGGACAGTGTCAAATGGGATGAGTCAATCAAGCAGGATTTTTTCAAGCACAAGGCACAGAAATTACCGGCCGTTGACAAGAGCTACTATCAGCAACGGCCGCTTCCTTTTAATGTACAGGAAAAGCAGGATGAGTTTCGGCTGATTTTAAGAGATACCCAAAACCAGCTCGGCCAGTATTCCAGCGTGACCCGCCTGCTTAAACGCCAATGCGATGAGTATGTCAAAGCAGTGCAGATGCTTTCAGCCAGAGGCACGCCTGCTTTCAGCGAGATGGCGATGGAATTGTACGGCAGTCCCGATGATGTATTTTATGCCGGCGGCCCCAAACTCAGCCAAATGGGTAACCTGCTGTTTGATGTACTGACCTCTCTCGATGTGGATTTACAATCCGAAGCGGATTTGAAAAAATTCACCCCCCAAGAGGCGCAGAACATCCTGCAAACGCGCTTAAGCCAGTTTTTCGATCAGCATGATAAAATTACGGTGACCGTCAGTGATGACATGGTGGCCGATGCCGCAGCCGGTGCAGATACGATAAGACTGAGTCAAAAAGCGATGTTCAGCGAACGTGATTTGAAATACCTGGAGGTGCATGAAGGCTGGGTTCATGTAGGCACCACACTCAATGGCGCCATGCAGCCTTATTGCTCCTTTCTGTCGAAAGGATCACCCTCAAGCTCAGTTACGCAGGAGGGCCTGGCGGTCTTAACCGAGGTAGTGACTTTTTCTTCAAACCCCTCCCGGGTCAGGAAAATTACCACCCGTGTGATCGCTTTGGAGAAAGTGAGGCAAGGGGCGGATTTTCTGGATATCTACCGCTATTTTATTGACAGCGGCTTAAACGAAGAAGACAGCTACAACCATACCGTGCGCGTATTTCGAGGCTCCACACCAACCGGCGGCCCGTTTACCAAAGACTTGTCCTATGCCAAAGGCTTTGTCCTGATTTATAACTACCTCCGTTTTGCCATCAGCCAGCACCGGGTGAACTCGATCCCTTTACTGTTTGCAGGCAAGCTGGTGCTTGATGATCTTCCTTTACTGGCTGAGATTCAGGAAAGGGGGTTATTGATAGCACCGACTTATTTACCCCCGCCTTTCAAGGATTTATCGGCGCTGAGTGCCTGGATGAGTTTTTCTCTTTACCTCAATCAATTTGATTTAAATGAAATTCAAAAGAATTTTAAATTCTTGTTAGGCTAAATGACGTTGATAACAAAACATTTATTCGATATGCCGCACGCAGAAATGCACAAACTTGCTATACTTAAATAAAGTTTATTTTTTATACATGCTTAAAAAAGCTTAAAATACACAATTGTTAAGGTAGCCTTAATAATTAAGGTATAAAATATATCATAACGATTTAAGCAAAATATGATGCTGCGAAATAATGAGGTTAGTAATGGTTAAAAATCAACTTGTGTTAGAAAAGCTACAGAACCTAGAAGCAGCTTTCAAGGATTTTGATTCAAGTAAACGACTTGAAGTTTTTCAAGCTTTAGAGTCTGTATTTGAAGCAGAACCAGGTAATGTTCGTAAAGCTTTTATTGATAACAAGGAAACCTGGAAAGACATTTTTAAAACCGATATTGCTGACGCGGATTGGGTTGATGAAGATGCCTTTTTGATATCAGAAGGTAAAGGTGATAGTGCGCTGCAAAAAGCTAATTCTTTTAAAGGATTACAAAATGCGGCAGCCCTAGCCTATGCCTCTTTAATAATACATGATTTTGATCCAGAAAATTTGAATGATCTTGAAAAGTTGAATGATCTTGCAACTGCTGAAAATAAAGAAGTTCTAAACCGATTAAATCCTAATATTAAAAATGTTTTAACCAAGGGTAATTTTAAGGCATTACAACAAGATGCTAATCATTTGTTGCTTAAAGCTTTACAAAAAAAACTCGATGATTTGGTTTTGGAAGTAGATGATGAAGTTTATGCCATTTTAATAAAATTTTACAACACGGAAGATTTAACTGTCTTAGATGATTTTTTAAACGAATTTCCCAAGCAGTGGATAAATCAACAACGTGATCAGGTTCTTGATCTTTTTAAACAAAATGCTTTAGATGCATTAACTAAGAGACTATCCAAATCTAAAGATAAGGCTGAAATTCTTAACGTTTTAAAAGCAACAAAACCTGAGGATATAGACGATAGAAAATGGCTTAGTCAAGACGATATAACAAAATTGAAATCAACTGCCAGAGAGGCATTTATTCCCATGATGGAAGAGGATATAAAAAATCTTCTTCAAGATGCCCGGGCTCCCAAAAAGCAACTTGAAGCGCTGCGCAGGGCTACCCTGCCCCCAATGGAATTCGATCATTTTGTAAAACATCTGAAAGCAGCAGGTATAGAAAATACTGAACTTTTAGAAAAAGATAATATGCCCAGGTTAATCTCTCCGGTAATGGAAAAAGCCTTTGCATTACAACTGGATCTATTATCTATCTATGGCGCTTCTGCTCATCCACAGTTAATCGAATCTTTCGTATTGTTAGAGCCTGAGAAACAACAAGAATTAATGCAGGATTTTGCTAACAATGTGTATCGTTTGATACATAGTAATGAAAAAGAGGAACTTCAAGTCATACTGGGTAAAGATGCACAGGTGATTGATATTATAAACGAAAATAAAAACATTAGTCAGTTTCATAAAATTCATAATGCAGAAGTTGCTAAAATCCTTGCAAATTCTGCCATGGATCTTGAGCCGCAACAAGTAGAAGATATAAATCAGCAATTACATGATTATTTGCAACCCGATACCGAATTTTCAGAAATAATAAGTGCCATTGTTAACCTATTTCCTGCTGAAAATAGAACAAAGCTTTTAGACAAGTTTGGAATGCAAGAGCGAGAAGACAAAATACTACAAGCGAAGGCAGATGCTGGTTCACAGGGAACAATAAAGCGAATCAATGATCAAAGTGGTTATAATGAAAGATTAATAAAAAGCAGGGGCGATGATGCTTTAGCATTGGCGTTGATAGAACAGTTAATACCTTTGGAAAAAAACGCCCAGTTGGAAAAGAAAGATACTCAAAAATTCATTGATGTTTTTAGGAAACAGAGTACTTACAGAAAATTTTTAAAAAATGTATCTGCTGCAGCACCAAAAATCACTAGTCCATTGGAAGAGTATTTTACCCCTGAAGAATTCATTCGTTTAAAAAGAATCCATTTAGAATATTTGGATGAGAGCAAACAAGAAATCGAAGCGAAAAAGATCCTCGATGCGATGAACGACGAATTTAATGCCCTTGCCATGACGGATGATGACACAAGAGCCACCTTTAGAAAAATATTAGGAACCAAATTTGAAAAATGGTTAAATCCTGCTTTTATGGCAAAAGCGCGTGAGGATGCTACAAAGTTAAAAAACCCTTTTGAAGAGCTGGCCAAAAATTGCTCCATCGTTATCAGGCTGCTTGAAGAACAGAAAGCTGTCTTGGAAGGATTACCCCAAGGACCACAAACATTTAATGAAAAAATTCAAAAGCGCCTGGCAAGGATCATAAGGGATTTAAACGATTATAAAAAAGTTCAGGACAGATTGCTGGGGCAAGGACAGGATGGTAAAAAAGGGATTCTTACACTGATTCATGAGGCAGAGAAAGGCGGTGTAGCCATCAAGGGTTATTTTTCAGAATCAACTCATTTTACAGTCACCGTAACATCTATTGATGAAGACGCCAGCTCGGACAAAGAAAAGCTGGCACAAGCAAAGGGTACAACACCACAGGTTGAGAATCCTACCTTAATACATGGACCAGACGATAACTTATTTGCTGGAGACAAAATCCAAGATAAGAAAATCCGTGTTTTTAATTTCAAACATGGCCGAGAGGAAGGTCAGTTTATTGAGAAATTTGGCCCTTCAAATCCTTCCTGGGTCACTGTAAAAGACAAGCCTTCCACCCCTTTAGTAAAGCTGGAGGCAACTACATTTCCAAAAAACAGTGATCCTAAGGCTATGCTTCATTTTTCCATGGTCATGGCCAGTCAAATGTTGTCATGTCTTGACGGACCGCCTGGAAAAAAACAACCTATTATCCTTCGTGGTGGCACGCCAGAACAGCAGAGATACCTTTGGACCGCCTTGATGATATTGGGCCGCGATGGCCCGCATATGAAATTTGGTGCGGAAGCCATTAAGGTTGCTTCCTTCTCTTTTGATCCGAAAAAAGAGCAAGGCAGGATCGCTCGTTTCGCATCGGGTTCTTTGTATAATCAGCTATCCAGTAAACAGGCTGAGATTTCAGAACATGTTAATTATTTCCGAGGGTTGTGTGAGCAAAAATTTGGTCATGAATCCGACATCAAAAAGACAACAACTGCGTTAACACAACTTCATCGATCCAAATTGCAGAAATTGCAGTTGGATAAGGCCCCAGAGGAGCCACGAGGCCCAAAACAATAATCAACAGGGAGTGTTTAATTGAGCTCAAAACAACAGTCTATTGGTGTATTTGATTCAGGCATGGGCGGTTTAACCGTCCTTCGTGCCTTGCGGGAGACGCTGCCTGGGGAATCCTTTATCTACCTGGGAGATACCGCACGCCTGCCTTATGGTACCAAAAGCCCGGCTACAGTTCAGCAATACGCCATGCAAATGGCAAAACTGCTTGTTGAACGTCAGATAAAGGCCTTGGTCATCGCCTGTAATACAGCGACAACCGCGGCACTAAGCCATCTTCAGACCATGCTGCCGGACATTCCGGTCCTGGGTGTGGTGTCTCCGGGTGCTTTTGCCGCGGTTGCCGCTACAAAAAATCAAAAAATTGCGGTGATGGCGACAGAAACCACCATTGCATCAAACGCCTATCAACAACTGATAAAGACCGCACTGCCAGAGGCTTCGATAATGACCCATACCTGCAGCCTTCTTGTGGCTTTGGCAGAAGAAGGGATGATTGATAATCTGGTCGCAAGAGAAGTCTTAAAGCATTATTTACAGGATATCCAGCAGGTGGATACAGTTTTATTGGGTTGCACTCATTTTCCTGTATTCAGACAACTGCTGACAGAGATGCTGCCGCCGGATGTCAGAATAGTAGATTCAGCCCAAGCCACCGCCATCGCCTTAAAAGAGTTGCTCATCACCTATAATTTTTTAAATGAAGCAAAACAATCAGGAAATATACAGTACCTTGCCACCGATTCCATCAAACGATTTTCAACCATCGGCCCCATATTTTTAGGCACCCCTGTGCCCATGGAAGCCATAGAGTTAGTGGATATAAAATAATTCAGTAGCCTTGATAAGCGAAGCGCATCAAGGATTGTCGGGCCACCAACCATCTTGCCCTTGATGCGCTGGCGCTTATCAAGGCTACCCGCATTTTGAGGGATGGACTATCTAAAGTAGCCTTGATAAGCGAAGCGCATCAAGGATTGTCGAGGCACGAACCATCCTGCCCTTGATGCGCTGGCGCTTATCAAGGCTACTTTGGATGAAGGAATTCGATGTTTATTCAACGTTGAAATTAAAATATCTATTGGGGTAGGGTTCTTTATTCAGGGTAAAATGCCACCATTCTTTACTGTAAGGTCTAAAATCATAATCTTGCATTAATTGCTTTAAACGCTGCCGATTTTTTTTCTGCGCGTTGCTCAAATGAACATAATCATAATGCGCTGCCCTATCCAGGCAATCATGCCGCGTTCCCATGTCAATCGAGTTATCATCAAGGTAATGGATTGAACGGTCATAACAAGCCGTTAAAGGGCTTTTAACGGCTTGGCTTTTGCCGATTTTAACCAGCGTTAAATCAACGGTACTGCCACGGCTATGACCCGAGCGTCTGGCGATGTAGCCATTTTTAAATAAATCCGCTTTGGCCTCTCGGGGATAAAACCTGTCTTTCATCTTTTGATTATTTTTATCTTTACTCCATTGATAAAAAGCATCGACCGCTCGCTGGGGACGGTAACAATCATAGACCTTTATCCTGTAACCCTGCCGCTGAATGGCTTGATTGGCGCGGTACAACTGCAAGGCGGTTTCTTTGCTCAAGATACAAAGTCCCTTATGGTAACCCGGCACAGGTTGTCCAATAAAATTATAGTTTTGAGCATAGCGCATGTCTTGCTCTATGTCTGGTGCCAGTTGATGTAAATAAACAAAGCCGTTTGGCAGCGCTAAGCCGGCCGTGCTGAGCAGATAAAGGGCGCAAGCTGTCAATTGCCGAGTCATCATCATTAAACCACTGCCGGTTTGTTGCCCAGCTCGGAGTGATCAAGCAATTTTGTCAATTTACCGGTCAGGGGTTCATTTTTCTTTTTATCCAGTAACATCAGGGCCTCTGAATAATTTTGAAATAGCACTTTGCCGCTGGCGACATCATAGAGCGCACCCACCAAAGCTATATCCTCATTGTTAGTCAATTTTTTCAAAATATCACTTTCCTGGTAGATATGCTGCATTGTATTGGCTATGTTCAGTTGGGTGACATTATGAATCTTGTGCTGCGGGCTTTTTTGCGCCTGTTTTTCTGCATCCATGGCCGGTTTGATTTTAGCCAGCAATTGAGAGATGTGGCCTTTTTCGACATGATCACAGGCCGCCTGGATGGCCCCGCAACGCGTATGCCCCAAAACCACAACCAATTTGGCACCAACGACATCACAGGCATACTCTATACTGGCAAGCACATCATTATTCACCACATTGCCGGCAACCCGCACACAGAATAAATCGCCAAAGCTCATGTCAAATATCATCTCAACAGGCACTCTCGAGTCAATGCAGCCCAGGACTACGGCAATGGGGTGTTGCGTTTCTGCCGTGTGCTGGATGTCTACCTTGGGGCTTCGGTGAATGCGGGTGTCATTTAAAAAACGCTGATTTCCCTCATGCAATATCTTGAGAACCTGGGCAGGTGACAAGGCTGCCTGAACATCATAGGTGGTGACATTGATAAAATCGATATAATCATGAATGTCGTAATGATCTTTAAACCCTGTCAAATTGATAGCAATCTGCTTGTGCTGTGCTCTTTCTTCCTGGAAATCCTTGATAAGCTCGAGGATCTCCTTGTCTATATAGGTTGCATAACGCGCATCAATAATCAGCTGTGAGCCACGGGGCAGGGTATTTAGCTCGGCAATGAGTGAGGCCTTATTGAGAAAGGTCACCTGCTGAGGCAATATGAGCCGATTGCTGATGCCATTGGGATAGTATTCCTTGATAATATCAAAGCGGATCTGACTGTTTGATTTCAAAATATAAAACAGACTGATAGCCAAGCCAATCAGAATACCTGCCAGCAAATTAAAGACAATGATTGAAAAAACCGTAACAATAAAGGGAATAAAACGATCAAGTCCTTGTTTATAGATGGATTGATAAATTGCAGGTCTTGTGAGTTTGTAACCGGTGTAGATAAGAATGGCTGCCAATGATGACAGCGGTATCTTGTTAAGCATGCCTGGTATCAAAAGAACAGATAACAGAATCAAAACCCCGTGTAAAATAGCTGAAACTTTTGATTTTGCCCCGGCTTGAATATTAACCGAGGTACGGACAATGACTGACGTGATAGGAATACCACCGATGAGACCTGCTGTGATGTTACCAAGCCCTTGCGCAATCAATTCCTGATCTTTGGAACTGTAACGGCGCTTTTTATCCAGGCGCTCGCCGGCTTTTAAATTAAGCAAGGTTTCCAAAGAGGCCACTGTCGCCAATATAAAAGCATAGAAATAGATATTTGGATTGGTCCATGCTGACCAGTCCGGGTACTGTAATTGAGCAACAAACTCATTGAGATTGGAGGAGGCGGGTATGTTCACCAGATGGATTGGCAATTGTGCCAGAGACGAGCCATTCAACATAAATAACTCATTTAAAACGATACCAAAGATAACTACAATAATGGGTGCAGGTATTTCCTTTAGCGTTTTATTTTTAGTTTTTTCAAAGTAAAAAAGAATGCTCAGGGATAAGAGCGAAATCAGTATCGCACCCATGTTCAGGTGATCACCTATGTCCATGAGGGGTTTTAGCGTGAATCCTTCCGTTGTTTCCAACAGATGCGTTTGAAGTTCCTTTAACTCCGTTGAGTGAGTGAATGCTAGAGGCAATTGCTTTACAATCAGCAAAATACCAATGGCGCAAAGCAATCCTTGAACGACATTTGAAGGGACATAGTCGGCAATAAAGCCGGCCTTAAAAAAACCAATAATTAACTGCAGCACGCCTGCAATGGTCAAAGCCAGTAAAAAAATATGAAAATCACCCAGCTGGGTAATGGCTGTCAGTACCACCGCTGCCATACCGGCTGCAGGGCCGCTGACACTGACCTGCGAGCCGCTGAAAATACCAACAACAATGCCGCCGATGATGCCACTTAAAATACCGGAAAAAAGTGGCGCGCCTGAAGCCAGAGCGATGCCAAGACACAGAGGGATTGCGACGAGAAAAACAACTATAGCGGCTACAAAATCGAATTTGAAATAGCGTTTTTGATAGACTTTAAACTTGCGAAAATTATTATTCATGACTTCATTCATAGATTGACATCCTTTAACAATTTGCCAGTATTAATTTGTTTTCTCGCTAATGCATTGTGTCATAAGCTGTTGTTTTAAGCTAAATGAAATCCTCAAATACTTCGGTATTATCAATCTCTATACAGTTTATTTCTGGATTGCGTTCCTCGGTCAGTAAACCCGACTCAAGTGATTTAAAGTCCCATAACTGTTGATCCATCAATTGACTGGGTTTTAAGCTTTGCAAGGCATGGAGCATATTGGAGGGAATCTTTGGATTTTCTTCTGCCAATTGGTCAATCAGCCGCGCTACCCGTTTTCGTGCCAGGTTTTCCTGTGATCCGCATAAGGTACAGGGAATGATAGGAAAATCTTCTTCTTTGGCAAATTGAATGATATCTTTTTCCTGAACATAACACAGCGGTCGGATGACAATGTGTTTTTTATTATCACTCAACAGTTTGGGTGGCATGGAGCGGATATCGCCATTATAAAGAATGGACATCATCAGCGTTCGGATTAAATCATCGCGGTGGTGACCCAGGGCAATCTTGTTAAAGCCTTTCTCTTCTGCATAACGGTAAATAATGCCACGTCTCAAACGAGAGCATAAAGAGCAATAGGTTTTTCCTTCAGGAATTTTTTCCTTGACGATACTGTAAGTGTCTCGGGTAAGAATTTCATGGGCAATGTTTCTGTCGGTCAGCCATTGTTTCAGTTGACGGTCATCCCAGCCGGGTTGTGCCTGATCCAGCGTAAAAGCAAACAGCTCAAACTTATTACCAGACCGTTTTCTTAATTGATGCAGTATCGTCAGCAAGCTAAAGGAATCTTTCCCGCCGGATAAACAGACCATGACCCGATCCCCTCGCTGGATCATGTTGTAATCAGCAATCGCCTTGCCGGTGTAGTGCAGCAGTTTTTTTTCGGTGTGTGAGGGAGTTTTTGACATAATTCAGGCCCGGTTATTAAGATGCGCGACAATTGGCATGACATCTTGTAAATTTTTTGGAAATTATAATCGATTTGGGCATTGAAGCCAGATTATTTTGTAATTTTATTGGCAACACAGGGCGTTTTGATATCACAGCCAGGAGCAAAGCCATTGATTCGAGTCGTTGCCAGCCAGGCATTGATTTGTTCAATATCATTGACATTCAGCGTGCCTGCCAAATATTTCAGATTTAACAACGCATTGATTAAAGCGTATTGATCTTCAGCGAGCTGCCTTTGTGCTTCGAAAAGGCGTTGCTGGGCATTGACCACATCCACCATGGTTCGGGTACCTACTTCAAATTGTGCCTCGGTGCTTTCAAGCGAGTTTCTCTGGGAAATCACCGTTTGACGATCGGCCTTGACCTTGCTGATGCCATCGATAATGGTATTGTAGGCTATGCTGCTGTCAACGATAACAGCTCTGTGGGTTTGTTCCAGTCGTTCACTGGCTGCCTGAAAGTTATAATTTGCTTCTCTGGTTTTTGATTGCACAAGACCGCCCTGAATCACAGGAAAATTCATCGCCAAAGCAAGCGAGGCATTCATCTGCTTTGAAGGGATAAAAAAGGAGGATTCGCGTGAGCTTACGTCATTATTGGTCTGGCTTGCATTCCCCTGTATCGCAAAGCTGGGCCAACCGGCAGCGGACTGTGATTTAATATTTTCTCTGGCGGCCTCCAGGTTGTATTTGAAGGCATATAACTTGTAATTCTGCTTAAGTCCAGAATCAATCCAGTCATTGACATTATTAGGCTCAGGCGTGATTAAAGGAATACGGCTGTTACGCAGCGGCGCCAGATTTTTATAAACATGATTGGTTAATTTGCGTAGATTTTCACTTTGATTAATCTCATTGTTACGGGCAGAAATGACCTCTGCAATGGATTGGTCATAAGCGGCTTTGGCTTCATAAACCGTGGTGATGGCATCAACCCCGACCTTAAATCGTTCGTTGGCTTGATCAAGCTGCCTTCTATTGGCTCTTTTTTTGGCTTCGGCAAAGCGTAGAGTATCCTTTGCCAATAAAATATCAAAATAGGCCTTGGCGGTTCTTAAAATCAAATCCTGTGCTGAATCATTAAAATTGGCCTGTGCCGCTTTAACCGAGGCTTTAGCCTGTTTGACAGCAGCCCAGGCTTCATAATTAAAGAGTGCCTGGGAGGTTGTGACTTGTAACTGATTGGTGTTAAAAGTACCCTCTACGGTTGGTCTGTTAACCACTTTATTGCTGGAAAAACCACGTCCAACCTGTTCATTTACCGTTAACTGAGGATACAAAGCCGCGCGAGCCTGAGGGATGGCTTCCTGGCTGGCCATATAGTTGTCGTAGGATTCTTTGAAAACAGGATCATTTTCCAATGCTTGCTGAAAGATATCCATCAGATCCGTCGCGCTGACGTTGGATACCATCAGTATGGATGTAAGACAAGCAAGCAATAATTTTCTCATGAAATTCTTTCCTAGAATATGAATTCTTTAGGCTTTAACGGGTCAATCAAAGGGGGTAAATCCGTCTCAAATAAAATAGATTCAGTCCAGTTGCCTTCATGATCAAGTTGATGTAACTGACCTTGTAAAACAGGTGATTTACCTACAATAGCAAATAATTTACCGCCGGGTAATACCTGAAGGCGATGTGTTTCAGTCAATTGTTCAATGCCGCCGGTAAATATCACCACCTCATAGGGGGCTTTGTCCAGCCATCCCCGGCTGGCATCCCCTGTAATAAGCTCTACATTATCGCACCGGTGCGTTTTTAATTTTTTAGCCGCGCTTTCAGTTAAATCAGCAAAATACTCAATACTGATCACGTTTTTAGATAACTGACTTAACA
>JAGXGR010000094.1 GCA_024636645.1 Legionella sp.
GCCACCCTCATCCCCAACCCTTCTCCCTCAAGGGAGAAGGGAGCAGATTGTGCTAACTGATTAACTTCAATGCAAATTAAGATGGGGCAGCCGTGTAGAACAACCTCAAAGGCATGGAAATGGACTGCTTTCTTTGACAAGTCGCCATGTTTTTGCCGTGTTTTTGTTGCATTATTTGTCCTTTTTGTTACAATACCAATCACACGCACCAATAAAGAAGTAAAAATGAGAAATTTAAAAGTGGTTTTTCTAGGCCCAACCGAAGCGGGTAAAACTCAGTTGGCAAGGCGATTAGCGGGAAAAAGCTACCTGGAACAAACAGAACCCACCATAGGCAGCGATTTTTTTAGTAAACGCATTTCTGAACAGAATTCCCTACTTATTTGGGATACTGCCGGGTTAGAACGTTATAAATTTTTCATTCCGAGGTATACCAGTGGTGCAGATAAACTGTGCCTGGTCATTCCTGCTGATAAGCCTTTAATAAAAGAAGAAATTTTATCCTTTTTACCTACGCAAAACGTTAAAAATGATGCTGAGGTTTACTTGATCATCAACAAAACAGATCTTGGCGTATCCGCAATGAATGATGACGATAATGATGACGATATAAACGCCTTATTAGAAGCGGTAAAAGAGAAAGGATATAGTAATATACAACGGCAAGTGTTTCGGGTCAGTGCTAAAGTAAACACAGGTATTGAGGCATTGCGACAAAATTTGAGCGTGCCTCCAAAAAATTCAGAAAATATTATTCAAAATGATTCGGCACGAGTATTTCCCCTTAGTTACCAAAAAATAACAAACGCGTATTCGTCTGAAGAAAACAAGGTCATGGCCTTTGAACAAAAGGTCATGGCCTTGCTTAGTGATTATACTAAAGGGACTACACCTGTTTTGTCTTCGTTATCTCTTTTTGCCCATGGCCATTTTAATCGTCATCATACCTCGTTGGTAAGAACAATGATTAAGCAAATTGAGGGGAGAGAAACGAGCATTGAGCTTGTTTTGAAAGAACTAAATGATCTCGATAAAAATCCTAACGGTTCATTGGCCAAGCGTTTGGATTTTCTTCAAAAAGAGCTGGATAGGACGCCTCCGAGGGAATCAATCGATCCTGGAATGTAGTCCTGATAAGCAGGCCTTATATGAGGCCTGCTTTATTGCAATGCTGTAAATTTTAAAACGCTCGTCCCAAAAAAAGCAAAAAAAAAATGGCTGTAAATAACACCACTGTCTTTTTTTCTTGTCCCTATACATCCTTGATTGCCGATCAAAGCCCGCCGGTTTTTGTCATTATTAATACACATATTGATTTTTTTTTAATTTTTTTGCATTAATTGGGCTATCGATGTATTGCAATTAGCCACAAAATCACTTAATATTCCCTTAAGAAATGAATATGTTTGAAACAATATTTACATCGTTTAGTTTTTTTGGTATAATATTCGCCATGATGCTCTACAAGTGTTTTGTTTGAGCGGTTTTATTGTATTATATATCTAGTAGGAGATTGAAATGAGTGCAGTATTAAAAGAAGTTGTGCAAGGCAATGAGGCATTGTCCGATCATGTTGTTAATGCCGTTAAAAATTATTTAAACGCAAACAGTTCGAAAGATGCCAACCTGAATCTTTATCAACTGATTATTGAAGAAGTAGAGGCGCCTCTTTTTCGCACAGTGATGGAATTGACACGTTATAACCAGTCCAAAGCTGCTCGCGTATTGGGTGTTAGCCGTGGAACCCTGCGTACCAAGCTGAAGCGTTATTTTGACGATGAATTTATTGGTACCCGCGATTTTTAATCCTGGTTTTTAGCTATTCACTCTGCTACAATTGATTACAAAGTCGGTCAGGCAATCGCTCTTTGCCTTTGGCAAAGGGAGGAAAGTCCGGGCTCCACAGGACAAAGTGCCAGGTAACGCCTGGGAGGCGCGAGCCTACGGAAAGTGCCACAGAAAATATACCGCCTGTCATCTCTGATGGCAGGTAAGGGTGAAATGGTGCGGTAAGAGCGCACCGCACGTCTGGCAACAGGCGTGGCAGGGAAAACCCCACTTGGAGCAAGACCAAATAGGAATCCACATGGCTTCGGCCATAACGTACGGTCCGTACGGGATTCGGGTAGGTCGCTTGAGGCCTGCGGTGACGCAGGTCCCAGATGAATGATTGCCCACGACAGAACCCGGCTTATCGACCGACTTTACTTCTTTAAAAGAAAATAACTATTGTGGTAACAGGCGTTACTGCATTCTACATTTTTATCCCCGTTATCAGTTTTCTGGATGACAGGCATTTTTCCAATATTAAGCGCAGTCCTTGATGCGCTGCGCTTATCAAGGCTACAGGGCGCGGTCTACAAAGGAATGCCTAAGCATTTTGAGCACATTAATAAAATAAGTTAAAGGGACGTTCTTTGGGAGGTAACGGAGCAATCCCGTGATTCAGAGCAGCGCGCTCGCCTCACACCGCAGATACTTTCTATTTTAATGCTTCTTTAAGCCATGCGCTCACTTTTTCAGGATTTGCTTTTCCTTTGGTCTGTTTCATCACCTGGCCTACAAAAAAGGCCAACAGTTTCTCTTTGCCAGCACGATACTCTGTTGCTTGTTGCGGATATTGTTGAACAATCTCTTCCGTTATTTTTTTCAACGCCGCCTCATCATCATCCGTTTGGCTGAACCCATGCTGCTCGATAATGCTGTCTATGTCTTTTTCACCCGCCCATAATCTTGCAAAAATTTGCCTGGCCATGTGATTTGAGAGTGTTTTCTCAGTCAGTTTATCCAATAAACTTGCCATTAATTCTGCAGAGACAGGCGGTTTTTCAAAACTGCGATTGTCTTCATTGAGGGCTGAAGAATAGATGCCTTTCAACCAATTGATGACCATCTTTTCTTCCGCTTTGGTTTGCTCATTAATAGCAACGAAAAAACTGTACACAGCAGGGGAGGACAAGACAAAGCTGACATCGTCTGTAGTCAGGCTCTCATTTTTTTCTAAACGGCTGCGAATCTCTTTTGGCAGTTGGGGCATATGTCGTCTGACAGTATCAATCTCTTTTTGGCTGATTCTGACAGGGAGCAAGTCTGGATCGGGAACGTAGCGGTAGTCGTTTTCACTTTCTTTCATTCTTAGTAACTGGGTAGTTTCTGTCGCTGGATCAAATAAACGCGTTTGCTGGATAACGGGTTTACCTTGTTCCAGAAGATCCTGTTGGCGTGCTGTTTCATATGAAATGGCCTTTTCTATAAAACGAAAGGAATTGAGATTTTTTAATTCCGTTCGAGTGCCGAGCGTTTTAGATCCCTTGGGCTTAAGTGAAATGTTAACATCACAACGAAACGATCCTTCCTGCATGTTGCCGTCACAAACAGCTAAAAACCGTACCAGTTGATGCAGTGCCTTTAAATAGCTGATAGCGTCTTTAGCAGAATGAATGCACGGGGTGGTAACAATTTCCAATAAGGGGGTGCCCGCGCGATTTAAATCAATCCCGGTACAGTCATGATGGGCATCATGAAGCGATTTACCGGCATCTTCTTCTAAATGGGCTCTTAGGATAGATATTTTTTTTTCACTGGCCGAGCCTTTATTGATGGTTAAATAGCCGTTGGAGACAATAGGCTTTGCATATTGACTGATTTGGTAGCCCTTGGGCAAATCGGGATAAAAATAATTTTTGCGCTCAAAGGTAGAGTTATCATTAATTTCTGCATCAATGGCCAAACCGAATCGAATCGCTAACAAGACAGCCTGCTCGTTTAAAACCGGCAATACCCCGGGAAGGCCTGCATCAATATAACTGGTTTGACTGTTGGGCGGCTCACCAAAACGGGTTGAGGCGCCTGAAAATAATTTTGAAACCGTTTTTAACTGGGCATGAACTTCAAGCCCAATGACTGTATCCCAAGCCATAAGTCACCTTTATTCCGTAGGACAGGCCAGATGCCAGTCCGTCAGTTGTTGGTATTGATGGGCTATATTAAGCAAGCGAGCCTCGCTGAAATGAGGCCCCAGCAATTGTAACCCCACTGGAAGTCCCTGATGAAAACCTGCAGGAATGGATATCGCTGGAATGCCAGCAAGGTTTGCAGAAACTGTAAATACATCAGAAAGATACGTTTGTACCGGATCGCTTTTTTCGCCCTGTTTAAAAGCCGCAGTTGGCGTCGTTGGGCCTAAAATGACATCCACGCTGTCAAATGCCTGGATCAGTTCAAATTGGATTAATCTGCGGATTTTTAAGGCCTGTAAATAGTAGGCATCAAAATAACCGGCAGATAAAACATGGGTTCCGGTCAGGATTCGGCGTTTGACTTCCTCGCCAAAGCCTTCATGACGGGAGTTAACGATCATCTCTTTCAAGCTGCTTGACTTGGCACAACGGTGGCCAAAACGAATGCCATCATAACGTGACAGGTTGGAGGAGGCCTCAGCACAGGCGATGACATAATAGCAGGGCACCCATAAATGCTGCAGCTTGAGATCAATATCAATAATTTCGGCCCCTGCCTGTTCATATACCTTGACCGCATCCAGAATAATCTGCTGAACTTGTTTATCAACCTCCTCTGTAAAAAAACAACGCGGAAGACCGATTTTCAGCGACTTGACTGGCTTATCTATCTGATCTGAATAATTAGCAACCGGTTGATTAACGGAGGTCGAATCCTTGGGATCAAAACCGGCCATGGCTTGTAACAGAACAGCCAAATCCTCAGCACTTCGAGCCAAGGGGCCCGCTTGATCAAGACTGGATGCAAATGCGACCATGCCATAACGTGAAATCAAGCCGTAGGTGGGTTTAATCCCTGAAATACCACAAAATGCTGCCGGTTGACGTATCGAACCGCCAGTGTCTGTGCCCGTGGCGTAAGATACCAGAGAGGCGGCAACGGCAGCCGCTGAGCCACCTGAGGAGCCACCGGGAACATGTTGCAGATGCCATGGGTTTTTAACCGGACCATACCAGGAATTTTCATTGGCAGAGCCCATGGCAAATTCGTCCATGTTGGTTTTGCCGATAACCACACAGCCTTGCTGGTGAAGCTTTTCAACCACCGTTGCATCAAAAGGAGAGACATAGTTGCTGAGCATCTTTGAAGCGCAGGTCGTTGGCATCTGTTGAGTGCAGAATATATCCTTATGCGCCATGGGAATGCCGGTTAAGTCAGTGGCCCTACCTTGCGAAAGGATTTGATCGGCTTGCCTGGCTGATTGCAGAGCCAGTGGCTCATCGATTGTAATAAAAGCATTCAAGGCCTGTTGTTCTTTTATACGTTTTAAATAATGCTCGGTTAGTTCGACAGCGCTGAACTGGCCTTGTTTTAGTCCTTCAGATAATTGCCTGATAGAAAAGCGGTGCATGATTTAATTTCCTGAATCGATAACTTTGGGAACAAGATACAGGCCCTCATCAAACTGCGGGGCAATCTCTTCCAGTTCTTTCAGGCAGCTTTCTTCTGTGACGCTGTCTGCCCGAAACCGTTGATGCAGATCAAAAGGGTGGTATAGTGGTGCCACGCCCAAGGTATCCACCGCGCGTAATTGCTCAACGAAATCCATGATGCCGCTGATATCTGCAGCTAACTGACTGTCGCGGCTTTCAATATCCAAATAAGCTAAATCAGCAATTTTTTCCAATTCCTCAGTGCTTAGAGTCATGGCTTTTCCTATAGTAAAATGTGGCCATTATAACCAGCATAATTTGTCTAGGGCAATCAATTAAACATATATACTAGTGATATGATCATTCGCATCGTTAAGGCCAGTGGATTACTTCGTCGCTACGACCGTTTCAAAAATTGTCCGGTACAAAGGGTGATGAGGGCAGGGCAAGAGTCTCGAGGTTTAAAAAGAATACTGTAGGGTGGCGCAAAGCGCAGCGTGCCCACCATAGTGGCAGAAGAACTCGAGTGGTGGGCACATCGCTACGCTCCTTTGCTCCACCCTACATGGCCATGTTCTGTTTTTAAACAGGGTTTTATAGTTTGCGCTTCATGTAATTTACAGTAGAATAATTTGAAATCAATTAATACTGCTGAGAGTCATCCTATGCTGCACAAAATAAAAACCTCAGAAGGGGTGAATATCCTTTTTACTGAGGAATTATTGAATTATGAACAGGGTGTTGAAGGCCTTATTGACAAGCTTGACAGTCATCGTGGTGCCTTATTTACCTCCAGCTATGAATACCCCGGGCGCTATACATGCTGGGATATCGGCTTTTATAACCCACCGATTGCATTGATTTGCCAAAATAACCGCTTGATTGTTCAAGCCTTGAATGAGCGCGGCCGGCAATTGCTCAACATCATCCATGCCTGTGTTCAGGATATGGAGGAAATAGACGCCATCGCACAGTCAACGGATCATCATGAGTATGAAGTGTTGACATCCCATCAAGTGTTCAGTGAAGAAGAGCGCAGCCATCAGCCCTCTGTCTTTAGTGTATTACGTCAACTGCTGGCATTTTTCAAAGTAAAGAGCGAGCCTTATATTGGTTTTTATGGTGCCTTTGCCTATGATTTGATTTATCAGTTTGAATCGCTTGAAAAACAAAAGCCGCGGGAAGCCTCGCAACGCGAAATGGTTCTTTATCTTCCTGATGAGATTTATGTGGTGAACCACCCTAAGGAAGAGGCCTTTGTCAGACGTTATGATTTTGAGTATCAAAGCAGTTCTACCTTGGATTTGCCAAGAGATGGGCAAGAGCAGGCCTATCAGCCGGTGCACAGGCCCGAGAAAAAAGGCGATCACCGGCCTGGTGAATACGCAGGCATTGTAGATATTGCCAAAAAGCATTTTGCCTGCGGTGATTTGTTTGAGGTGGTGCCTAGCCAGACGTTTTACAGTCATTTTGAAGAAAATCCCTCGGTATTATTCAGGCGGATGCGCGAGTTAAATCCTTCACCCTATGGTTTTTTTGTTAATCTCGGCGCTGAAGAATACCTGGTCGGTGCGTCTCCGGAAATGTATGTCCGGGTCAAAGGCAAGCGGGTTGAGACCTGCCCTATTTCAGGAACCATTAAACGCGGGGCCAACGCCATTGAAGATGCAGCGAATATTCAAACGCTTCTCGAGTCACAAAAAGAAGCCTCGGAACTGACCATGTGCACCGACGTTGACAGGAATGATAAATCAAGGATTTGTGAGGCAGGCTCTGTAAAAGTTATCGGTCGACGTCAGATAGAAATGTATTCCCGTTTGATCCATACCGTTGATCATGTAGAGGGTCAGTTGCGAGAAGGGTTTGATGCCATCGATGCCTTCTTAACCCATATGTGGGTGGTGACAGTGACTGGCGCTCCGAAACTCTGGGCGATGAATTTCATCGAAAAACATGAGAAATCACCTCGAAAATGGTACGCAGGGGCTGTAGGTTGGTTGGGATTTGATGGAAATTTAAATACCGGACTGGTTTTGCGAACCGTTCGCCTTGAAAAAGGTGTCGCTGAATTAAGGGTAGGGGCCACCTTATTATATGACTCTGATCCGGTGGCAGAAGAAGAGGAAACC
>JAGXGR010000095.1 GCA_024636645.1 Legionella sp.
AGCTGATCGTGCTAACTGATTAGCTTCAAATCAATTTTGATGGGACGATCCTGAAGAGCCAGCCGTTAAATAAATAAGTGACGGTTGGAATTTATACAGAGATCTGTCCACAGGGTAGTCCTTGAGGGAGAAGGGAGCAGATCGTGCTAACTGATTAGCTTCAAATCAATTTTGATGGGACAGCCCTGACACAAAGGCCTGCGTGCTTTTTTTCAGTGCTTCTGAGTCGCTTGCTGATCCTCCAGTCTGAGGGCTGTATAGTTTCTTGGCTTGGTATGCCTGGCTAATTTGACATACACCACCGGCACTGCAAACAAGGTCAGCAAGGTGGCAAAGCTGATGCCAAAGAAAATGATGATCCCAATGCTCATTCGGCTTTCTGCACCTGCCCCTGTTGCAAACACCAATGGCAGGCTGCCAAACAGGGTTGAGATGGCCGTCATCAATACCGGTCGAAGCCTGACGAGCGAACCTTCAATGACGGCTTGCATGAATTTCACCCCCTGCTCGCGAAGCTGATTAATAAATTCAACCATCAATATACCGTTTTTAGCAGCCAGTCCTATGAGCATGATGATGCCTATCTCACTATAAATATTAAAGGTATTGCCTGTCAGATAAAGCCCCAACATGCCGCCGACAATCGCAATAGGCGCCGTTATAAAAATAACTATCGGGTGAATAAAGCTGCCAAACTGGGCCGCTAAAACCAAAAACATCACCAGTAAGGCCAAAAGAAAGGTGGTAAAAATACCAGCTTGAGACTCCTGATAATCGCGCGACTGATCCTTATAATCTATTCTTGCCCGTGCGGGTAATTGTTCCTTGGCCAGCTGATTTAAATAATCCAGCGCCTCACCGAGTGAATAGCCTTCTGCCAGACTGGCGGAGATGGTAATGGATTTACTGCGATTAAACCGATACAGCGCATTGGGTACGGTGACTTCTTTGATATGTGCAATATTGGACAAAGGAATCAGCCGGTTGGTTGTTGATGAACGGACATAAATATTTCTTAAATCACTGAGACTTGCTTTCTTTTCAGGACTGGCTTCAAGAATCACATCATATTCCTCATCTCTATCAATATAAGTTGTGACTGTTCGCGCTCCCAGAAAGGATTCCAGTGTACGACCTATCGATTCGATTGAGACGCCAAGCTCAGAGGCCCGAGTGTAATCAATGATTAAATTAAACTGAATTTTACTGGGATCATAATCGCTATCGAGATTGACCAGCCCGGGATTTTTTCTGGCCTCGGCCAATATGGCGTCACGCCATTGGGTCAGCTCCTCATAGTTAGTGCCCCCAATGACAAACTGGACTGGCTGGCTTAAATTAAGACTGCCAATGGCAGAGCGCATGATAGGTATAGCAATCACGCCGGGGATGTTTAAAAGATGGATACGGGCTTGATTAATCACCTCCTGGCTGCTTATGTCACGCTCGGCAAAATCCTTCATCACCACAATACCAAAGCCTGTATTCAAAGGATCGCCGCTGCCAAACCCCTGAGGAAACAAAGTCAATACCCTGGTGGCAATACCCGCTTCAACCCAACGCATCAGCACAGACTCAATTTGACGCATGTTGTTTTGCATACTTTTAAAACTGGTCCCCTCCGGTGCTTTGGCGATGACAAAAAAGGCCCCCCGGTCTTCCTGCGGAACAAGCTCCTGGGGAATGGCATAATACAAGCCCGCACCTGAAAGAATAATCAGCAAAAAAGCAATTAAAAAAACATAACTGTGGCGAAGGCTGTGTTTTAAGGCGCGCTTGTAAGCCTGTTGTAATTTATTGAGATAATGATTAACCCCTCTGGTCAATCGTGCTTGGTTCTGCTTTTCTGTCAAAATCAGAGAGCACATAACCGGGGTTAAAGTAAGAGCCACGAAGGTGGAAAAAACAACGGCCGCAGCCAGGGTAAAGGCAAATTCACTGAACAGACGTCCCACATTGCCTTGCAAAATGGTAATGGGTAAAAAAACTGCTAACAAAACCACCGTCGTTGCAACCACAGCAAACCCTACTTGACGGGTGCCTCGAAAGCTCGCTAAAAGTGGCGGTTCATGCATGGAAATGCGGCGATTGATATTTTCCAACACTACAATGGCATCATCCACGACCAGACCTATAGCCAGTACCAGGCCTAAAAGAGTCAATAAATTCAATGAAAAACCAGCCGCGTAAATCACCATAAAGGTTGCGATGATGGCGACAGGAATGGTGACAAAGGGGATAAGCATTGAACGAATGTTTCCAAGAAACAGCAAAATAACAAAAACCACCAGTATTAAAGCAATCACAAAGGTCTTCAGCACCTCGTTGATGGATTGATTAATAAACACAGAAGTATCGTAACTCTGGAGCAGTTCCATGCCTTCCGGCAGATTAATGGCATTCACCGCGTCCCTGACCTTTTTAGCCACATCAAGGGTATTGGCTCTGGATTGTTTAATAATGCCCAGCCCTATCATGCTGGCACGGTTACCGCGCAACTCTGTGCGGCGATTTTCGGCCCCTTTTTTGATGTCAGCCACTTCACTCAGGCGTAACAGATGACCGGTGGGTTCTCGTCGGATAACAATTTGACCAAACTCCTGGGGTGTAGAAAATTGCCGGGCCAGCCAGACCGGAAATTCCCGCTGTTCGGATTCAATACGACCCGCAGGCAATTCAATATTATTCTCTCGAAGGGCTTGTTCAATATCCTGTACTGTGACATTTTTACCTACCATGGCATGTCTATCAAGCCATATGCGCATGGCATATCGTTTTTCTCCACCGATACGCACGCGGGCTACACCATCAATGACTGACAAATTATCTACAATATAACGATCAGCATAGTCGGTCAGTTCCAAAGCATTAAAGCGTTTGGAAGATAAATTCAGCCACATAATCACACCGGCATTGCTATCGACTTTAAACACCTCTGGCGGATCAGCCTCCTCGGGTAAGTCGCTCATAGCGCTGAATACCCGTTCCCGAACATCATTACTGGCATCATCAATATTTCTATTGATATTAAATTCGATATTTATACTTGAAAAACCATCAATACTTTTAGCATCAATAAACCGCACGCCTTCAATGCCGCTGATGCGCCGTTCAAGCACTTTGGTTATCCGGTTCTCCACGGTTTGGGCCGCAGCACCTGTATAGCTGGTTTCGATGGACACTACCGGCGGATCAATATCAGGAAATTCACGCAGCGACAGCCGGTTAAGTGCTATCAAGCCAAAAACGATCAGCAACAGGTTGACCACCATGGCCAAGACAGGATTTTTTACTGAAAGATCACTGAGCCACATTTTTTATTTTAACCTTTTGTCCATCTTGCAATTTGAACGCGCCACGAGTAACGACAAGTGCATCTGGGTCTATCTCGCTATCAATGTTGATTAACGGCCCCTCACGGGAAATGATTTTCACTTCATGACGCTCGGCTATATTTCCACCTCTGGGAACGATAAAAATATAGCGTTTATTTCCCTGTGCCAGCAAAGCTTCTTCAGGAATGGTCAATACCTGGCGGGAAGCTATAGGCAAGCTGATTTTCAATAACATACCAGGCTTTAGCTTTAACTGCTGATTATCCATTTGTCCTCTGACAATTACAGAGCGTGTCTGTTCATCTATGCGGCTATCAACCGTTGCAATTTTGCCTGTAATAATATCCTCAGCATAAGCAATGGAACGGGCTTTGAACGCTTGACCCACCCGGATTTGATTCAAGTATTTTTCAGGCACAGAGAAGTCTATTCTTAAGGGCTGAATCATATCCAGGGTGACAATTTGATCGCCCGGTTCAAGCAATGCTCCCTCACTGACTTTACGAAAGCCTAAAATGCCATCAAAGGGTGCGGTAATGCTTCGGTCAGCAATGGTGGTCTTGATGCGTTCGAGCTGCGCTTTTGCGCTGTCTGCATTGGCTTTCAAGGTATCGAGCTCAGCCTGTGATGAAAAATCTCGTTTCACCAGATTCTGAATACGTTTAAACTGTAATCGCGCTTCCATTAACCGCGCCTCAGCCTCCTGGAGCTGGGCCATTTCTTCAGCCGTTTCCAGTTCGACAAGAATATCGCCTTTTTGAACGCGATCACCATCTTCAAAATGTAACTGGCTGATATACTCTGTCACATTGGCTGAAATAGTCACTGACTCATAGGCTTTGGCTGTACCCACGGCTTCCAGTGTTTCTGTCACAGTGCGCTGGATAACAGGAGTGGTTTCAATAAGAGTGACTGGCTGACGAGCTTGCAGGCGGCTTTCCTCCTCGCTCATGACAATCACCATAAAAATAGTAAACATGATCACAGCAAAGACAAGGATAGTTATCAGAACTTTCTTTCCCTTCATTCAATGTCATTCCTTTTGCTAAGCAATTTCTGCACTCCTATCAGGATAGCCTGAATTAATCCTCTTGTCATTGCTGCAATATGTATAAAAAAAGCTTAAAATAATTGATGAACCTTATTTAGAGAAAGAACAGTGCGACCAATTAATCAATGCCTCAACACTCAACTGGCAAAAATCTGTCAGCAGGCTCTGGAGCTTGAGCAGTTACAGGTAAAAATCAAAGCCTGTTTGCCGGATAATTTGAAAGAGCATATACAGGTGGGTTCTTTTAATAAAAGCTGTCTGAGTCTGTCGACCACTGATGCCGTCTGGGCTTCACAAATGCGTTATCTTATACCGGAGCTGCGTGATTCATTACGACAGAAAGGTTTTTACAATTTACGATCCATTAAGGTGATGGTCATTGAACAGCAAAGTGCTGAGAGCAAAAAAAAGAAAAAAAGAACCAAGCCCATTTCTGAAGCGGCCCGTTCAATTATTCTAAGCGAAAGTGAAGACTGTTCACATGAGCCATTAAAAGAAGCTTTAAAGGCCTTAGCAAGAAATGATGGTTGATTTTAATGCACTAAGTGCATTGTTGGGCCAAGGCCCAACCTACAGCGGGCCAAGCATCAGGCTTCTATTGCTTCCAGACAATGCTGGTAATCGGGAATGTAATTTTCAGTGTCAAAATAAGTATATTCCCAGGCATCTTGTCTGGCCATAAGCTCTCGAAGCAGCTTGTTGTTTAAACCATGTCCGGATTTATAGCCTTCAAAGGCGCCTATCAGACTGGATCCTAGAAGATACAGATCACCGACCGCATCAAGCACCTTATGCGCAACGAACTCGCCATCGAATCGTAAGCCGTCTTCATTCAAGACGCGGTAATCATCAACAACAATGGCATTATCCAGACTGCCGCCGTTGGCAAGGTTGGCGTCACGTAATTTTTCATAGTCTGACAAAAAGCCAAACGTTCGGGCTCGACAGACTTCTTTAACATAGGAAGATCCAGAAAAATCAAAGGTGGCCGTTTGTGGTTTGTCATTAAAAACAGGATGATCAAAACCAATGGTAAAAGAGACTTTATAGCCTTTAAAGGGAAGAAACTGAACGTACTTATCACCCTCTTCAACTCTGACAGGTTTTTTAATTCTGATAAAACGCTTGGCAGCATTTTGTTCACGGATACCAGCGGATTGCAACAGGAAGACAAAGGGAGATGAGCTGCCATCCATAATGGGTAACTCTGGCGCATTCACATCCACATAGGCATTATCAATGCCTAAACCGGCAAAAGCTGACAGTAAATGTTCAACCGTTGCCACCTTTGTACCATTGTGTTGAAGTGACGTGCATAAGGTGGTGTCGCAAACCTTGTCAAAAATTGCTGGTATTTCTACAACGGGTGAGAGATCAACGCGTCTGAAAACGATCCCTGTGTTAATAGGAGCGGGTCTTAAGGTGAGAAGCACTTTTTCACCAGAATGCAAGCCAACGCCAGTAGCTTGGATCACCTTTTTAGGAGTTCGTTGTTTTATCATTCAGTGCTCACTGTTATCGTCTTATTTGTTTTACGCGCATAAACTCTATCATTTTATCAACAGTCTATTGAAAAGTCTAATTTTTTTCATCTTTTCCACAAAAAACCTGATAATTTAAAAATTCATCTTATTAAACATAATAGTTACAAGACGGATAAATATTAACTTTGCTGCAAATAAAATAATACGGTCATAACAATAAATGAAACAACAGGTTCGAGGCAGATCATTGTTTTTTAAACTTGATAGCAAACAAAAGATGCTGCTTGGCTATCAAGATCGACAGCCTTTTTTGCCTGCAAAGCATTCTTTCCGTGGATGCTCCCGGAACAAGTCCGGGAGCGGAACGTAGGAACAGGGTTAAACCCCTGATTATCAACACCACCTTGGGATTAACGTTTATTTAACTTCTTCATGACGGCGCAGAAAAGCAGGAATGTCCAGATAATCGACATCAGGAACCGTTTCTTCGGCCATTGATTTGGCAGGGCTTTGGTTTGATTGCGCCTGTTTTCGAATCACCGCCGGTCTGTCCAACTGGTGATAATCCAGAGAGCCATCACTGCGGGTTTTCTCCACCAAGCGGGATTTATGGCCAGACACTTGATGCTGACGCTGTCTTGCATCACCGAGGCCTGTGACAATCACTGTGACTCGCATTTCTTCTGTCATCTCAGGATCAATCACAGTACCCACAACCACCGTTGCGTCATCAGAAATAAATTCCTTGACCACATCACCCACTTCTTCAAATTCGCCAATGGACATATCAAGACCGGCAGTAATATTTACCAATATACCGCGCGCACCGGAAAAATTGACATCCTCAAGCAAAGGAGATGCAATCGCCGCTTCTGCGGCTTGTCTGGCACGCTGTTCACCGACTGCACTGCCGGTTCCCATCATCGCCATGCCCATTTCAGACATCACCGTGCGAACGTCCGCAAAATCCACGTTTATCAATCCGGGCCGGGTAATCAAGTCAGAGATGCCCTTCACCGCACCGAGAAGCACATTGTTTGCCGCTTTAAAGGCATTCAAAAGACTGATATTTTTACCAAGAACCGATAATAATTTGTTATTAGGGATGGTAATTAATGAATCCACGTGCTCAGCAAGATTTCGAATGCCCTGCTCTGCAGCAACCGCGCGTTGCTTGCCCTCAAAAGAAAAAGGTTTGGTGACAACCGCCACGGTTAGTATACCGAGCTCTTTGGCAATCGCAGCAAAAACAGGGGCGGCTCCAGTGCCGGTGCCTCCTCCCATGCCCGCGGTAATAAACACCATGTCCGCACCGCTTAACACTTCCTTGATGCGTTCCCGGTCCTCTTCTGCGGCTTCGCGACCTATCTGTGGGTTCGCACCTGCACCCAAACCTTTTGTCAGCTCATCACCCAATTGAATATGCACTTTGGCATTGGAATTTTTTAATGCCTGAGCATCCGTGTTCGCACAGATAAATTCAACGCCATCAATATTTTCAGCGACCATATGTTCTACGGCATTACCACCGCCGCCGCCAACACCAACCACTTTAATAATGGCATTCTCTTGCTGGCCTTCCATCAATTCAAACATAATTACCTCTCCCCAAGTGTGCTGGTATACCTGTCATTTTTTAATAGTCTGTCATTCAGACTTTTACCTTTGAATACGTATCAAAAATCAGAAATTGCCCTGAAACCATTCTTTCATACGCGCCCACATACCCTTCGCGTTGTCCGTCAATACCGGTACATTATAACCACCTTCAAACTGTTGTTGAAAGCCATGCAGCAATAATCCAACGCCCGTAGCAAAAGCCGGGTTCGTAGATGCCTCAGACAGGCCGGACATTTCCTGAGCGCAGGCTTGCCTGACTGGCATTTCAAAACAAAGCTCGGCTAATTCAATAACACCATATACGTTTGAAGCACCGCCTGTCAAAACAAGACCAGCCGCGGCTCTTTCTTCAAAACCGCTTCTTCTTAATTCATTGCGTACCAAGGTAAAAAGCTCTTCGTATCGAGCAGACACGACTTCAGACAAGGCCTTGGCAGAAATTTTCCTTCCTGGGCGCTCGCTCACACTGGATACTTCGATCATTTGGCTTGAGCTGGCCAGCTCGGGCAATGCGCAGGCATGAGACAACTTGATTTTTTCCGCTGCTTTCGTAGGCGTTCTTAAGGCCATGGCGATATCATTGGTGACCTGATCGCCGGCAATAGGAATAACGGCGGTATGCTGTATAGCACCTTCCAGGAAGACAGCAATGTCGGTGGTTCCGGCACCTATATCCACCAGACAGACACCCAAATCTTTTTCATCCTCCGTCAAAACAGCATGACTGGATGCCAACTGCTCAAGAATGACATCACTGACTTCTAGCCCGCAACGACGAACGCATTTAACTATATTCTGTGCCGCAGAGACAGCGCCCGTGACAATATGAACCCGTGTTTCAAGACGTACGCCCGCCATGCCAATGGGTTCGCGTATGCCGTCCTGATTATCAATGATAAATTCCTGAGGCAAAATATGTAAAATTTTCTGATCAGCAGGAATAGCAACAGCCTTGGCTGCATCAATGACCCGTTCTACATCAGCCTGGGTGACTTCTTTATCACGTATGGCCACGATGCCGTGCGAGTTCAGACTGCGGATATGAGAGCCTGCTATCCCGGCATAGACATTGCGCACCTCACAGCCGGCCATCAGTTCAGCCTCCTGGACCGCGCGCTGTATAGAAGTGACCGTGGCCTCTATATCAACGACCACACCGCGTTTTAATCCGCGAGAAGGATGACGACCCACGCCAATGATTTCAATCGTGCCATCTGCCCCGACTTCGCCAATGATAGCAATGGTTTTTGAGGTGCCGATATCAAGAGCGGTTATAATATTTTTTTCTGTCTTCTTAGCCATTTTCTTCCCATTTATTGTTTCCATTGAACTGCCATTCCATGTGGATATCTTAAATCAACACCGGCAATTTGTTCTGCTTTTTCAGCAACCAATAAAGGGTAAGCTTTACAAAAACGCGTTAAACGCCGCTCAATGTGCTTCTTACCCATCTGAATTTTTATGCCATTCACCAGCGTAAGTTCCCATGCCTGGTTTTTACGTAACGCCAAGTTTGTCATAAATAAACCGTACTTGGCTAATATCTTACTTAATTTTTGATAAACTTGTAAGAGTTCTTTTTTTTGTTGTTCAGGCCCATTTAAAACAGGCAGGTTTATGTCATTTACCGCGGCATTCTGATTAAATAATCGTCCATCAGCGGTCATCAACGCCTGCCCAAAGATAGCGACCGGTTTTTTTTCTATTAATTTTATTTTCAATGTATCCGGCCATTGGCGCTCAACCGTTGCTGTATCTACCCAATCCATTTTATTCAGACTTTCTTGCAAGTTTGAAGCAGGCAGCGAGAAAAAACTGAATTGCAGAAAAGGAGATAATACCGATTCCAGTTGTTTATGGCTGATATGCTGATAACTCGCTGTTATCTTCACTGTATTTATCGGGTAGTGCTTGGCATCAGCCAGAAAAAGATAACAAAGACGTAAGCTCAGAAAGATGGCCAGTATCAATAAAAGTATCAGCAGGCCAGTATTTTTAGGCCGGCTGTCTTTTTCAATGACAACCTTGTCTGTTGGCTCGCTCACAAATAATCGGTCACTAAAAGTTGTCTGCAGCGATGGTGCGTCCTTGCCCTTTCAATCAGATCATCCAGCAAATTCGCGTAGGATTTACCGCTGGCCTGCCATAATTTTGGATACATGCTGATGGAGGTAAATCCCGGCAAGGTATTGAGTTCATTAAAATAAATGGTATCGGTTTTCTCATCATAGAAGAAATCCGCCCGTGCCATGCCCTTGCATTTCAATCTTATAAAAACATCCGCTGCCGCCTGTTTTAGCCGTTGCATGACATCATCATTCAATTGCGCTGGAATAAGCAGGTCGGTCTGCTGACTTTCAAGGTACTTGGCCGAGTATGAATAAAACCCGTCTTGATGATGAACCGAAATTTCACCGGCAATGGTCACGGCAGGTGATTGTCCTGGCAGCGCATTCTCCAGCACAGCCAGTTCTATTTCACGGCCATCAATAAATTGCTCAACCATGATGGATTCGTCATAACGCAAAGCGTCATCTACCGCCTGCGTCAGCTCCTGATGGTTGTGGGCCTTGTGTATGCCTACACTGGAGCCGAGACAGCTTGGTTTAACAAACAGCGGCCAGCCGAAGGCATTGGCAACGTCCTTGCAAAACTGCTGCCGCAGCTCTTCGCTGCTATGCCAGGATAGCAGTTTATAGTCCGCAGCGCGCAAGCCGTTTATGCAGGCCAGACGTCTGGCGATATCTTTATCCATGGAAATCGCGGAGGATAAAACATCACAACCGACATAAGCCACACCGGCGAGCTCCAGCAAACCCTGCAAACAGCCATCTTCATACAAAGGGCCATGAATAACAGGAAACACCACATCGCAGTCAAGGGCTAATTTACCATCAGAAATCAAGCTCGGCAGTGGCGTTGAGTGGGCCGTGCTGACGGGTAATTTATCGCTGCAATTTTTCAAATCTTCTGGGTGATGCAGGTGATAACAACCCTGTTTATCAATAGCCACAGCAGTCACTTGATATTTTTCTCGACTCAGATGCGCAAATACAGAAGCTGCCGACTGAAGAGAGATCTCGTGTTCACCCGATTTTCCGCCATAGAGCAATAAAATTTTAATCGCTTGCGACATTATATTCTCCAATAATATGCACTTCAGGCATTAACTCTAACGATTTTTTTTCTAAAACACAGGCCTTCACCTGTGCTATCAATGATTCAATGTCAGCTGCCGTTGCCTTGCCTTGATGATTGATAATAAAATTCGCATGCTTCTCAGAAACCCTGGCACCCCCTGAATGAAACCCTTTCAACCCACAGGATTCAATCAGTTGAGCGGCAAAATGCTCTGGCGGGTTTCGAAAGACAGAGCCGCAGTTATATTCGCTGGTTGGCTGTGTTTTGCTGCGGTGATCCAGCAATTCCTTGATGCGTTGCAAGGATTTATCTTTTTCACCATGGGTCAGTTTACAGGTGGCGGCGATAAACCATTCATCCATCAATCCGTCCACATGGCGATAGCTAATGTCAAATTCCTTGGCCAAGCGGGTTCGGATTTCACCAGAGCGGGTCATGGTTTCCACAGAAATCACCGAATCCCAGGTTTCACCGCCATGGCAACCGGCATTCATCCGTAAAGCACCGCCCATGGTGCCAGGAATACCGGCCCAGAATTCACCGCCGGATAAATGATTACGCGCACAAAATCGCGCCATGCTCCCGCAAGCCACCCCGGCTTCCACACGAATCACATCAGGTTTTAAGAGCGTCATACCAGTGATTGCACTTCTCGTCAAGATGACCGTTCCCTTGAACCCCTGATCACGTATCAATGAATTGGAGCCAAGGCCCAACCACAAGACAGGCTCTTTTTGGGGCAGTTGTTTAATAAACTGTGAAAGATCAGCAATATCCTTTGGCTTGAACAGTCGGGTGGCAGGGCCGCCTACCCGCCAGGTGGTATAATCCGCCAAGGGTTCGTCAAGCAGCAATTGACCTTGGTAAATCAAACCTGAATTATCGGCTCGCTCTTGCAGTGGGTTCATGCTGATTCTCGTATTGTCTGCATCAGATTCAGAGCGATTTGACCGATATTGCCAGCACCCTGCATCCTGTCTCTTATACACATCTGACGCTGC
>JAGXGR010000096.1 GCA_024636645.1 Legionella sp.
AAGGACTGTCATATCTTTGTGCACTGGGCTAAAGGGTTTCAAAGTATATCTGAACAATAGGAACCGTATGAATCGAGAGGTTCACGTACGGGTCTGTGAGAGGCTAAGGGTGAGATTCCCTTGGCCTACTCGAACGGCGACGGGTTGGTAGCCCGTAAGGAGCGGAGCGTATTACGGGGGCGATGTTAAACCGGGAAATCAATGACCAGATGACTGCACAGGGGTGCAACGCTCATATATTCATTGTCTTCCCGGCTATTCAATGTCATTCCCGCGCAGGTGCCTGTACCCTGTCTTAAAGGAAAAAGATCCGAAATTATTATTCCATGCTAAGCTTACAATGCAATTTTTTATTTCTTAACGGAGCGGCCTCGAATGAAATATATCAGCATACTTCTTTTATTTTTATCATCTTGTGTGGCTCATGCAGTAGACAGTGATAGCATCAATAGGGTTGTGGACAGTCAGAAAAAATTTTTTATAATCCGCCTCCCTTCAAACCCCACAACAGGGTATCAGTGGAGAGTAGAGGATTACAATAAATCATTGTTTAAGTTGGTAAAAAGCCACTACATCCCTGAGGCGACCAATTTGATGGGTGCTGGTGGACAGATGAATTTCAAATTTGTTTTGAAAAAGGGCAAGGACTATCCGGATAAAAGCACTATGGTGTTTAAATACGCCAGACCTTGGGAAAAGACTGGCGGTACACCTAAAACCATCCATTTAACGTTTAAAAAGCTATAACAGGCAATCAAGAAAGATCAACTGTCTTTTTTTAACCTGAAGGGCAAATAACGTGGCTCCCAGTAGATTTCTTGAATCAGTTTTTCCAAATCTCTGTCCTGATTCGCTTGAGCCAGGCCTTCTTTAATGGCGCATTGAGCAACCGCCACAGCAATGTGTTTGGCGACCGTCTGCGCGTCATCCAATGAGGGCAAAAGCGGTAAATAACTGTCTTTTTTACAGGGTGCGAAATCGGTCAGTGCCTCGGATGCCGCCCAAATCATGGCTTTGGTTAATCGACTGGCACGTACCGCCAGAATGCCCAAACCAATGCCTGGAAATACCAGGGCATTATTGCATTGTGCAATTGATATCATACGGTTTTGATATTCGACAGGTGGAAAAGCAGTACCGGTGGCAATGAGTGCTTTACCTTGACTCCATGCCAGAATATCTGCAGGTTGCGCTTCGCATTTCTCGTCTGGATTGGACAAGGGAAAAATAACAGGCCTATCGCAGGTATCTGTCATGGTCTCAACAATATCTTGAGAAAAGGCACCGGTTTGTGCAGAACAACCAATGAGAATAGTCGGTTTAACTTGCCTGACGGTGTCAGTTAACGAGGGATGATTTTTATCGTGAATAGGCCAGTCAACAATATCCTGGGCCGATCGCGCAAAGGGTTTCTGAGAGGTCGTCAGATCGCTGTCTGTTTCCAGTAACAAGCCTTGCCGGTCAATAAGCCAGAATCGCTTGTGAGCCTCTTTGCTGTCCATGCCTTTAAGAATCATGGCATCAACAATTTGTTCACTGATACCTGTGCCTGCTGATCCTGCGCCAAACACCACGATTCGATGCTCTTCCAAGGGTACGCCGGTAATGTCACAAGCAGCCAGAAGAGCCGACAAAGTGACGGCACCCGTGCCTTGAATGTCATCATTAAACGTACAGAGCTCGTCTTTAAATTGATCAAGAATGCGCCTGGCATTGCCCCGGCCAAAATCCTCCCAATGTAAAAAAGCGTTGGGAAATTGTTTTCTGACCTCATTAACGAAACAAAGTATAAAGGCATCATATTGATCGCTGCTTATGCGAGGATGCCTGCAACCCAGATACATGGGATCATTGAGCAATTCCTGGTTGTTGGTCCCCACATCCAGAAATACCGGCAAGGTTCGGGTGGGGTCAATGCCGCCGCAAAGACTGTATACCATAAGCTTTGCAACTGGAATATCCATCCCGCCAATGCCTTGATCACCAATACCCAAAACGCCTTCCCCATCCGTCACAACAATTAAATCAATTTCAGGATTCGAGCGGTTATTGATAATTTCTTCAATGTGATTTTTATCGGAATGGGCGATATATAAACCGCGCGGCTGGCGATATTCATGACTGAATCGCTTGACGGCAGTGCCTACAATGGGGGTGTAAATGGTAGGCAACATCTCGCTTAAATGTCGGCTCAGCAATCGATAAAACAACATCTGGTTTTTATCGTGCAAATTATTTAAATAAATATTTTGCTGCAAACGGGTTTTATAGCTGGCGTATTGCAGATATGCCCGCTTGACCTGCTCATCAAGGGTCTCAACCTGGTTGGGTAATTTACCCAGCAAGCCAAACTGCCGACGCTCTTCCTGGGTAAAGGCGGTTCCTTTGTTAAGCTGTGGTGTGGTTAACAAGGGTTTGCCGGACAGTGGTGTTTCCAGATATAACTCACCGGTTTGTTGATCACGAATTAATTTGAATTCAAGCATGTTGTGACTCTTGGAAAATGGGTCGGATTATAGGGTATTATAATAACATTGTTTTTTACAGTATGAGCGGTTTTTTATAATTAATATCCTTGAATACTGTGGCTTTTCGGCAGATTTTTCCATAGCTTAAATCAATAGCAGGTGATAATATTGAAATTTTGCGATGAAAGTTCGCTGAAGCAGACCTTTAATTAAAAATGAGGCGGTTTATGAAAACTCTTTTGCTCATTTGCTTAACCGCGATGATGATATCCTGCGCGGTTAAAAAAGATGAACACTATTACCAGTCACATCCGGAAAAACTGCAGGAAGCCCTCAATCATTGTCCAAAAAAGCAGCCAGAACATTTAACCTGCCAGCAATTAAAAGACGTTGCGATGCGATTTAATCAACTGGCCAACGAGCTCCATGCAAATCCCCAGGAGTTTGGTAAGAAAATTATTACATTGCAAGAAGAGATAGCCAGGCAAAAAGCGCAGTTAAAAAAGGATTCAACCCAAAAAGAATTAAAAGAGAAACTGGCTGAAAATCAAGAGATGCTGGACTCTCGCCTGACTTTGGTTAAATTATTTGAATCTCCAGAGGGTTAATTATGAGAATACTGGTAAGCAATGACGACGGTGTGTTAGCACCGGGTATTCGGGCACTTTCGAATGAATTGGCAACGGTGGCAGAGATTGATGTTGTCGCACCGGACAGGAATCGCAGCGGTGCGAGTAATTCTCTGACCCTCACTCGACCATTAACGGTTCGACAAATGGATAATAACTATTACAGCGTTGAAGGCACACCCACGGACTGTGTGCATCTGGCTCTGACAGGTTTTCTCGATCCGATTGCTGATATGGTCGTTTCCGGCATTAATGACGGGGCCAATCTTGGCGATGATATTTTATATTCAGGTACCGTGGCCGCGGCGATGGAAGGGCGCTATCTGGGCTTGCCGGCCATTGCTATCTCTATGGTGGGTGGTCATAATATTCAGCATTACGATACCGCTGCAATCATTGCCAGGCAGTTGGTTGAAAAGCTCAATATCAACCGCTTGCCTTCGCAAACGATTTTAAATGTCAATGTTCCGGATTTGCCCCTGGAACAAATTAAAGGCATGCAGGTGACGCGCTTAGGTACCCGGCATAGTGCTGAGCCTATTGTAAAGGAATATGATCCCAGAGGACGGCCCATCTACTGGATAGGACCGCCTGGTAATGAGGCGGATGCAGGTCCTGGAACGGACTTTCATGCCATCAGCCAACACTATGTATCCATTACGCCCCTGCATTTGGACATGACGCATTATAAGATTTTTGACCAGTTATCGGTCTGGCTTGATGGGATGAATCATTTGCAATGAGATTTTTTTCTTATCTGTATAACAAGACCATCGCCTGGTCACTGCATAAACATGCGCCTTATTATCTTGCGGGTGTCTCTTTTGCCGAGTCTTCTTTTTTCCCTATACCACCTGACGTCATGCTGATAAGCATGGGGTTGGCCAAGTCTGAGCATGCTTGGCGATATGCCTTTATTGCGACGGTTTGTTCCGTTCTTGGCGGCATATTGGGGTACTGCATTGGTTATTTTGCTATCGAGTTAATTCACCCTTTTTTAAGCCAGTCCCATTATCATGGAACGTATCAACAGGTCGTCCACTGGTTTCAGACGTATGGGATCTGGGTTATTTTTCTAGCCGGTTTTTCTCCCATTCCCTATAAAATATTTACTATCGCTGCCGGTGCGCTGCAAATGGCATTTTTCCCTTTTTTGTTTGCTTCTGTCATCGGTCGAGGATTGCGTTTTTTTCTGGTTTCAGCAATCATGTATTTTTATGGGCAACGCCTTCATAATGGTTTAAGAAAATATGTTGATGCCATAGGCTGGTCAGTGGTTGCTCTTTTTGTTTTAGGTTTCTTTTTATATAAATGGAATTATTGAGATTAAAATGGTACACAGATGTCTTCCACTCATTATAGTGTTAAGCATTTTTCTGTCCGGCTGCGGTGAGCGTGACGGTCTCGCACCCATTGAAGATCTGAAATGGCAGCCTTATTCTATTCATCAAAAAACATATACTGTGCAAAAGGACGACACTTTATATGCGGTAGCTTTTAAATACGATAAGGATTATCGAGATTTAGCCATTTATAATAATCTGAAAAGCCCTTATGCTTTAAGGATTGGCCAAACCCTTAAATTAAGCTCCAGAAAAATAAACGATAAAAAAGCCGTTCAACGTAAAAAACAACAGGACTATAAAAGAAAGACAAAACAACCGGTTCGGACCGCCGCCAGAAACAATCAATCCATGCCGCAATGGTTATGGCCCGCAAAGGGGAAAATAACCTCAGGTTTTGTGCCCTCATTGCGAAGAAAAGGCATCGACATTGCCGGTAAAACAGGCGATAAAATCCGCGCTGCATCAAGTGGGGTTGTTGCCTATGCAGGTGATGGCTTATCTGGTTATGGTAATTTGATAATTATTAAACATCATCACCACTTTTTGACGGCCTACGGAAACAATTCAAAAAATCTTGTAAAAGAAGGCCAAACGGTGGAGAAAGGACAGATCATTGCTGATATGGGCTTAGTGAATAGAAAATATTGGGGTGTCCATTTTGAAATCAGACAGAAAGGAAAACCCGTTAATCCCTTGAATTATTTAAAAAAAGGTTGACAAGTTACTTGTGTTTATTGCAACAATAGACTAATAAATATAGATAGATTCCAACAAGCATACTCAAACAGGTGAAGCCATGCAAAAAGATGATAAGTCAATAAAAGATGCGCTTACAAAGAAGTCTGAGAAAGAAAATGACATGGAAGTAGAGCCCTTGTTGTTGGACGACGATGACAATAACACTGATAATGGTGATGAAGCAGAAGAGGCCGCACCTGATTTTACTGATGAGGACTTGTTTCCTACGTTTCAAAAAGGCAAGCGTGCTGCAAAAGTGATGGATGCAACACAACTCTATCTGAGTGAAATTGGCTTTTCACCTTTATTGACTGCGGAAGAAGAAGTGCATTATTCTCGATTGGCTTTGAAAGGGGATGCTGCGGCCAGAAAAAAAATGATAGAGTCGAATCTCAGACTGGTTGTAAAAATCTCTCGACGTTATCTGAACCGTGGCCTGCCTCTTTTGGATCTGATTGAAGAGGGCAATCTTGGTTTGATGAAGTCTGTTGAAAAATTTGATCCTGACAGAGGGTTTAGATTTTCAACCTACGCCACCTGGTGGATAAGACAAACCATCGAACGCGCCATCATGAATCAAACCAGAACCATTCGTCTGCCTATTCATGTTGTCAAAGAATTAAACGTCTATCTGCGAGCGGCAAGACAGCTCACTCAACAGCTCGATCATGAGCCTTCATCGGAAGAAATTGCCGAAATGGTAGATAAGCCCATAGAGGATGTTGAAAAACTATTGGGATTAAATGACAAGGTCACATCCGTTGATACACCCATAGGTTATGATGAAAATAAATCACTCCTGGATACCATTGCCGATGAAAACAGCTTAAATCCGGCTGAGTTGCTGACGGATGAAAATTTACGTCATCATATTGAGTCCTTGCTGGATAAACTCACTGAAAATCAACAACAGGTGATAGCCCGCCGTTTTGGCTTGCGCGGCTTTGAAAAATCAACCCTTGAGGATGTGGGTAAAGAAATCGATTTGACCCGGGAACGTGTCAGACAAATCCAGGTCGAGGCTTTAAAAACCTTGAGAGGTTTGTTGGAGAAAGTTGGTTTGACGCAGGAAGATTTATTTTAAATGAAGGCCCCTGGCTCCTGAGTCTTTAAGGTTTTCTAATAAAGCGAGAATGAAAAGACTCAGGATCATGACTACAAGGCACTACCCTTTAAAATGCGCCTCTAACCCTTGCCAGCAAGCCAGATAGTCCTTTTGTCGTTTCGGATGATCCATGGCCTGTTGGGTAACAAGCCAAGGCAGGCGCGCTTCAAACATGATAGCCAGAGAATCCTCAAGCTTTTCTGGAACCAGTTCTTGTTGACTGGCTTTCTGAAAGCTGCTTTTGTCCGGGCCATGGGGTGTCATGCTGTTATGTATGCTAATACCGCCAGGGCTGAATCCTGCGTCTTTGGCATCGTATTTTCCATTAATCAATCCCATGAATTCACTCATGATATTCCGATGATAATAAGGCGGTCTGAAGCTGTGTTCTGCGACCATCCATCGTGGCGGAAAAATAACAATATCCAGATTAGCTACCCCGGGAATGGGACTTTCAGAAGTCAGGACTGTAAAAATAGAAGGATCAATATGATCATAACTGACGGTATTAATGGTATTAAATAAATTTAAATCATAGCAATAAGGCGCATAATTTCCATGCCAGGCGACAACATTCAACGGCGAGTGATCACTATATGCCTGCCACCAACCCTGGTGGTATTTGCATATCAGGGATGCTTTTTCTTCGATTTGTTCGAAAGCTGCGGTGGGATATAGAAAATGACGGGGATGTGCAAGTCCATTTGCTCCAATGGGCCCCAGTTCGGGCAAGGTCAAAGGCGTTGATAAATTTTCACAAAGATAACCTGCTCCCGTATCGCTGGTTAGGAGCAGTTTAAATTTTACGCCCCTTGGGATAACCGCAATCATTCCTGGCTTGATATCCATTCGGCCAAACTCGGTATGAAGCTGAATTTCTCCCAGGTAGGGAACAAATAGCAATTCGCCATCATAGTTACTGGAATAACGTTTTTCCATGGAGATATTACAGTGATACACATAAGTATTTGCCAGCTCATGACCGGCGATATGCACCAGACCGTCTATGAAATCTACCGGTTCTTCAAATACAGCTAAAGAGGACCACCGCAAAGGATTTGGGGTTTGACTCGAAGCAAAGGCCTGATTAATCTTTTGAGGGTACGGTTGATAATCTTCATAAATGACAGAAGGAAGGATTCGATATAACCAACTGTATAAATTCACATGGCGCGGCCTTGTAAAAGCACTGCCGCTGAGTTGCTCCGCATACAAACCGTAAGGACATTGCTGTGGCGAATTCTGGTTTTGCGGCAGGGCGCCTTTTATGGCTTCACTTTGATGATGATTTCCAAATCCACTTAAATACATCTTATATCTCCCTGAAACAATGCTCAGCTAAGAATAGACTGAATTGGAGGTGACTGTCGAGTGTTCGGTTTAAAAAAAGCATTAGTCATTCTTTTTCCTGTTTTGTCGTTGTATAATTAAGAATATTCTAATTGTTTTTTTGTTGAGGTATATCATGGCAGGTCACAGTAAATGGGCCAATATCAAATTTCGTAAAGGAGCAAAGGACGCCAAGCGAGGAAAGATATTTACCAAATTAATTCGCGAAATTTCGGTGGCAGCACGTATGGGAGGAGTAGATGAGAGTGTTAATCCCAGGCTAAGAGATGCCGTTGTAAAAGCGCTTAAAGCCAATATGAAACGTGATACCATCGATAATGCCATTAAAAGAGGTGCGGGCGGCCTTGATAATGCCAACATGATTGAAATGCGCTATGAAGGCTATGGACCCGGTGGCGTGGCTATCCTGGTTGATTGTCTGTCTGACAATAAAAACCGTACGGTGTCTGATGTACGTCATGCGTTCACCAAATTTGGCGGCAATCTGGGGACCGATGGCTCGGTTGCTTATCTGTTTAATAAACAGGGTGAAATTCTTCTTGAGAAAGGCCCTTCTGAAGAGGCTGTCATTGATGTGGTCCTGGAAGCGGGTGCAAAAGACATTTCCCTGGAAGAAGGCCAAATTGAAATTACGAGTGCTGCTGAAGATTATCATCACGTTCTGGATGCATTGGAAAAAGCCAGCTTTTCCGTTGAACAATCCCAGTTGGCCATGCGAGCAGATACCATGGTATCGCTGCTCGATGAAGACAGCGCCAGAAGTTTTTTGAAACTGATTGACATGCTGGAGGATTTGGATGATGTCCAGGAAGTGCATTCAAATGCAGACATAGCAGAAAACATATTGGAATCCATTGATTAATGACCATCATACTAGGGATAGATCCCGGATCCAGAATAACCGGATACGGCCTGATCAAGGAAGATAAACAAGACATTTATTATCTCGATAGCGGCTGCATAAAAACACCCCAAGGCGGCGCTTTGAGTGTGAAATTGCTTAAAATATTTGATGGTATCTGTGAGCTGATGGATAATTACGCACCCGATGAGGTGTCTATTGAGCGGGTATTTGTCCATCAGAACCCTGACTCTGCCTTGAAGCTCGGGCATGCCAGAGGCGCTGCCATGGTGGCTGCCGCATCCCATCGAATTCACGTGAGTGAATATTCCGCAAGAGAAGTAAAACAGTCAATAGTCGGCCATGGCGGTGCAGAGAAGGAGCAGGTGAAACATATGGTGATACATTTGCTGCGCTTGAAATCAGCGCCTCAAAGTGATGCCTCAGATGCCTTGGCCATAGCCATTTGTCATAGCTATATGCGAAAAGGCCTGCCTCTTATAGTGAAGAAACGGCAATCGAAAAAAAGGTGGGTATTATGATTGGTTGGTTAAGCGGGCTGATAGTAGACAAGCAACAGCCAGGCAAACTGGTTATTGATGTGAATGGCGTAGGATATGACGTTGAAACGTCCTTGAATACTTTTTTTAATATAACTGTAGAAGAAAAACCCATTGGGCTTCATATTCATACCGTTGTCAGAGAAGATGCCCTGTTATTATATGGTTTTAAAGACAGGTCAGAACGTGCCTTGTTCCGTGCATTGATCAAGGTGAATGGGGTGGGTCCTAAACTGGCGATGGCCATTTTATCCAGTATTACCCCAAATGAATTTATTCAATGCATTCAACAGGAAAATGCCAGCTATTTAGTGAAGCTCCCGGGCATTGGAAAGAAAACCGCTGAGCGTCTGGTTGTTGAAATGCGCGACAGTCTGCAACAGTTGTTTGATCCTTTGATTACGCCGCTTGAAAAATCAATGAAATCTTTAACCGAGACAGACGAGGCCATTTCTGCGTTAGAAACTTTGGGCTATAAGTTTAATGAAGCCAAGAAGGTGGTACAGCAGCTTGATGATGGGCATAAAAGCTGTGAGCAACTGATACGTCAAGCCTTGCAGAAATTATCTAATCGCTAAGTCAAGCCCGGTCATTGCCTTCTGGGAATAGAAGTCATGAAATAAAATGCGCTCCAGCTGCGAGCGCAGGTCAAAGCAGATCATTTTTATTCCATAAGAGAGTGTTGGGCCCGTTGTTGGGTATAGGCGCTTGATGTTTCTCGCTCTGAATCCAAGCTGCTTATAAAATGCCTGTGCGTCATGGTTGGTGTCAGCTACTTCCAGAGCCATGGTGTTTACTCCATCCTGCACAGCAGATAAATAATTTTCAGCGATTAAACTTTTACCAACACCTTGACCCTGGGCTTCGGGAAGAACATACAATTTATCTAAGAAGGAGTAGGGGTATTTAATCAACGCTTTTGAATAAGCAATCGGCTTTTTCTCTGAGTTAAAGGCAATAAAAAAGTAAATGTCAGGATCATTTAAAAGTTTAACGACATTGCTCTCTGAAAACATTCGATCAACCCTGCTGGGTTCCTGGTTACAAATTTCAGGGTAGGTGGTTTTCCAGGTTATTTTCATTAACGCCATTAAGATTTCTTTATCTTCTGGTGTCGCTCTTCTTATCGAATGCATATAAACGTCTAAGGAATTATTAAATAAACTAAAAGACGAATTATACACCAGAGAGTCTATAAAATGGAAGGTGATTTTATTCAATTATCAGAAATATAAAGACTGATGTAGACTATCCGATTGAAGCAGTATTTTATCAAAAAATTATACAACCCCCAGGGCAAGAGCATCAAAGTTTAAAAAGAATACTGTAGGGTAGCGCAAAGCGCAGCGTGCCCACCATAGTGGCAAAAGAACTCGACTGGTGGGCACGTCGCTACGCTCCTTTGCGCCACCCTACGTGGCCATGTTCTGTTTTTAAACTTTGATGCGCTTACCCTGACACAACCCCAGTACATGAATAAAATTTTATCATGCTCGCGCAAACCGGTAATTAAACTTAAGAACGTGTTGTTATAGGGAGGTAGACCCTTACAATTAATCCAGTGCCTTCTGAGGGTGTATCCAGCTCGACGTGACCGCCATGCAATTCACAAATTTGTTGAACAATTGCCAAGCCCAACCCGCTTCCCGGGCTTTTGTTGCCCAAGACTCTGAAGAAGCGCTCAAACACTCTGGTACGGAGTTCTTGGGGAATCCCCGGACCATTATCCGTGACTTGTATGATAACCTCATTTTTTGCTTTCAGGACATTCACTTTAACCAGACCGTTTTCCTTTGAATAACGGATAGCGTTATCGACCAGATTACGAATCAATATACTGATAGCAGTCGCGTTAGCTCTGATTTCCGGTATCCGCTTATCCGTATCAAATTCGAGTTCAATCTGCTTCTCAACGGCGCTTGGCGCAAGCATGGCGAGCGTTTCCCGAGTTAACTTGACCAGGTTAACCCGGTCAAGATCATTGATATTCACAGCCTCTGGTACCAGTCTGTTCATGGTTAATAATTGTTGGACTATGTGTGTGCTTCGATTGACGCTGGCAATCAGCTTGTGCAAGGCTTGATTTTTTTCTTTCATGTCATCAGTATTTAGTGCGACCTGTGCTTGAGCTTTTAAGGCGGCAAGAGGGGTTCGTAATTCATGTGCGGCATCTGCGGCAAAGCGTTTTTCTCTCTCAAAACCTTGTTTGAGCCGGAAAAACAATTTATTCAATTCATCAATGACTGGCTTGATTTCTTCTGGAACTTCTTCTAAATCGACAGGCTCAAGGTGACTTGGAGCGCGATTTGAGACTTCTTCGGCAACCTTGTCGAGACTATCAAGACCCCGGCCAATAATAATCCAGATTAATAGGCCTGATAAGGGAAAAGTCAGTAACATGATGTATAGATCATCCTGAGCGATGCGATGGCCTAATTCATTACGCGTACCATACCGCTCAGCAAGTACCGTTCTTGTTCCCGATTTTTGATTGTATGAGGTGAATACACGCCATTTCTGGTCGCCGATCATTTTATCACTAAAGCCATCATTTTCAGATAATAATGGCGTTTTAGGCGCACTGGCTGAATGCAAGAGGAGCTTACCACCGTCTGTCCAGACCTGAAAATTAAATTTATCAATAATATTTGAAGTATGTTGATCATTGATATATCGCTTTTCATAAAAATTATCAATATTTTTGGGGATGGACTCCAGAGCGTTTTGAATTTTATTAATGGGCCGCTCGTGTAAATCATCTCCTAAAAGCGCTTGATAAGACATGGCAGAAATGGCCATCAAGGTATCGAGATGTTCCTGAATGTCTTTTTGATCAAGATAATAATTTCCGATGGCAGTCAGAGTGGTGGTAATTGTGATAGCCAATAAGAGATTGATCAGCAGGAATTTACGTATTGATGACTTCACGATAATGACGAACCTTCAGCCTTTTCAGCTTTCTCAGCCATATATCCTACACCCCGTATGGTACGGATAAAATGAGCATTTAGCTTTTTACGCAGATTATGAATATGAACTTCAAGGGCGTTGGAGTCAACATCCTCTTCCCAGCCGTACAAGCTTTGCATCAGTTGTTCTCTGGATAAGACCTGCCCCGTATTTTCCAGCAATTTTTGCAGCAAGGCAAACTCTCGTCGCGGTACATTGACGATTTCATCATCAACCATAACGGTATGGGCTGCTGGATCCAGCGTAATATTACGATAAATCAGGGTGGCATCCGCCCGTCCCTGTGATCGACGGACCAAGGCACGAATTCTTGCACTTAATTCATTCAAGTCAAAGGGTTTGACAAGATAATCATCAGCACCACAGTCGAGGCCTTTCACTCTATCTTCAACAGATTCACGGGCTGTCAGTATAATAACCGGTGTAGCATTACCGGACTGTCTGATCATTTGTAACAGATTAAGGCCAGATAGTTTAGGAAGACCCAAATCAAGGATAATTAATTCAAAACCTTCTGTTTTTAAAGCAGCCAGCGCTGCTTCACCATCTTTCAGCCAGTCAACGACATAGCCATATTGCGTTAGACCGGTTTTAACAGCATCGCCGAGAAGCTCATCATCTTCAACTAATAATAATCGCATGTAAAGATCTCCTTACTGGTGCCTCGTTGAAGGTTGACGAGGCATTTGCTTACTGTTTCTCCAGTGATTTTTCGTCAATATGCCTGGTAAGGTATATTGCCTGCAGGATAACAAAAAGCAAAGTAAACCCCACGCCACCAAATAATTTAAAATTCACCCAAATATCAGTGGAATAGTAATAAGCGACATAGAGGTTAGCAAAACCCATCAGGGCAAAGAAAAAAGCCCAGCCCAAATTAAGACGCTTCCATATTTTAACAGGTAAACCTATCGTACTCTCCATCATTCTTTGGATCAGTGGTTTGGGTCCAAGATAGGTTGTCACTAAAAACACAAGTGAGGTCAGCCAATATATTCCCGTCGGTTTCCATTTGATAAACCAGGGATTTTGAAAAAATAAAGTTGCACCGCCTAGAATAAGAATTACGGCAAAACTGGTCACTTGGAATTTGTCAAAGGTTTGGTATTTTAATCGATAAAATAAAACCTGTGCCAGAGATGCAATAATGGCTATCACGGTTGCATAGTAAATACCCAGTATCTTGTAACTGATGAAAAAAAGTAGAATAGGAAGAAAATCAATTAAAAATTTCATAATATATAATAGTAATAGTGAATATATACATTATAACACACTAATTATTATATAAAGGCAAGCCTTTGTCTGGATCTCAGAGCAAAATCACAAATAAAACCGACGGGCGGGCTTTGCCAACCAAGTGAAGCAAACGAAATCAATGCTTTACCTGAGCTGGATCTGCTAACAGGCAATTCCCTCTCTTACACCCTCTCATGCCACAATAATTTGTTTACCAGGCTTCAGTGCTTTGGGCTTGAGTTGCGGGTTTAAAAATAAAAGTGATTTCACTGAGGTTTGATAACGTTTGGCAATCACAGACAGCGTATCTCCGGATTTTATAATATATTTGCCTGAGGGCAGGCCAATACGCTTCCATATGACCAGTTGCGTGCCGGATTTAATCGTTCTGGCGGAAGGCAAACTGTTCCAATAACGAATTTCAGAAGGGTTAACACGATAAAGGGCGGCGATAGAGTCATAGCTATCATCAGGCTGCACGATATGGACCACACGATGAAATTTAGAGTTGGTTGAGTTATCAATTTCATCGATTTTAGGTGGGTGATCTTTGAGGATAGTTTCTGATGAATTGTTTTTTGGAATCAGCAAATATTGATTCGGTTTTACAATATTGTTTTTTATGGCATTGATCTGTTTTATCAGACTGACACTGGTATGGTAATGACGGGCTATCTTTTCAAGGGTATCGCCGCCTTGAACCTTATGTCTTTGCCAGCTGACCCTTTTGTCTTCGGGCAGTTTATCCAGATTTTTACTAAACATCTCTGCCTTTTCTACAGGGATGATCAGTCTATAGGGTTCGTAGGGTGCGGTTGCCCAGCGATTATGCCCGGGATTTAATTTTATTAGATCCTTATAGGACATATTTGCAAGCTTTGCCGCATGGTTTAAATCTATTTGGCTACCGACATCTATAGAAGTAAAATAAGGCTGATAGGGGATTTGAGGAATCTGTATTTTGTACTTGTAGGGGTATTTTATGATTTCTGCAATAGCCAGTAAACGGGGTATATAGGCTTTGGTTTCTCTTGGAAGCTTGAGTGACCAGAACCAGGCGTTATAGGGTGTACGACCCATTGCTCGCAGGGATTTGGCAATGGTGCCTTCTCCAGAGTCATAAGCTGCAAAGGCAAGTATCCACCGTCCCTTAAAATGTTTATTCAGATATTGTAAGTAATTCAGGGCAGCATTAGTGGATTGGACAACGCTTCTTCGTCCATCATACCACCAGTCCTGCTTTAAACCGAGTCCGCTGCCGGTACCAGGCATGAGTTGCCATAATCCAGCAGCACCGGCTCCTGAGTAGGCAAAAGGATTATAAGCACTTTCAATCATTGGCAGGATGGCAATTTCACCGGGAAGTTTGCGTTTTTTTATTTCCTGCATAATGTGATAGATATAGGGTTCAGAGTTTTTTGTTAATTCCTGAAGGTATTGAGGATGGCTGACAATCCAGCGAATTTGTTTTTGTACTTCAGGTTGATTTGTTTCATGATTTAAAGAAAACTGGTTTCGAAGGACCTGCCAGACGTCAGGGGGTCGCTGGTAGGCATGAACTTCTGTAATGAAACTTACAAAAGTTAAAATTAACAAAAAACACTTTTTAATCAAAAGGTTAACCTTCAACGTCCTGGCCTTGCTCTACTGAGGATTAAACATCTTACTAAAAAAAACAACCGGAAGAAACCCTTTGCAAACACAAAAGAATCATATTGTCTATAATTGGTTCGCATTGCACTTCATTTTAAAAGTTATCTTTATGTTGTCTTATCAGCGTAAATACAGCCAGTGCATCGTCTGTGCTTACCTGAAATCGTTTGGCATAATTTTTAATGCCTTCTGAATCTGTTCTCAGAAAGGGATTGATTTTTTTTTCATCTGCAATAGTTGAGGGAAGGGTGCAGCTTCTATCCTTTTGAGGAAGCTTTTTCTTATAATCCAGGATAGCTGGGTTTTCAGGCTCTAAAGTTAAAGCAAAGTCCAGATTTTTATGGGTGTATTCATGTGCGCAAAATACCAGGGTATCATCTGGCAAATTTTTGTATCGCTGTAAAGAATGGTACAGCGCTTCCATTGTTCCATCAAAAACACGCCCGCAACCTGCAGAAAACAAAGTGTCTCCGCAGAGCAGCCATTTTTCTTCCGGTTCAAAATAGCTGATATGTGAAGCAGTATGCCCAGGTGTCTCCATAATTTGAAAACGGTACTGACCTAAAGACAATGTATCGTTTTCTGCCAGTGATTTTGTAATAAAAGGAATTCTGTTATCGTCTGGACCATAGATAGAAACGTTTGGGTATTGGCGAAGCAACGCATGAACCCCGCCAATATGGTCATGATGATGATGGGTCAGCAATATGGCATTTAATGTTAAATTGTTTTGTTTGGCATAGGAAAGAACGGGCGTCGCATCGCCAGGATCAACGCAATAAAACTGTTCACGGGCAGTATCTGGCAAAACCCATATATAATTATCGTTAAAGGCCGGTAAAGGGATCAAAGTCATGGTTAACTCCTTTTATCTGAGACAGTCGGACAAGCGGCTTTTTTCAAAAAACCTCCTGTCATTCAGAAGCTTCAGCCTTGAAAATTTGTTCGATAGCACTGAAGGCTGTTTCAAGCTCTGACTCCAGCATATAGGGCGGGTTGATTATCCATAAACCACAACCCTTCATACCACCAGTATTTACCATGTGCTGATCAAATTCCAGAAAAAGTACATTTTGAGCCTTTATTTTATTTAATCCCTTATGTAATTGCTCGGTAAATCCTTTATTGACGATGGGATACCATAAGCAAAACACAGCGTTCGGGCATTTTTCATAGGCTTTGTGAATAAGGGCAGGTATGGTTTTATAGTCATCTTTTATTTCAAAAGAGGGATCGATAAAAACCAGCGCTCTTTTTTCCGGTGGCGGCAAAACTGCGGTTAATCGGTTTAAACCATCTTCATTGCTAAAATAAACTTTTTTATCTTCGCCAGGGAGGGTTTGCAGTGCGTCAAATTCTTTGGGGTGCAATTCGCAACAATAGAGGCGATCGATAGGGCGCAGCAAATCAAGGGCTATCTTGGGAGAGCCTGGATAATACCTTAGGTTTTTACCGGTATTCAGCGATGCAATACAGTGAAGATAAGGTTTGAAAATATCAGGCAGGCGATTTTTATTTTTCCATATTAAATCAATTCCTTTTTTATATTCACCCGTTTTTATAGCCTGATGGCTTTGAAGATCATAAATGCCTTTACCTGCGTGGGTTTCCAGATAAAACAAGGGTTTATCTTTTTTCGTCATATAGGTCAATATTCGCGATAAAGTCAGATGCTTAATGACATCTGCAGCATTGCCTGCATGGTAACCGTGTTGATAGCTGAGCATTTTATTATCTTCTAACGCTGAAAAATAGGAATTGTAGCGAATTTCACGGTCTATGGGTATTTATTAATTGTATTTTATTGTGCCTGACAGCGTTTTTTTCATGTGCGCCGTGTATTTTATATAAATGAACTATAATTAATTTAAAGGCAAAAGCTAAAAGGAGATGCACATGGGCCTGGATCATGATTTTGAGGACAGCCAATCTTTTTCTGAATATGGTTTTGAAGATGATCCCAAAGAACTTGATCATAAAAAACGCGTTCGAAAAATGCTCGAAGAACGTCTTGAGCGTAAAAGGTTGAAAGAAGAATTTCAAGATGAGTTTGATGATTCATCCGATGAATTTGATTGGGATGACTTTGATAAAGATGAGAAATAGGTATTTTCTAAAAGAGAAACGATCGTCATGGGCCCAACCCCACCAGGAACCGGTGTAATCCAGGCCACTTTCTCCTGTGCTTTTTGAAAGTCTACATCCCCCCGAATCGAACCGTCCTGCCGACGGTGAATGCCTACATCAATGAGGACTTGTTTGCTAGATAACCATTCAGTATCTACAATATCCATTTTTCCTACAGCTACAACGATTATATCTGCGCTTTGCACATGTTTTTTCAGATCCGGGGTAAATTTATGACAGACAGTCACAGTAGCGCCTGCCAGCAAAAGCTCCAGGCACATGGGTCGACCAACAATATTGGAGGCCCCAATCACCACCGCATGCTGTCTTTTTACAGGAATATTATAATAATCTAAAAGCGTCATGACTCCCATGGGCGTGCAAGGGCGCATTAAAGGGATTCGCAGTGCCAGTCGGCCCAGGTTGTAGGGGTGAAAGCCATCAATGTCTTTATCAGGACGTATACGCTCAATCACCGCGGTATCATTGATATGGGCAGGTAAAGGCAATTGCACCAAAATACCGTCAATGTTTGGAGACTGGTTTAAGCGGTCGATCAAATCAAGCAATTCCTGCTCGCTGGTTGATTCGGGGAGTTTATACTCCAGAGACCTGATCCCGACATCCTCGCAGGCTTTCTTCTTGTTATTGATATAAATGAGCGATGCAGGATCATCACCGATTAAAACCACCGCCAGCTCAGGCACAGCGTAGCCTTGTTTGATGTGTTCAGAGATGGTTTGTTTTAATTTATTCCGACGCAAACCAGCCAGTTTTTTTCCGTCAAGTATAGATGCACTCATAGTCATTCGGCTTTGAAAAAGAAAGGTAATTATGTAGCAGCCAGGCCCAGGATGCAATTTAAATGTTGTGCTAATTTGTTGATCATACTATGATACTTATTGAATAAGTCTATAATTAATGATATTTTTTAGAATACAGGATTGCAGGGAGCGCTGATTGAAAACGACCGTTTTAAATGCAGCCATCTTGACATTATTGTCTTCATCCACTCTTTATGCATTGGGTTTGGGCGATATGAAGGTGCATTCATATCTTAATCAGCCATTTCATGGTGAGATCGAGCTTATTGATGTCAAAGGCATCTCTTTGTCCAGCATCAAGGCCGGTTTAGCTTCCGTTGAGGACTATGAGCACGTGGGCATCGAGCAAGGGTATACTGTCAACCTGTTACGATTCAGTGTCGGTAAAAATAAACAGGGCAAACCTGTCATCATACTCAAATCAGCAGAAAGAATAACCGATCCCTATATACAGTTGTTAATTGATTTAGCCTGGCCAGACGGCCAGCTTTATCGCGAATATAATATTCTTCTGGATCCTCCAGGCTATCAACTGGGCAGTTCAACCGTCTACGGTGGCCGGGTGACGACTCGCCACGATGCCCCATCAGCACAAAAGCACTCAGGCGTTGCAGATAGAGCCATTACAAGCCAGGTGGTACGCTCGTTTGACAAGACCGAACAAACCCGTGAGCAATCCACTTATGGCCCAGTGAAAGCAGATGAAAACATCTGGCAAATTGCCCAACGTTATAAAACCGAGCATGTTAATCTGCAGCAACTGGTGTTAGCCATTGTAGGGATGACACCGAATGCCTTTGAAAAAGGCAATCTGAATGGATTAAAAACCGGTGCTAAATTAACCATTCCTTCAACAGAAACCGTTCAGAAAATTCCACCTGTACTTGCAAAACAGGAAGTGAAGGCTCACGATGAGGCATGGAAAGACAAGTCTGAAATCCTGCATGTATTAATGCCGCCTTATTTTACGGGTAAAAAAGAAGAATTCAATAAGTTAGAGACGACTGCGACGACACCGGCTGTTGCCGGGCCTTCTGAAATAGCTGAAAAACCTGTTGCACCCGAAGCGCCGGATGTTGCACAAAGAGAACCGGAAACAAGAGGCTTAATGGCCAGTGTTATGTCAGCAACCTCCCTGTTTATTCCAGAAGATGAGCAAACTGATAAAAAAGCTGCATCAAAAATAGCCCCTTCACCCGTTCCCAAAGTTGTTAAACAGGCGTCTGACGCGGATTTAAAGACCAAGGCAGAAATTTCAATTGCAACCTCTGCAGTTGAGTCAGTTAAAGACGCCAATGTCATTCTAAATGAGCAATTAAAACTTCTACAACAGCAAAACAAACAGTTACAGTCACATCTACAGCGAAGTGAAGCTGATCTTGCCGATCTCCGAGCGAAAATTGATTTGCTTTTAAAAGAACGTCAATCTGTTTCTTCGCAAGCTTATGCTGCTAAAGACGGCAAGGAAGAACCTTGGAGCGTTTGGCCTTTATGGTTACTGTTTTTGCTAATCGCTGGCGGCGGCGGGTTTCTGTTTTGGTATTTTTATCGAAGACCAACACCAGAGGACCAGGGTCCAGGGCCTATTTTGTCATCTTCGAGTGATTTGACCGATGATAAATCAAAAGAAAAGGCGGCTGAGGTTCAGAAAATGGAAGAACAAAATGCTGTGGCTGAGATTTCTTCTGATGATGAAACAAGCAAGGACATCATCAAACCTTCCGATGAAAAGAACGCTGCTGACAAGATAACTGACAAGACTGCTATGGCTATTGCTGCCCAGCCGAAAAAAGAGGGGGCTGAAAAACCGACCGCCTCAGAAACAGAAGATGCTATTGATACATCAACTCCAGAAGAGGTATCAGCACCTGTCTCCACCCTGGCTTATGAATCAGAAAAGACAAGCGCTTCAAAAGAGGACATAGAAAAGAACATTACTAACCATATTACCAAAGAAATTGAAGATGATTTTGAAATTGAAGCACAGGAAAAGAGCAAGGAAAACGCTATAAAAGATGAGATGCAAGACGTTGAAATCGTTACCGACAAGCGTAAAGAAACCGACATTGAAGCGGAAAATTTGATAGGGAAGGATCAAGTGAATGAAGATTTAAATCCTTCTTTTGAAAAACCGCTTGAGACAGATAAAAACCTTTCAAAGGATTATGGACAGGAAAAAGAATATAAAAGACCTCTGAGCAGTCTTAGCGAGCTGGAGATCGATGAAATTGAACCCATCGAGCGCAGCTTCGAGTCTGTTGAGGATACTGAACTGCCTGAAATAGATATTAATGAATTGGAAAATTATACCCTTGAACCCGATACAAAAGAAGAAGGAACGGACCCAGTTCCTGCTGAAGATCGGGACTTGCAAATTGATTTCGAAACCGATGAGCAGGCTGTTGAACAACAGCCAAAAGAAGAGAAGCCAAGCGAAGAGAAACCAAAAGAAGAGAGTCAGGATGAATTTGTGTTGGATTTTGAACCAGGATTATACCAGCCTGAGAAAGAAACCAAACCGGAAGAAGAACCAGAAGAAGGCGTATCAGAAGACAGTGAACATAGTCTGGACTTTGTTCTCGATGAAGATAAAGCGGAGACAGAACCAGAGAAAAATGAAAATTTAGCCAAAGAATCGTCAAACGAGCACAAAGATCATCAAAAAGCAGAAATCGATCAGCTTAAAGCCGAGGCAGAACAAACCGACTCGCTGGCTAATCCCTTAAAGAGTAAAGCGGCACTGGATACCTTGCTCGCCCTGGCCAAAACATATATTGGTATGGATGATATTGAGGCAGCGAGGCAATCTTTACAGGAAGTTGCCGAAAACGGAGACGAGGATCAGAAAACAGAAGCGCAAGCTTTACTGAAGGAATTAGATAAAAATTAGTGAAATCCACGAATAGTCCTTTTTTAATTTACAAGTTCACGGTTATAATGCATTATCATTCAAAACAGTAAGTGATAGTGTGTTACATCCAATTAAGATTTTTGCAGTGGCCAGTCTGGTGTTTTTGCAATCTTGCCAGACAAGCAATGACGTCAGGGAAGAAAAAGCCACCCGGGCACTCAATCTCAGTAAAGCAGCATCTTACAATACTCAATTGGGCTTAAGTTATTTGAAACAGGGTGACAGGCCTCGAGCGAAGCGTAAACTGTTTACTGCGTTAAAGCAGGAGCCAGGTTCAACGGAAGTTCAGTCTGCATTGGCTTATTATTTTGAGCAATCCGGAGATATGAATCAAGCTAAATCCTATTATTTGAAAGCGATAGCCCTTGCGCCAGGCGCAGGAGCCCAGCTGAATAATTACGGTGCATTTTTATGTCGTCAGGAAAACTATGTTAAGGCAATAGATTATTTTCTGAATGCTGTAAAAGATGATCAATACGTTCATACAGCAGGTGCTTATGAAAACGCTGGATTATGCTCTGAGGCCATCCCTGATTATGACAAAGCGAAACTTTATTTTAAAAAAGCGCTGGAACAGGATCCTTCAAAAAAACAGTCTTTTTATGAATGGGTGAAAATAGAAAATAAATTGGGAAATACGAGACAAGCGCTGGATCTTGTTAAACAATATTCCAATTTTAGCAATGATCCGGTCATTTTGAGCCTGGCAAAAGATATTGCTCAAAAATCCGGTGACAGCAAATTACAGACCTTATACCAAATTAAACTTCAGCAATTAAAACAATCACAGAATGATAGACAATATTCTGATAATAGTGGAGTAAATGATGAGCACAACAACCCCAGTGGATGACATTAAGGATATAGAACAGTTTAGCCCGGGCCTCAGTCTGTCCGAAAGCCGTAAACAGCTGGGGTACAGTCAGGAATATGTTGCTAATAAACTACATTTGCGCGTACGCATTATTGATCTTTTGGAAAATGATGATTACCAAAGTATGCCTGAGCCAGTGTTTATAAGAGGGTATCTGCGAGCCTATTCAAAGCTGCTTAACATTAGTCCAGAGCCGTTGATTTCTCAATATAATATCACTTGCGGAAGTGAGAAGAAAATTGATAAAGCATTGTGGCAGAGTCGTCGGGAATCAAACAATGCTGAAAAAATGGTTCGCTGGATTACCTTGATCTTTGCATTGTCTGTGATAGTTGCTATTGGCATATGGTGGCAAAAAAATAAAGATTCGCATGACAGCTATGCAGCTACGGCTAATCATTTACCAGCAGATTTAGGAAAGTCAGACGTTCGTTTGACTGATTTATCAAAAATGCAGTCTTTATTATCAAACAACGCAGACATTAAACCCGTGGAGACAAACGGTGGTTGAGAGAATTCAAGCAGTAAGGGGAATGAATGATGTTCTCCCGGATAAAACGGCATCATGGCAATATCTTGAGAAAGTCATTGCCCGTTGCTTAAAGCAGTACGGTTATTCAGAAATACGCTTCCCGATTGTGGAAAGTACGCAGCTTTTCAAACGTTCTATCGGTGAAGTGACTGATATTGTTGAAAAGGAAATGTATACCTTCACGGATCTTAATGGCGATAGCCTGACTTTAAGACCAGAAGGAACAGCAGGCTGTGTACGCGCCTGCCTTGAGCACGGGCTTTTACACAACCAGCAACAGCGGCTTTGGTATATGGGGCCTATGTTTCGCCATGAAAAGCCCCAAAAGGGCCGTTATCGACAATTTATGCAGACCGGCGTTGAAGCGTTCGGCTTTCCTGGTGCAGGCATTGAGGTCGAGTTAATAGCACTTACTCTGCGCTTTTGGAAACAACTGCATATTGATCATGCCGTTCGCCTGGAAATTAACAGTCTGGGTGTATTATCAGAAAGACAGGCATATAAAGATATACTGGTTGATTACCTGAAGGAAAATTTTGACCGGTTAGACGCTGACAGCAAGCGAAGACTGCACACCAATCCACTAAGAATTCTTGATAGCAAAAACCCGGAAATGAAGGATATTATCAGCGCGGCACCAAAGCTTATAGATACACTTGGAGAAGAAAGTCGACAGCATTTTCTCGACCTCTGTGAAGGGCTGGATGCCGTGGGCATTCAATACCACATCAATCCCTTTCTTGTTCGCGGCCTGGATTATTATGGCCATACGGTTTTTGAGTGGGTTACCGATCAGCTTGGCAGCCAGTCAACGGTGTGTGCCGGGGGTCGCTATGACTCGCTTGTTGAGCAACTAGGCGGCTCTCCATGTCCTGCTGTTGGTTTTGCCATGGGAATGGAGCGATTGCTTCTTTTAATGGAAAAACTTGCAATCAAAACAAAAGAGAAGGAGAATCCCTCAGTTTATATTATATCCGAAGGTAAAGAGGGTTTGATTCAAGCCTTGAAATTGGCTGAATCCATACGCGATGCAGAATACCATGTGATAACGCACACCGCTGGAGGCAGTTTTAAAAATCAATTTAAAAAAGCCGATAAAAGTGGTGCACGATTAGCCCTGATACTAGGGTCTGATGAAATTACTCAACAGAAGGTCAGCATCAAGGATCTACGAAAAGAAGCAGAGCAGATAACCGTTTCACAAAGCGATGTGAATCAATACTTGAATAGCTGTCTTGGATGATTGCGGGAGAGAAAAATGTCAGTTTACATGACGGAAGAAGAACAAATAGAATCCATAAAAAATGGTGGAAACAATACAGCAGCTTAATCATGATCGTTTTGTCTGTTATATTGCTTTCGATTGCCGGTTACAGGTATTGGACCTGGCATCAGGAGAAGTTAACGTTTCAGGCCTCAAACAATTATGAGCAAATGATGCTGGCTTATTCCAACCAGGACATGAAATCAGTCAACGCTTTTGCAAATCAGCTGATCAAAAATCATAAGACAACAGTTTACGCTGATGCAGCACAACTTTTAAAGGCCAAGCTTTTTGTTAATGCTAATGAACTTGATAAGGCCAAAGAGCGGCTGAATCAGGTTATCAATAACACAAACATACCGGCGCTCAAACAAGTCGCAAGATTAAGACTGGCGCGTATTCTTACAGCAGAAAAGTCGCATGACAAAGCGCTGTCTGAACTGAAGACCATTGAAGATCAAACTTATTTGCCAGTGATTAACGAATTACGAGGTGATATCTATGCCGCGAGGGGCCAGTATAAGAAGGCCAGTGAGTCATATCAGCTGGCAATGAATGATAATCGCCTCCAGGGATTAGGCAATTTATATCTCGAGATGAAAACAAATGAAATGGCATCAATGACACAGACTATGCAACCGGCTCATCAAAAGCATGTAGCAAAGGTATAATTTGAAGTTTGCCTGGAATTAAACTTAAAGAAAGGTATTTTGTTTCTATGAAAAGAATAATATTGATTTTATTGAGCGCAATGGCATTACAGGCATGTAATAAAGTGGATGATTACCTGCTGGGCAAGGATAACAGCCCAAAGCCGACAGCACTAGAACAAGTGACACCCAAACTGAATTTGGTAAAAAAGTGGTCCTCCCCGGTAGGCAAGTCACAGCAAAGCACGGCATACCTGAAATTGAAACCTGTCATTATCGGCCAGACCATTTATACTTCTGATAAAAGCGGATTGGTAGAAGCCATTAATAAAGCAGACGCCAAACCACAATGGTCTCAACAACTTGACCATGCCATCGTCAGTGGACCTGCTGTGATGGGGAATTATATTGCCCTGGCCACAGACGCATCGACTGTTGTTCTGCTGAATAGAAAAAACGGTGAGCGTTTGTGGGAGAAAAAGCTCTCATCGGAAGTTCTTGCTAAACCCGCTATGACCCAAGACAAGCTGATTGCCAAAACAATCGATGGCAATCTTTATGCACTTAATATCGCTAATGGCGAAAAAATCTGGGTTGTTAATCATGGTGCGCCAAACTTGATCCTCAAGGCGGGATCTTCACCGGTCATTGTTGATGATAAAGTTCTCGCGGGCTACTCTGATGGAAAACTTGATGCAGTGGATCTTCATACCGGCCGCGTGCTATGGCAAAGAAGCATTGCATATGCAAAAGGCGCCAGTGATGTCGAGCGGCTTGTAGATATTGATGCTGATCCCATCGTTAAGAATAATGTCGCTTATTTAGCAACCTACCAGGGTTATATTGGTGCTTTATCGCTGACCAATGGGCAATTTATATGGAATAAGGAAGCTTCTGTTTATAAAAATATTGCACTCTCGCGTAATAACGTCTATATAACAGATAGTGACGATATTCTCTGGGCTCTGGATGCCAAGACTGGAAAAGTCAAATGGAAACAAACCGCATTGAAATCCAGAGGTTTAACAGAACCTGTTATTATGGGAAATCGCCTGGTGGTTGGTGATAAAGAAGGTATACTTCATATTTTGACCACCCAGACGGGTGATTTTCTTGCAAGAACGCAATTAACAGGATCCGTTAATATTTCCCCTGTTGTGGAAAATGACAGTATCTTTGTACAAACAGCCAATGGATTGCTTAACAAATTATCTGTGAGCTAAACTATGATCCCAGTGATTGCCCTTGTCGGGCGTCCAAATGTGGGTAAATCTACATTATTTAATCGATTAACAAGAACACAAGATGCGCTTGTTGCTGACTACCCTGGATTAACCAGGGACAGGCAATACGGGCAGGCAGTTTATGATGACAAATCTTTCATTGTTGTGGACACCGGCGGCGTTGGTGTTGATGACTTGTCTGTTGACGCCTTGATGTCCAAACAATCGGCCATTGCCTTACAAGAAGCTGATATTGTCTTCTTTATGGTAGATGCTCGCGCCGGCTGCACCGGCATTGATGAAAATATTGCACAATCCCTTCGCAGATCTGGGAAGACAGTGTTTCTTATTGTCAACAAGGCCGATGGACTCGATGAGGAAATCGCCAGTGCTGATTTCCAATCGTTAGGCTTTCAACAGGTTTTTGCTATCTCAGCTACCCATGGTCGCGGTTTAACTCATCTACTCTCTACTGTTATGGATGAATTGCCCGAGCAGGAAGAAACGATTGAAGCGCATGATGCCATCAAGATAGCCTTTGCCGGGCGTCCAAATGTCGGTAAATCAACCTTGATTAACCGTATTTTGGGTGAAGAGCGCGTGGTTGTTTATGATATGCCGGGAACGACACGCGACAGCATAGCCATACCCTTTGACAGAGATGATAAGCATTATATTTTGATTGATACAGCAGGTATAAGACGTCGCGCACGTATTGATGAAAAAATTGAAAAATTTTCTGTCATTAAAACCATGCAGGCCATTAAAGAATCAAACGTTTGCTTGTTGCTTATTGATGCAACGGGGGGATTGACCGATCAGGATATGCAATTATTAAGTATCATTATTGAATCGGGTAAGGCGCTGGTGATAGCGGTTAATAAATGGGATGGTTTGCAAGAAGAACATAAAGATAAAATTAAAGATGATTTAAAAAGACGCTTGCATTTTGCCAGCTTCGCTAAAATACGTTTTATTTCTGCACTTCATGGCAGCGGGGTGGGTTTATTATTTAAAGATATCAATCAAGCTTATGAATCCGCGACCCAATCCATGTCAACTCCGAAATTGACACGCTTATTGCAAGATCTGACAAGCCAGCACCAACCGCCCATGGTTAATAACAGACGAATAAAGTTAAGGTATGCCCATACAGGAGGCCATAACCCACCGTTGGTCATTATTCATGGAAATCAGTTGGAAAGCCTGCCAGAAAGTTATAAAAGATACCTTACCAATGGCTTTATTCAACATTTAGGCCTGATTGGCACGCCCTTAAGATTAGAGTTTAAAGGCGGTGAGAATCCCTATAAAGATAAAAAAAATAAATTATCCAGGCGGCAGGTTAATAAAAAGAAACGGCTGATGCGCAAGGCGAAAAAACGCTAAGCGCTCTTGGGTATATACAGCTGGTGGGCAAAGTTTTCCATACCCCCCACCCGCTCACGTCCAGAAATATATCAAGGCAGGAATGGCTGTCACAACGACAATTAATTCAACCGGTATACCAAGCGACAAATAATCAAAAAACTTATAACGACCGGGCCCTAAAATCAAAGTATTATTCTGATGGCTTATAGGCGTTAAAAAAGAACAGGACGCGCCAATGGCAACAGCCATCAAAAAGGCATCAACGTTCATATGCATCGAATTGGCCAGGTTAGCGGCGATTGGGGACATGACCACAGCAGTGGCTGCGTTGTTCATCACATCTGATAGGGTCATGGTTAAAACGAGTAATAAACCAAGAATCATGGTGGGATGGTCTGCTCCGGCCACGGACAAAAGGCCCTGGCCAATCAGTTCAGCCGCTCCTGTGCTCTTTAAAGCATCCCCCAAAGGTATCAAGGCACCCAGCAGAATTATAATAGACCAGTCTATGCTTTGGTAAACACGTCTCATCGGAATGATATTAAACATAACCAATAAAATGACAACCGTCACAAATGAGATGCTGATAGATACCAATTGCATTGCAGAAAGAATGATGCCGCCTAAAAATATAAAAACAGGCAGGAAGGCGTTGTGTTTAAAACCTACCTTAATGGGTCTTTCTGCCAAGGGAACCAATCCCAAATTAACAACATTTTCCTGAAAATCCTCCGTGTGCCCCTGCAGCAACACCACATCGCCTGCATTCAGATTGACATGATTCAATCTGTTTTTGAAACTTTTACCAGACCGGGCAATGGCCAGCAGGTTAATATGGTAATTGGATCTTACCCGCAAGCGCTGCCAGGACCGACCTTCCATGCGGGATCCAGGCGTCACTACCGCTTCCATGATGCCAATTTCTTCACCGCGAAGATTCTCTGGTGAAATAATATCACCATGCACCAATTCAAGATTTCCTTTTAATAATAATAAATTCAGATCTTCATGCGTGGCTTGAATAATTAAAATATCGCCTTCAAGCATTTCTTCATCAGGAGGTACCGCCAGACGCTTCTTTCGTTTTCTGACGAGACCCACAATGGAATAATCACCTTCAATCAAATTTTCCAGACCGCTTCTTGTCATACCGACAACAGGTGAATCTTTGGGAATCTGAATCTCACTGATATAGTCGTGAATTTGATACAAATCTTCGCTGCCTTTTTCAGCTCTTCGTCTGCCAGGCACGTAACGCCATCCCAGGATGCTGATATAGATCAAACCAAACACGCATACCGTAAGCCCAACCGGTGCGAAGTCGAACATTGCAAAAGGAACACCCGTAACCTGTAACTTATAAGATGAAACCAGCAGATTGGGCGGTGTGCCAATTTTTGTTGTCATGCCCCCGAGGACCGAGGCAAAAGATAAGGGCATTAACACTTTAGAAGGTGATATTTTGGCGTTAATTGCACTTTGGATTGCCAGTGGCATCATCAATGCCAGGGCGCCGACATTATTCATGAACGCTGATAAAAAGGCGGCTATCAGACATAAAAGTCCAATATGCATCATTGGCCTTTTTAAGAAAGGCACAAAAAAATGAAGAAGCGTTTCGATAAGGCCGGTCTGACTGATAGCTGCTGTGATCACCATGACGGCAGCAACGGTGATTACTGCTGGATTACTAAACCCTGTAAAGGCCTGCTCAGAAGGAATAACGCCGAAAATAACCAAGGTCAAAAGGCTCATCAAGGCGACAGTATCATAGCGATAATAGCCCCATATGAACATACCGAGGGTCAGGGCAAGAATAAAAAAAAGCAGATAAGCATCAAACATGTTTAATCAGCCAAACAAAAATAGATATTATACGTTTCTCAGGGTCAGCACATCGCAGGGTGCATGATGCACTGTAGCGCTTGCTGTACTTCCAAGATAAGAGGAAAAGCCTTCTGTAGAATGACTGCCTATAATGATCAGGTCGCAATTGAAAGCTTTAGCTTTTTTAAAGATATGATCGGAGGCGGCACCTATTTCAATAAATTGTTGTTCAATAGGTACTTGTATGGCGTCTCCAAGAGTCTGCATGACCGTCATCGCATCCTCTTTGGATGGATGAGCAAGCTCTGCAAAACCCAGGCTCTGAGCCAGCTGTATGCTTGCAGGAAGCTCGATGACGTGCAACAAATACAGTTTCGCATTGAAATGTTCTGCAATGGCTTTTGCTTTTTCACTGATATGAAAATGCGTTTCATTGAGATCGGTGGCATGCAGGATATTTTTATACATAGGTCCCTCACTTATAAATCCTGATAAGGCGGCTTCAATAGCCTTTGGTTAATTCTAGTTGAATTATCGCTGAAATATCAATTACTTTTTCTTTTTTTTAAGCACACAGTCAGAAACCAGTGGCTGACATCATTTCACGTAAGCTTTACAATTTTTCAGATAAACGGAAATCCTTTGGCCATCTGGCAGTTTCAACCCGGGAGACATTGCCAGCAACGGCAAAAGAACAAAATCTCTTTGCAGCATGTATGGATGGGGGATTATCAAATGTGCCGTATTTAGCTTTCTGTCTCCATAAAGCAGTACATCAATGTCGATGGTTCTGGCTCCCCATCGTTTTTTTCTCACGCGCCCCATCTTGTTTTCAATCCCCTGGCAATGAGCCAACAGCTGGTGTGGCGTTAAAAAGGTTTTAAGCTTAATGACCATATTATAATAATCAGGCTGGGCAGAAACGCCCCAGGGTTTACTATGATAAACAGGACTTTGCTGGAGAAGGGCGCTGGAGGGCATTTTCGCCAGAGCGCTGACTGCCTGATGGAGTTTACGCTGTGGCGAGGACAGATTGCTGCCTAAACCAAGATAACAAGTATTCATTCTGGCGGCGTTTTGGGCTTACGTCTTTTTTTCCGTTTTCTGGCGGGTGTTGCAGCTTCCAGCGTCTGTATCATGTTCATTTGCTCATCTTCAGAGGCCTCTTGAAAACTGGTCCACCAATTGGCAAGATCCATCGATTCATTGCCTGCCAATGCTCTGAGGGCCATGAAATCATAAGCGGCTCTGAATCTTGGGTGTTGCAATAAACTAAAGGGCCGTTTTCCGTAACGCTTTGCAAAGCGATATTGTAATAACCATATTTCTCGAACAACCTGCGTGAAGCGCTTGGGAACGGCAATGATTTGAATTTGCTCCGATATAATTTGCGACATGGCTTTATCCAGCGCTGGCAAGGGGTGAAGCTCTTCTTCTTTTTGCAGTTGTTCGGCACGTTCCAGCATTGGAAACCAAAGTATTACTGCATAAAGAAAAGCAGGGGTAACGGGCTTTTCATCACGCACTCTGGTGTCTGTATTTTCAAGGGCTATGCCTAAAAGTGCATTGAAGGGGTATTTATCTTCTGGCAACTGCTTGGCAGCTGGGAAAAGATGTGTAAATAAACCGTATTGCTGCAGCATGCGTTGAACTGATTCTGCCTCGCCGCACTGATAGAGTTTTGTCATTTCATCAAACAATCGTGAGCTGGATACGCTGCTGATTAAATGAGAAAGCTGATTGATTGCATCGGCTGTTTCATCGGCCAGATCAAAATGAAGTTTGGCCCCAAAACGGACGGCTCTTAACATGCGTACCGGATCTTCCTGATAGCGTAGAATTGGATCGCCGATGATACGAATTTTACGTTGCTCAATGTCCTTGAATCCATTGGTTAAATCAATAATACTGGAATCAGTCAGCGTGTAATAAAGAGAATTAATAGTAAAATCACGTCTCCATGCATCCTCTTCAAGCGTTCCGAAGACATTGTCTCTAATGAGCATGCCCTTTTCATTGGTCAGTTGATTTTCAGTCAACTCGCCTTGTCCACGAAACGTAGCGACTTCAATGATTTCGCGATGAAAGAGAATATGGACGAGTTTAAAGCGTCTGCCGATAATGCGGCCATTACGAAACAGCCTTTTGATTTCCTGCGGGGTAGCATTCGTTGCCACATCGAAATCTTTCGGCGCTTTTTGCAACAATAAATCCCTGACGCTGCCACCGACAAGATAAGCCTGGAAGCCGGCGCTGTTGAGACGATTGAGTACTTTCAGCGCATTTGGACTGACATCATTTTTTGACAATCGATGCTGTTCACGCTTGATAACGTGATCATGCTTAATAGCCGTAGATGTATTTTTTGGCTTGCGCAATAATTTTTTTATGAACTTTATGATTGTTGCCACCCGAAGTTTAATTTAAAAACAATCTATTATAACCAAGCTGACTGAGAAAGTGAATCATTTACCAAAATGAAAGAAATTGATTTATTTAGTCATTGTAATGAAAAACCAGCAAAATCCTCTTTGCTTTTTAATAACCAACCAACAAAAGTAAAGTTGGTTGGCTCGGTATTGGAAAACAGCTTGCATGGTTAAAGTTGATTTTGGTTATTTAAGTGGCGTTAAGGCTGTATTTAAAGAAATAGCGTTTACCTTTGAAAGTGATAAGCCTTAGCCCTATCAAATCTACTCCTGCTTCTCTGAAAAAAAATGGTTTCTGTGCTATGCTTTAAATATACACAGCGTGGCTAGAATGAAACCAGGGGAATTGTTATGGCAAAATCTACCAAAGATTTGGTAAACGAAGGCAAAGCAAATGATATTATGCAAAAACTTCAAAACGAAGACGCTTTCTTGCGTCGAGCCAATGAAGTGTTGGATAACCCTAAGTTTAAGCAATTTCCAGCCATGGATCAGAAAAATATTGTATTACAAATTATCAAGACGGCCAATGAAAGATATAAAGCGGGTGATACTGAAATAACTAAAGAAGTCTTAAAAGATTTAACGGATAAAGTCTCAGAACGGGCAGCTAATCTTTTTGGTCCTTTAAAGAATTCGTTAAGTGAACAAGTTATGCAAGACCCAAATCTCGCTCGCGATAAAAAGGTCAACATATTGAAAGCTGAGCGTGCAATGGAGGAATTGGCTCCTCTTAAAGCTGAGATTGCAACAAGCAAAGCATACACACAAACCGGAGATAGAAGAAATTTAAAAGTTAGTTCAGCCCAGAAAACCAAAGATCCCGAGGAATGGGTAAACGTGGATGCGAAAATTAGCGAAACCAAAACAACCCGGGCCTCTAATCCCGCTCTTTACGGAACGAATCCTGCGCAGAAATTTAGAGCCAAATTGAATGAAGAAAAAAATAAAGCATCTCCTGACCCCGGAGCTGCAAAAAAACAGGATTCATCTTTTAAACCTGGCAACTCATAATCCTCTTTGCTCATTGTCCTTATTTTAACTTGAAAAATCAGGGCATGGGCCGTGTTATCATTTTTTATCAAGATCATTTTTAGCTATTTTAATAGTCATAATCGCTGATAGTGACTTTAATAATATGGTTCATTTAACGCTTCAACTGTACCATTTCCATTTACTTTTGACTAGTTGATCTGACGTGGTTAAAAATGGTTGCTTAACTGGTTTGTCTCAATTTGCTTGACCACGTTCAAAACGTAGATGCTGTCTTGAAATTCAAGCCCAATTTAATGAAAAAGGCATCTTATTTTTTAGGACGCCAAAAATGATATGAGCAAGCTTTCTCATTACTCCACAGATGATGGTTTTGGGTGACTTTCCTTTACCCTCAAGT
>JAGXGR010000097.1 GCA_024636645.1 Legionella sp.
CTGCCAGACGCAGTGTATATAAATCCACCAGAATCGATTGAAATAAGAAATAAATCTGGACAGTCACATGTGTGTATGGCAGGATAAACGAGCTAACTTAGTTCATCACAGAATTTGTCTCATTTCCCCTGGCACGCTCCGCCTGCTTTTTTTAAAATGTTTAATTTTTCTAATGCGGTAACTTTTTCTGACAATTTATTAAGTTCATCCCTCTTGGTATCCAATTTCTGCCTGACAGCTTTAACTTCATTATGAATTTTTTTCCCACCAATAATTTGAGCTATCATTGAATCTTTATTAAATTTTATTACATCATAATTCATGTATCGTTGCTTATCTAATTTGTCAGCGTTTAAGTCTGATATTTCTCCACCGCCATAAACTGCAAGGACTTGATGTCCACCGCAAACACCCAAAACAGGCATGCCTTTGTTTATTGCTACGTGTACTAATGCGAGTTCAGCAATCGTCCGAGAGAGATCATATGTTTGATCCGGATCTCTGGTTTGATTAAAAAGCCCAGGATCAATCATTGCGCTATTACCTGATAATGCTAAAACTTCAACATCTTTAAGTAGCTCCATTGCTTTTGTTTTGGCATGTACAAATAATCTTTGTCGACCTTCTTCAGTGGAATACAAGGATTCAAATGCACCTTTAGGTATGTCTTCCATCATTTTTCTATAGTCAGCGTCGATAACTTCTGAACCTACATGTGTAAAAGATTCTTTCAAAGAAATAACACTACTTCCTCCAACTTCAGGACTGTATGTAAGGGCTACTTTTGTCATGATTCTTTCCAGATGTTTCAGCATATTTTGTATTATATCTGATCATTATTAAGAGAATATTAAGTGCTTATAAAATTGTTCATCTGCTCTGTTTTAGTGATTAACCAATATGAACATGATATCGATGTGCTGGCTATTCAGGCCGTATATTCATAATCACTGCAGATTAAGGGCCCACATCTTCACTGCGTTTTCTGTTTCCAGCTTTTCCATATAATCATTCAGCAACGCTAGACACCCGCCTACTGGAAAGGCTTTCTTTTTTTTGAATAGTCTGTATAATATTAACCCACAAAGAATTAAACTTAACTTTCCATATCTGGCAAACTTTAAAAGCGATTTTACTTCTTGCTCTTATAGAAAATGCTGATTGGAGGCAATCCATGAATATTAACCTGATCCAAACTGTGCTGATAAAAACAGTTGAAAATATTAATCTATTGATTAGCGGCAAAGCGTTTCATGAAGCGCCTGTGTTTTTTTCTGAAAAAAATTTGACGAAATATAACGACAACCCCAATCCATACATTCAAACATGGGTATTTCTATGCCGAGCGCAAAGATTGATGTTTGACTCGGGCAAACGGATAACCATTGATGAGGAGGCAGATACAAAGGAAGCTACACAACTGCTGCTGATAGCTTTTATTAAAGGCTTTCATCTATTGCCTGAGGACATAAGACAGCTTCTTACAGAAAATGAAGATGCGCGGTTTGTATTATTCAATGTATTAAAACAGTTTTCCCCCCTGCCGCTTGCACAAGAGCTTGTTGCTGACAATGAATGGCTTCATTCCATGGATGAGTTTGTAAAATTTGACCATCCTGAATACGAGGTTAGCTCAAGTGACACCAACGATTTAACTACGTTGGCCCATATTAATTTAACACGCTTACTGGGACAGTTAAAATTAAACTGCGGGAAATTAGAGCAGTCATTAACAGCTGATGTTAACGGCGACATCTATCCAGAAGAATCTATCCCTTTGTTTTTATATCAGCTGGGCAGATTAGTGAAGCTTGATTCTCAATTGAAAGACATGAGCCATGGGCGAGTGGGTTTTGAGCCCTGGGAGCCCTTCGTAAGACATTTATTGTTATATTTACACAAAAATAACGCGCATCTTAAACAGATAAAAACTTATCGCTCCCTCTCTACAGATTCGCTAAATATAAAGAATATGATGTTAAAATGGAGTTTTTATTATTTTTCCAAAGGATTTTGTCAATCGCCAGCAGAATGTGAAGCACTGATACAGCTATACCTTGATTTTACACCCAGACTGCATCAAATGAATTATTTTTACGTTAACAGTCTGCCGATCCTCAAAGAAGCCCTTTCCTTAAAGTTATATCAAAAGGCTTATATATTTTCCGAGCATATACTATCGCAGAATTTCGATAACATCCTCTGTTTTCCTGATAAGACCAGAAATTTATTTGCCGTTTTATGTTATCTGAGTGCCGTAGATCAATTCATTGAAAAACATTATTTTGGGCCGCTGGAATTTAATATCAGGGAAGCGGATATATTAAAACACGCCAGATTCAACATCATTCCAGATGAAATCAAAACCACGCTCAATGAAGCCTGTTTCTATTTGCTCGTTCAAATGGCAAAAGATATGAACAGCCTGCAATCAGCTCAGGAAAAGCAAATTGTATTAGATATTTATAAAAGACTATCGCCGCTTTTAAATAAACAGCAGGAAAGGCAGTTAAGAAAGGATTTTCAAGTCAATAAAATATGTGATCAGCTTGCATTAACCCTGTTTGGAGCCAACGAAGGCAAGAAGGAAAAACCCCTCCATCCTCTAATCACAGAGCCAACGATAACATTACCCAGAGAAATTATAGAATTTTGCAAGCCGTTGGAAAGCACCTGGTATCTCTGCGGTGCGGCGGTTTTTGAACTGGATCAAGGCTACAAACCCAATGATTATGATATGTTGGTTATTGGCATCAATAGCGAGCGTTTGCAAGCAGCTCTTAAGCTTTCCAATACGCCTTTCAAAGTCATGAGTAAAAAGCATCCTATCGTAGTACTATCCCTTGCTAAAGATATTGAACTTGAAATTAGCTGTATAGAAAACCCTTCCAATAAACCGGTAAAAGAACTACTTTTAGATGAGTTTAACCGGCGTGATTACAAGCCTTGTGCTTTGTTCGTTGAAATTCCTGAAGAATTAAAGCCTGCAACCGTCATCAGTTTTAATCAGGCGCTCAAACAGAGTCGCAAAAAGAAACTGGATACCACAATAGATCCAGCGCTAAGTTTTAGTTCCGATCCTCTGAGGATTTTAAGACTCATTAAATGGCAAATCAAACACCCGGCCTTTCGCCTTCATCACCGGCTGAAAAAGTATCTTACAGCAGACTCCACTTCCTGGGCGAACTTAATGAAAAGCCAACCTGCTCGAGCCAGTCTATCGGGTCGTTTTCGTACGGCCATGATTCAATTACTGCAAAGATTCAGTCTCAATGAGTTGATTAAACAGGATTTATTTATCAGCTTTCTATCGGATTTGAGCCAACTGGATAAACACACAGTACAAACTGAATGTGCCCATATTGCAGAAATAACCGAAGAAAAATCTCTGCAGGCCAATGTTATCTTGCTGTATCTGCTATTTAATTTATACCTGAGCCATTGGAAAGAACATGATGGTCATTGTGAAAATTTTCATCTTAAACAGCTCATCTATCTGACACCCATGGACCAGGATTATTTCAATAGCTTCAGCGCTAGCCAGACCGGTGAAAACGCTGACGGCACCGTCTTTGATGCCAGGTATTTCAGCCTTCTGGAGCGTCATGGGTTTCAGTCTGATGCCAAACAACCCAAAACTTCCTGCCAATAAAAACCGAAATCCCTCGACAAAGGACAATGTGGAGCCTTATGCCGAAAGTTTATTTTTTAAAGGCCAGGATCCAATTGTTTCATACACAGAATGATTGCCCAGGTTAATTGATTTAACCAGATAAAACCTGTCCACCCACCATTCCACCGCTTCAAATTGAACAGACAATTGCGGACGATTATATTTACGGGCTATGGAAATATGCGGTTTAAATTGACGCGCTTCCGGTTTAAATCCAAGGGTTGCCAGCTTCAATTGAAGCTCGGCAAACAGCCGTTGCAATGGAACGTTTTCTGTTTGTTCTCCCAGCCAGAGCAATTTTGCCCGCCGCCACTGTTTAGCCTGATCAACCTTCAATCTAAAAGGCGCTGCCTGGATTTGACCGGCTATCTGTTTTGCCCGCTCCAACAATTCAGGCTCAACCTTTCCTAGATAAACCAGAGTAATATGCAGTCTTGTCCAGTCGATCAAGCGTTGCTGATTATCGGGTAAAATCAGTTGGCCTATCTGATATAATTTTTTAGCGGTTGCTTCATCTGGCCATAAAGCAAAAAAATAGTTCTCTATCATTTTCTATCCCTATCATTGACATGATGATCTTATCTCGTTAAGAATAACTGTTAAATAAGAAAAATCACAAGGATAAAATGAATGGATTATATCACTGTATTTACCCCCTACCTTGGACTGATTGGCGGGATTCTGATTGGTGTAAGTGCCGTCATGTTTCTTTGGTTAAATGGACGCATAGCCGGCATGAGCGGCTTGATTCACGGTTTATGCCCCCCATCCAAACCCGTTGAGACCTGGCGTTTGGCTTTTCTTGCTGGTTTGTTTAGCTCAGGTCTCTTTTATTTTGTAATTCCCGCCATTCAATTCCCATTGAGAACCGACTATCCTGTCTACTTATTGCTATTGGGCGGTTTTTTTGTCGGGTTTGGAACGCGAATGGGTAAAGGTTGCACTTCCGGCCATGGCGTTTGCGGCATTGCTCGATTGTCTAAACGGTCTATAGTAGCGACAGTGACTTTTTTATTATCTGCCATGCTGACTGTTTTCATTCTCAGAAACCTTCTTGGAGTCCATTAAAATGTATATTTTATTATCCTATATCTGTGGTTTTATTTTTGGACTGGGTTTAACCGTCTCCAATATGATTAATCCTAACAAGGTGCTTAACTTCTTGAATGTCGCAGGCCCCTGGGATCCAACGCTTCTGGTTGTGATGGCTGCGGCAGTTGTTGTTACCTTTATCGGTTATCAATGGGTTAGGAGACTGGAAAAACCCAAATTTGCTGAGAAATTCTATATTCCTGAACGCTCGGTTATTGATAAACGGCTGGTGTTTGGTTCTGCTATTTTTGGCCTTGGCTGGGGTATAGCCGGTTATTGCCCAGGGCCAGGTGTAACCGCCTTGGGTACCTTTAATTCAGATCCGCTTTATTTTGTGCTCGGCATGATTTTGGGATCGTATGGTTTTTATCTGGTTAATCGGCAGTAACGTCCGTCTTAAATGAGGTGGGAGCGCGAAGCGAACCCACCATAACGCTAAAATATTCTAAATTTTAACCAAGCATCTATCTTGATTGATTCACATCAATCGCAATGACAATCTCCGGTTTTATTTAAAGAAAGTATGATTTTCCACGAGGCCTTAATTCTTTGACTTGTCATGCATCTAATTTGACAGTATAGTCAACGACCTGACAAATGCATCTGTATATTTTGGACTCAATAAGCGAATATTGTACTCGGAAATTTTAAATTTTAATAAAGGATTAGCAATGAATGACAAGATCGAGGAAATGATATCCCTTGCTCATAAAGCCTTGGAAAACGCTTATGCGCCTTATTCAAAATTCAAGGTTGGCTCATGTATTCTCGATGAGCATGATGATTTGTACACTGGCGTTAATGTAGAAAACAGTGCGTATAATATGGCTATCTGTGCCGAGTCTTCTGCCATTTGCCAGATGGTGGCGGCCGGTGGACAAAAAATCAAGGCCATTGTAGTACTGGCCAGCTCAGAAGAACTTTGTTCTCCCTGTGGAGCATGCAGACAACGAATTTCCGAGTTTTCCACACCGGATACCAAGGTTTATATGTGCAATAAAAATGGTATACTTCAATCCATGACGATGAAGGAATTATTACCTCTGGCGTTTCATTTAAATACTGACTTTGGACAAACTAATGCTTAACAATAATTCAAATGCACATTTGGCAGCTGACTATATTCAAAAAAAACACCCTGCTTTTAAACCGGTAATAGGCATTGTTCTAGGCTCAGGCCTTGGCCGCTTTGCCGATGCGCTTGAAGACAAACAGATCATCGAATACAGCGAACTGCCGGGCTTTCCTGAAATGACCATACACGGCCATGGCGGCAACCTGATATTAGGCTATCTGGGATCGGTTGGCGTTGTTTGTCTGCAAGGTCGCGCGCACAGCTATGAAGGCGATACGCATGCCTGCGTAAAAACCTATGTGCGTACATTGAAGCTGTTAGGATGCAGTGAATTTATCGCTACCAATGCTGCCGGTTCACTTCGGGAAGATGTAGGTCCGGGTGAATTGATGTTGATTACCGATCACATCAATTTTCAACCGAGCAATCCGTTGGCAGGCCCCAATGATGATGCATTCGGACCGCGTTTTTTACCTCTCGATAATGCCTATGATGTTTCCATCCGGGACAAACTGCTGAAAACCGCCCAAAAAAATGATATCAATCTAAATCAGGGTGTGTATGTTTCGGTTTTGGGTCCTAATTACGAAACAGCCGCAGAAATAAAAGCCTTCAGAATTCTGGGAGCGGATGCGGTTGGCATGTCCACGGTACCTGAGGTCTTGGTTGCCAATCATTGCGGCATGAAAGTCTCTGTTATTTCCATCATCACCAATTATGCCACAGGCCTTGCCAGCCATAGCCACAGCCATGAAGCGGTTGTTTTGATGGCGTCTCAGGCTGCAGAAAAACTGATTGTATTGCTTAGAGAGTATATCAAGGATCATGCGTGAGTATTGAATCGCATTTAAACCGGCTTTTAGAAACCTTGGCAGTTGAACAACCTTTAAATAAAGAACGGTGCCAACAAATGCTTGGCCTGATAGATCTTACACTATTGGATAAAGCGGCCAGTTCTGAAGCGTTGGCCGCGATTGAAGCCAGGGCCCTGAAATATGAAGTGGCAGCCATCTGCTTCTATCCTGAGCATCTTCCTCAGGATTGGCCTTCTGCCTGTTCTGTGAAACGTGCTACGGTGATTAATTTTCCTGCAGGGCAATCGCCTGCGGATCAATGCCTCAAAGACATACAAAATGCGAGTGATTTACAGGCTGAGGAAATTGATTATGTTTTCAATTACGAGGCTTATCAGAGAGGAAGCCGGACTGAAGCACTCCACATGTGTGAAACGATTATCAAGGCATGCAAAGATCGTGGTTTGACCAGCAAAATCATTCTTGAAACCGGGGCTTTTTCTTCTATCTCGTCCATCTACCAGCTAAGTAAAGACATTATTCCTCTTGGTTGTGACTTTCTAAAAACCTCCACTGGCAAAATAACGCAAGGCGCCAGTCTTTCAGCAGGCTTTGCCATGTTATCGGCCATTGCCGATTCAGGCAGTCATTGCGGGGTCAAATTTTCAGGAGGCATTAAATCACCGGCTCAAGGGCTTCAATATATTGCTCTTGCTGAACAGATGCTCGGTAAAAGAGCGGACCCTTCATGGTTCAGAATCGGCGCCAGTAGCTTATTAGATGAGTTGATCAATTCTTTTTAACTGCCTGGCTGCAAGGAAAATATAAAATGTCCGACTTATTTCGCATCCTTGGTACACTATGGCATCGTTATTTTATATTGCTGCTTCTTCTTTCAGCGCAGGCGGTCACCGCAGAGCGCAGAAAAAAACCAATCAACGAATTTAATGACATGGGTATCCACACGCTGTCGAATGCGCCGTTCGAATCAATGCCACTGGTAAATTGGGTTCATCATCCTGAAGCCACTCATTTCCAGACTGTATTAAAAGAAGTGAAACGAACCCATCCGGCTGATAGATCACAATGGGTGCGATCAAATCTGCTGCATTTAACCATGAACAATAAAATGGGCTCAACCTTTCTTCATGATCTGATTACTTATAACGAACTAAAATTATTCAAAGCATTGTTACTGCATTTTCCTGGTGGAAACCTGATTTGGCTGCCAAAAGTTGACGACAAGGACATTCTGGAGCATGCCATTGCCTTAAATAAACCAGCGTTTGTTGATATCATAGGACAGGTGGTTTTGACTTCTCGTTACAGCCTCAGAATACAGCACGCGATACTGCCCTCTCTGATTAATCATGGTTCATCAGAACAATTTGAATTGCACATTCGTTCTGGAAAAATTCCTGTTAACCTTATTATTAACTATAAGCTGGTAGATTCAAATGAATCCAATAAGACTTATAAAATCAGTTTATTGAATTATATTCTTAGTACGCCAGATATTTTGCATCGTGATCTTGTCAATATTTTAATTAAATACCAAGCTGATATTAACTTGATTCCAAAAGAAATTTTGCAACCCGAACCTGATTGGCATCCAGTTACCGGCAATATCGTTGGTATGAATTTTAAATCAGATGCAGAACCTTCGCTTATACTCGAGTCCTATACGCCTTTAATGCTAAGTCTTCAGAATGGATTAAAAGATATCACCAAGTTACTTTTAGCTGCTGGTGCTGATCCTAATCAGGCGAATCATAAAGGCATACGCCCTGTACATATTTTAGGTGAACACTATGATCTCATATCATTCAAGTTATTATTGAAGCATGGTCTTGATTTAAGTCCTGAACAACAGGCAATGGCTATGGACATAGCGAAAAAGGAAAATTTTCATAATTATATTTATCTTATGAAGAACCTGAGAAAAGATGACCCATTCAAACCCAGGACATACTTGTTTTACACGACTTTTCTAAGCATTTTTTCCACGGTTGCTGTAACATTGCGATTGCTTTTAAAAAGGCATCGAAGGCCCCCGACGCAAATACTGATAGTAGACCAAGAGCTTCTTGATGAAATATCGCCGCCTGAAAACAGCTTTTTAGCCCCTCTTAAAATATTTATCCTCGAATCGCTTGCGCTGCCTGCAGAATTGGATTCAACGACCTTGACCGTGGATATCTCCTCATTAGAGAAAAAGAAACGAATAACAATAGCGACTGAGAAACTGACACCCTACTGTGCCAGGCAGTATCCTGAACAAAATAATAAAATTAACCTGGATAGCCACCAGTTAAAAAAAGATTTACAAGCGTTGATAGACGCCTGTCAAGGAATACAATGTGAAATCAAATCCAGTCAATTGATGATTCGCCTGGCCAATCCCAAGCGGAAAAACACCGGTCCAATGCGAAGCCTGCTAACAAAACTCGCACACGCCTGTTTTGAAGATTCGCTTGAATTTCAAGCAGACCAGACAAAAAGGCAGAGTCTTGAGTTAATTGAAAAAATGACTGCTGAGATTCTATCCCTTCATCAACACTATGGAAGGATCCCGCAAACAATCAGCAGCATGACCTACCCAAAACTTTCAGACAGTAAAATAAACAAATGGATTGGAGCTATAAAGACAAAGCAGAACAGTTATTCAAGCGTGAGCGCTGCTATAGCATTAAAATTGGAAGCACTTGATAATCTGGGTTTGAAAAATCACAGCTTACAAACCGACATTGACGAAATGCTTCTCCCTGATATTTTAACGACTCTTAAAATGCTGACAGCAAACCAGAAATATATTCAGGAAATAAAAGAATCGCTTTCCAGGCAATTTAACAGTTTAAAAGATATAGACTCGGCTATGGTGGCATTGAATGATAAAATTCACCGGGCCTTAAAAGAACATTCCTCGCCCGCTGATGCTAAAAAAAACCTGGGATCTCAACCGCCTTTTATTCAACAGCAAGAAAGTAAACCTGCTCATTCCCGGGGAAAGGAGGAACAAGAAATTGGCTTTCAGGATGCGGCAAATGAAGCGTCTTATCCAGTTGATGAACTTGAAGCATTCACCGAAATAAACGACACTTCCGTCAAGAAAACAAGCACGGAAAAAGTCATCTTTATCAGCAATAATCATTTCTCTTTATTTCCCCATCTCCCTGAGCCAAGGCAATCCGCGCCTAAACTGAGTGCTGAAAGGCTTCAAGCATTGAAAGACAACACGGTTCTGCATTTAAACAATGCATCTGATACGATTTCCTCCATAGAAGATCTCAACCTCTCAGATCCTTTTGAGCAAACGATGTATCGTCATAAACTATCCTATGATTTAATGCATTGCTGCCTGGCACTGCACAACATGTTCATCCAGACAGGGGAAAGACGGCAAGCGAATATTGCTATCCTTTTACGTCACATGCTTTGTCATCTACCCCAAGAGGCACAACTGAATGAATTATGTCATCTGGCAATTGATATTAAATATTTTGTCGATACACAGTTTATGTCGGCCAAAGCGATGGATTTCAATCTTCGTTTTGAGAACAGCGAGTTATTTCAAGAACTATGGCCGAAATGGAACGACACACATTATAAAATCCCTGATTCAAGGCATTGTGCAGATCATATCACCACGTTAGCGCACGATGCAGCGAAAATTTCCGCTAATATTAAAACATTAGAGGATATACAGGATTTATCGGTTTACCAACGGGATGCGCTGCGCATGATCATTGCCAGCATGGGTGAATATTTGAAAAACTTAAAATCCCAGCATCAAGCC
>JAGXGR010000098.1 GCA_024636645.1 Legionella sp.
ACAACAGGTGAAGGCATTTTTTTCCGATGGCGGTAAGGGGTTAAATATTACCTTGCCTTTCAAGGAACGTGCCTATGCACTTGCCAAAGCGCATACGAAACGCTGTGCTGCAGCCAGAGCGGCCAATACCCTATGGATGGAGTCCGGCGTGCTAAAGGCCGATAATACCGACGGTGCAGGCCTGGTGGCCGATTTACAACGTCATGTTGCTTTGGCTGATAAATCTATCTTGTTATTGGGCGCTGGGGGGGCGGCACGTGGGGTGATAAGCCCTTTGCTGGACTGCCAACCCCGACTGTTGCATGTTGCCAACCGTACTATTGATCGAGCAAAGGCTTTGAAGCAAGATTTTCCATTGATAAGCTGTAGCGGGCTGACAGACATAGACTGTTCTTTTGATCTTGTGATAAATGCCACGTCCTTGCACTTTAGCTCAAAATCAATCAATCTGCCTGATATTATTTTTACTGAAAATACCTTTTGTTATGACATGAGCTATAGCCAGAAAGGCACAACGGGTTTTGTTGACTATGCCCATGCTTTGGGTTGTAAGGCCGTGGACGGTTTGGGAATGCTCGTTGAGCAGGCCGCCAGATCCTTTGAGATATGGCATGGAAAAAGACCGGCAGTATTGCCGGTTTTGAAAAAACTGCGCTCAAGCATCGAGCCTTAGACAGACAAAAATCGCATAAATCCTGCACCACCGATTGAATCGGAATATAGTAATAATTTATCCGCAGCTACTTAAAAAAAGCTTGAACTTCCGGTGCCGCAGCTATCGTATCCTGATAGCCTAAGGTGATTAATTCAGTGGTGAATTCTTTTTCGAACAACAAGAAGCTGAGCAAGTCCCCTGAGTGACTTTTCGCACCCATGATATTTAACAGGAAACGCAATAAAACCGGCATGTTTTCATATTGTTCCTGAGCGACTTTTGCCATATCGCGGCTGGGTCGAAGATAGAGTGTCGAAATAGGACGCCATGGTGAGTGACGCTTTTTCCACATCGATAAAAGCCTTGCGATTTCATTCATCCGATTGACCATTTCTATGTCTCTATCCAGATTGTCCATAAAAAGGCCATTTAACATGCTGCCTAAAATATGGGCGAATCCAATGTCGCTATTGCGCAGGATCTCTTGCTCTGTAAATGAGGCTGGTTCACGGGTGCCGAGAATCATGATTTTATCCACCTGAAAACGGATGGCCCCTCTTAACGGTGCTGCAAGACCGATACTGCCGTCGCCATAATGGTAACCATTAATATTGACCGGCGGGAAAAATAACGGCAGGGCGCCTGATGCAAGGATGTGTTCGGTCTGCAATTCAGTTTTTTGGCTGCTATGCCTGGGATAATGCCAATCTTCAAACTGGCTGTCCCCGTGATCATAAAAAGAAATGGTTTGATGCGTTTCATAGCAGTTTGTCAAGATCTCTATGGTATCGATATGTTTATTATTGATGTTTTCTCTGATGCGCTTGAAATCAAAATTGCTGTCAATAAAATGCCTTAATGGCGTGGTATCCAGCAGGTGGCCGGTTTGACGTTGTTTAATAAGCATTGTACTGAGGTTTCGAAGCACGGATTTGCTTAACTCATAATTGCTGGCATTATAAATCTGCTGGGTATGGATTTCTCCCCATAGTTGATTTAGTTTTTCAACCGCTGCTGGAAAATCATCGGCATTTTCAGCCAGCACCACCGCATTAATCGAGCCAACACTGACACCGCTGACCATATCAAAAGGCAGGACCTTGACTTGCAGAATATGATTAATCGCTTTTAATACACCCACCTGATAGGCGCCGCGAGCACCACCGCCGGCAAGATAAAGCGCTTTTTTAGCCATAATTATAAAATTCTTTTTTTAAGCATTAATGAAATATAGATGACATACGGAGGGCTTGGCAAGATCTCCTGGAAGTATTGTACTATTTTTTCAGCTAATTTTCTGATAATAAAGCCAGTTTGCAAGATCACATCATATTTTCTTAAGCTTTTATTGCTATATTATTAAATATAGAGATTATTAGAGAGTCATATCAGTGAATAAGAAACCGAAAGATAATACATTGCCCTCAGAGGAGGAGCGATATAAAAATTATTACATGAGCGTATTGCACAATATAAAAGAGAAGCAAAACTTTAAGGGAGAGCTTCCCAGCAAGAATAGTCTTTTTCATCTTTGGGCAGAACAAGTCCCTTTTCTCGAAGAGGTGATTTATCACCTGGATGATATTGGTGCATCAGCGGGCTTGCTGATAGAAATGAAAGATAGTTTTTCACATGCGGCTAAATTAGCCGATTCGACTGTCCGTGCTTTTAGTATCGTTTCTCTAGTGATAGCCGCACTTGATTTTATACGCATACCGGGCATTTATATTGCTTCTGCAGTCCTTGGCCGTGAAGTGCCCTTTAAACTGACAAACGCTGCTAAATGGGGTTATTCGGCGGTGATCTTAGGTTTGACCATTGGCGCGTTCGCGGCTCCTGTTATTGCCCCAATTTTTACAGTAGCCATTGCATCACTGGTATTTGCGGTCAGTGCTTTTACATTGGGTCGTTTTTTTTATAAACGCGCTAAAAAAAGAACGGCACTTGCGCAGTTAACGAAAGAACATGGCGATATTGATACAGCAGAAGAGCAGTTGGAAAAAATACAATTTAAAAGCGATGGCTTAATGCAGAAAATGAAAGCATTTGAGACCCTTGATCCCAGTCAGCAGGAAGAACTATTAGATAAAGTGGATAAGCTTGATACAAAATTTAAAGATAAAAAAGCCGAGATTCAAAAATTATATGACAAACGAAAGAAACTTGAAGTCGCATTGGAAATGAGTGCTGAAATAGCGCGTAATAAAAGCGTTGGCCTTGTTTTGTCGGCAGCTATATTAACAGGCTTTGCGCTCTCACTTGTTTTTCCACCGGTAGGGCTTGCGGTTTTGATTTCCGCTTCTGCAGCAGCTGTTGCATTTCTCGTAGGAAAAGCCGTGCTGCCCCGCTTGAAAAATACCAGGCTTGGCGCCTGGCTGACGGCCCGTTTTAAGTCCAAAGCGCAAGCCACTGAAGCCGAAACGCAAATCAGTCCTGCAAAAACCGCTGAATTAGAAACCGAGCTGCCAGTCCATGAGAAAACAGTTGATATTATGAGAAAACTTTTTGGCTCCGCCAGGACTGAGGAAACGTTAAGGCAATTGGTGCTGGATACTCAAAAAATGGGCGATCTTGATCGCCATTTTACAAAGATTGTTAAGAAAAAGGATGAGAAAGAAGCCGTGCTCTTTTTTAACAGGCTGGCATTTAAAGCGAATATACACAAATTAACACCAGAAAATATTAACAATTTTCTTGAACAACTGGCATCCTTTGAGCAAGGAAAAGCGCTGTTAAAGCAAGGCTTGGCCAAAGTGCAGTCCGGTGAGTTTCCAGGTGATATAGCCGAGAATTTATTCGCTAACACATTTTTGGCCAAGGTTTTGGATATGGATAACCCTCGGCCTGCAAACCCCGATATTGCACGGCAAAAGTCAGTTATAACCGACCTTGAAGATGACAAAGAAGGGGAAGGGGAAAAAGAAGGCGTGGGAGAAGGAGAAAAAGAAGAGACGGGAGAAGGGGAAAAAGAAGGGGCAGGAGAAGAAGACGGCTTAGATCTAAAATTGTAAACTTCCCGCTTCAAGCATTGCAAAATAAAAAAAAATCCGTTAATTTGAAATGCTGTTCTATGGATTGGATATGATGCATGGTTTCATTGTTTCGTGAGCAACCACGTGCGTTTTACATGATTTTCATGTTGGAATTATGGGAGCGATTCGGTTTTTATACCGTTCAAGGGATTTTAACCTTATTCTTTATTCGTTTTTTGGGTTATACCGATGCCCAGGCCTATTATACCTTCGGTGCTTTTTCCGCCCTGGTCTACGGGATGGTGGTATTGGGTGGTTACCTGGGTGATAAAATTCTGGGAACCAAGCGTACCATTGTTCTTGGGTTAATTACGCTTTCTCTGGGCTATTTCTCACTGGCTTTTGCCAACCGCGACTATATCTTTTTAGCATTGGGTCTGGTTTGTGTGGGCAATGGCTTGTTCAAAGCAAATCCCTCCAACCTGCTCGCCAAATGTTACAAAGACAATGACCCGCGTCTGCACGGCGGTTTCACGCTGTATTACATGGCAATCAATCTGGGCTCGATGATAGCCTTGTTTGCAGGCCCCAGCATTTCCAGCTATTACGGCTACCCTTATGCCTATTTTCTCAGTGCGCTCGGTCTGCTTCTGGGCATGGTAAATTATTGGTATCAGAAGCGGCATATTGAGCATATTAATACACGCGCTGACAGACGGAAAATATCCCTTTTACAGTGGAATGTGATAGTTTTAATCATCATCGCGCTGACCTTGGCATCCTCTTATCTGCTGCAACATGTGATGATTGCCAAACAATTATTATGGTTAGTTATCATCATGGTATCTGTGACCTATTTTATTTATATGAGTCGCGAAACCCGTGTCTCTGCTTTACGAATGCTGGTGGCCCTGATTTTGATGATTGAAGCGGTGGTCTTTTTTACTTTATATCAGCAAATGCCAACGTCTGTGAACTTGTTTGCAGTCCATAACGTCATTCCAGTTTTTCTGGGCATCCGTATTGATCCGCAAAGTTTTCAGGCACTCAATCCGATATGGATTGTTCTGATGAGTCCTGTATTGGCCATTTTTTACCGCAAAACGCATAACAATGGCCTGAATTTTACCATTGCTAACAAGTTTGCCCTGGGAATGTCCATGTGCGGTATTGGTTTTATGCTGCTTTATTTTTCGCGTTTCTTTTGTTCGGACACCGGCATGATTTCATCCTGGTGGCTTATTGCCAGCTATTTGTTTCAAAGTACTGGTGAACTGTTGGTATCAGCCCTTGGCGTTGCCATGGTGGCAGAACTGGTTCCAGCGCAGATTGCAGGGTTTGTGATGGGCATGTGGTTTTTAACCTCATCCATTGCCGGATTCACCGGTGCTTATGTCGCATCCTATACCTCTTTACCTGAGAATATAAAGCCTGGCATGGAATCCTTGATGATATATACCAAGGTTTTTGCAGGCATAGGGCTTGTGACCTTAAGTATATCGGTTATCATGTGGCTGATTGCACCGTATTTGAACCGATTCATCGCAAACAAACCCGTTCTTCCCTTGGACAATAATAAAATCAGTATCGATCCTGATTATATCCAGGAAGAAGTGCTTCTAAAATAAAATATTTTTATGCGTGGGCTGACAAGCCCACGCTTCAAATATTGGTTCTAAAAAATTCCCTCTCTTTGCGAACGCAGTGAAGATGATCCAGCGGCCTGAATATGACGCTAATGATCACTCAATTTTTCATAAAGATCACCGCATTCCCGGATTACGGCTGGCGCCTCCATCCGGGCTACAGGGGGAGCCGTAGCCCGTAAGGAGCGAAGCGTATTACGGGGAATGCACAGGCGGTGATCACTAGCATCGCCAAGCCCACTGGATCTGCCTCACCGCTACATTTTGCAACGATCCTCACAATAATTGCTCCTATTCAGAGTAAAAAAATATTTTTTTTATACGCCTTAATATTCATTTAAGGTAAGTGGTATAAAATGATCCACTTATTAGACAGTTTGTTTTGAAAAAGAAGGATTAGAATGACCTTACAAATAGAGCTTAGCGAACGCTCAAAAGACATGCTGTGCCAGTTAGATGTCGTCACGCCTCGTGATAGCTTCACCAGCTTGACTCTGGATGATTTAAACCAATGGCTCCGTCAAGAGCGAGATACGGCTTATACTAAAGAACAAAATGATATATTTGAATCATTAAAGCCATCGCTGTTGCATGATTTAAAAGCGCATTTAAAGGAGGATACAGATCTCAATAAAAAGGAAAAGAAAATTAGTTGGCGATCCAGGGGAACATTCGGCTTTCTGATGGTAGCAGGTTTGCTACTGGAAGGAATAGAGGGATTTAATGGTATCTATGAGGTGTTAAAAGACCTTTTTTCAATAACCGGTACTGCCGGCTATATCATTGGTGGTTTTTTTTCATTGGTATCCATGAGTGTTTTTTATGCCTTTGAACTGAATCAAATCTCAAAATATTATGGCGTAACATTTCTAAAAGGCCGTGATTTGTTAGATACCTTCGTTGAACAGCTGGACTTGACCCGAGCGATACAACTTGAGATTGGCGACAAGATTGAGCGTGCTAATTTAAGTGAGTTAGAAGACTATAAAGCCTTGTTAGTCACCATAGAAGCACAATATGAAGCAATTGACAGGCAGAGGGAAATATTTGACGAACAATTAAACAAGCCAGAAATGAAAGCCGCTAAAATATTTTGCGCAGTCACAGCAGGTATTTTATACGCTGCCGGTGGGTTTTTAGCAGCATCCCTAATCCCGACCACTAGTCCTGTGGTCGTGGTACTTGCGCCTGTAATGGCCTTGGCAGCCTTCGGTACTTACTGGCTTGTTCAGCGACCTTACGTGCAAAATTTACTGGCGGGCATATGGGGATTGGATCATGAAAAAATCGCTACCTTAGGCGACAAGAAAGCAGCTAAAAAAGATCGTAAAAATTTGTCCATCTTGAAAGGTTTTATTAAAACAAGAGAAGAATTACTTTCAAATCAAAATGAGAGCGTTGAAATGGCGCAGACTGAATCATCTGCCGATTCATCCAATGCATTGGCACAAATATCAGAACGTTCACTAAGGTCTAAAAATCCCGGCCAATTTTCCTCTGTGACAAAACAGGGCATTTTTTCCAAATCGACAAAAAATGCGGACAATAGGGATGGAGGCGCCAGTCTTGATGTATTTGAAAACACAGCGCCTAATTTTTAAACCAAAATCACAGTGCCGGCATACTGACCAGCTGTTTGATGCCGTAACAAAGATTCGTGATGCTTAAAGGAACGCAAGTTAATAAACTGTCACCCTGCTGATAACCGGGGTTGAGCGTTTGATACATATCTGCGGGATCGCAGGCTCTGTCTTGATTTCCTTGCCTTGTATCAGTGAGGGCCAACGGTATGACCATCGGATGATGGCTGGCGGATAGCCATTTTTTCTTGTTTTTTAAATGTTGGGCAAGCTCCAATACCTGCGCGGGTATATTGCTTTTTGCTTTCGGATAAACCTGGGTACAAAGACCGGTAATGAATTGATAATCTTTGGGTTTATCAATAAGGGCTATGTGCATAAAATCTTCTTGCGGGTGACTTAATTTATATTTCATGGACTGCATAAAGAAAAAGCGTGCTGCTTTTTGTTCCAGGGAGTAACCTGCCATCAGATGTATTGCAGCAGTGGATAGCGTGTATTCTTTCTTTTTGACGCTGAAAGGCTCACGGAAAATACGAATAAAACCAATCAGTTTATCCTGGGTATTAAAGAAAGCAGCCATCTCACCGGCACGCGCAGGATCAAACAAACCTTTTGCAGGTTTTAAATGATTTTTATATTCAGCAGCTGAAAAATCAGCTAACTGACGCAGCAGCCCTGGTGAAACGGCTTCCCTTTTTTCATCAAAGCTGATTGTTTTTGTTATAATCTTGTCCACTTATTTCCTCCCTGGAAAAATGCACAACAATTAATTAATAGACGCTATTTTCAATTTGTCAAATTTGCAATGTGGTTTTAACAAAGGGGATGGTGATTTTTCTTTGGGCCGCCAGGGACGCCTGATCAAGATGGTTGAGTAATTGATTTAAATCATGCATATTGCGCGAGCAGCGACTCAATAAAAATTGGCCGACGGTGGTTGGAAAATCAAAACCGCGTTTTTTTGCATGGTGTTGTAAGCTGTTGATTTTATCCTCATCATTCAGCTCATTGACTTGCATCACAAGCCCCCAGCCCAGTCGGGATCGTAAATCCGGCAGTTTAATCGGTACGGCGGCCGGTGGAAGCTTTCCGGAAATGATCAACTGACTGTGTTCATTGTCCTTTATCCGGTTATAAAGATGGAACAGCGCCTCTTCCCATTGGCTGTCGCCTGCAATGGCATCAATATCGTCAATACAGATTAAATCCTGCTCTTCTACGCCTTCAATAGATTCCGGCCCCCATTCTTTCAGAAGAGAAAGCGGCAGAAAAACCGCCGAATGCGGCGAGCTTATTTCCTGGCAACAGGCCTGCAGCAGATGCGATTTTCCACTGCCTGTATTACCCCAAAGGTAAAGCAGTCTTTCACCTTGATGGCAGAACATCATCTCGAGTTGCGATTTGATTAGAATATTATTGGTCCAGCAGAAATCATCAAGTGTTGCTTCATCATTGAGCTGGATAGCCAGGGCAAGCTGTTGGTTATTCAATTTTTGCCGGGTTTTGACCATGCTTTATTTCCCCAGGTCCACACATAATCAATATAGCTCGTTGTTGTAGTAAACGTTGTTAAAATAATGAGAGAATTAATAACAGACGATGGAAATTGAAAATAAGCCAGTTCAAAAAGACACAAAGTGATTAAAGCGAGTTGAAAGCTGGTATTGTATTTACTCAGCTTCGTTGGCTCAAAATCCAGGGGCCGTTTAATCAACATGATCCAGGTCAGAGCCCCAAAAGAAATGGTCAAATCTCTGATGATAACCAGAGCCACCAACCACCAGGGCAGTTGCCCGATTAAAGCCAGAGAAATAAAACTGGATAAAACCAGAAATTTATCAGCCACCGGATCCAGCATGGATCCTATCTTTGTCTGCCAGTTAAAATACCTGGCAAGCCAGCCATCCAGACCATCAGTAAATCCTGCGACAAGAAAAATATAAAAGGCATAAATATATTCCTGTTGATATAGATACACCAGAAAAGGGGCGATTAATATCAATCGGAAAACGGTTAATGCATTAGGTATCTGTTTAGTTATCATTTCTGGATTCGGTATTTTAAAATATCCTCGTTTCCGTTGTGGGCAGAGAGGTGTATTTCCGCACTAATCGCTTTTTTATCTCATCTTGCGACGCAGTAATTCCTAGTGTATACAATACGCCGGTTTCTGTCACGCTATTGAGCTTCAGATTTACAACACCAGGCAGGGCCTTCAAATAAGATTCAACGCCTTCAAAGGCCTTTACCGTTGTGATGCCATCGATACTGACATGGATTGCAGATTCGTCTGCAAAGCTTGCCAGGCTCGTAAAAAGGAGAATAAAAGCAATTAAAATGTGTTTCATGATTTTCCATAATAAATAGAGGAGCTATATTATTGTAACAAATTCTCAGCCAATGTTTAATCAGAGAGCGAAATTATCCCAGGGCGATGGCATTAAATCGCGTAATCTCTACGTGGGAAATCCGAGCCGTTCCCGTCAGGGAGCGGAAAAGTTACATGGCCGCATTAAATGTTCGGTTTCTGTTTTCAAATGCGATCATTAACTGTTCCGCTTCCTGACGGTCACGGCTCGGATATTTCGCCGCTAATCTACAAAATCAAATCAACCAGGCGAGGTCATTTCCTCTGGCTTAACGTATTCATCAAACTCATCTGCAGTTAAAAAATTCAGTTTAATGGCTGCTTCTTTCAGGGAAGAATTATCATGATGCGCTGTTTTGGCAATTTTTGCAGCCTTATCGTAACCAATATGTTGATTAAGGGCTGTCACCAGCATCAGTGAACGATGCAGATAATAATCAATGACCTCACGATTGGGCTCAAGGCCTTCCACGCAAAACTCCTGAAACGATCGGCAGCTGTCAGCTAACAGGTTTAAAGAATGTAAAACATTAAATATGATCACAGGCTTGAAAACATTGAGCTCAAAATTACCCTGGCTTGCAGCGATGGCAACGGCGGTATCATTGCCAAGCACCTGCGTGCACACCATGGTCATGGCTTCGCACTGTGTCGGATTGACCTTTCCTGGCATGATAGAAGAACCTGGTTCATTTTCAGGGAGGATTAATTCACCAATACCGCAACGTGGCCCTGAACCTAACCAGCGGATGTCATTGGCAATTTTCATCAAGGCACAGGCCAGCGTTTTCAATGCGCTGTGGGCCATAACCAAAGGTTCATGTGATGCGAGGGCCGCAAATTTATTGGCTGCGGTGACAAAAGGCAGTTGGGTTAAGCGGGCAATATGTTTTGCCGCTTTTTCAGCAAATTGAGGGTGGGTATTTAACCCGGTGCCCACGGCTGTGCCGCCCAGCGCTAATTCATACAACTCAGGCAAACAGGTGTCCATGCGGTGAATGCAGGCGTCCAGTTGGGCTACATAGCCGGAAAATTCCTGGCCAAGCGTCAAGGGTACCGCGTCTTGTAAATGGGTACGGCCAATTTTGACGATGTCTTCAAAGTCCTCAACCTTTTTTTGCAGAGCATCACGCAAATTTGTGACAGCAGGCAATAGTTTTTGGTGAAAAGCCAGGGCTGCTGCAATATGCATTGCGGTGGGAAAGGTGTCATTGGATGACTGGGACATATTCACATGATCATTGGGATGAACAGGGGACTTGCTGCCCATTTCCCCGCCGGCCATCTCAATCGCTCGATTGGAGATCACTTCATTGGCGTTCATGTTGGATTGGGTACCGCTGCCTGTCTGCCAGACATGCAAAGGAAAATGCGCATCCAAGTCGCCGTTAGTGACTTCGTCTGCCGCTTTTACAATCAAATCAGCTTTATCTTCTGCCAATTTACCCAGTTCCTGATTGGTTAAGGCCGCTGCCTTTTTTAATATCCCGAAAGCATGGGTCACTTCACGGGGAATAATATCCTTACCAATATTGAAATGATGAAGTGAGCGTTCAGTTTGTGCGCCCCAGTATTTGTCAGCAGGTACATTTATTTCACCCATGCTGTCTGATTCAGTACGTGTTGCTGTCATAATATTGCCTTTTTTGAGTTTTTGCCTAATGCCCTTCATCTTTCAAAATGCGAGTAAAAGTATTTTCTTGCGGGTTTTTTTAAGAACAAAACTCGCATTTTGAAAGATGAAGGGTATATAAT
>JAGXGR010000099.1 GCA_024636645.1 Legionella sp.
GCGGAGCGGGCAAAACTACTGCGTTCCTCCGGTATCCAGACGATGATTCAAACCCTCATGCCAGGGCGTTTTCATGCTTTCTCCGGGGGCAAGCAGGTGTTGTATGTTGAAACCATGACCCGTGATCATACCCAGGCTGAACAGGTTTTTCTTGCAAGACGAGTGCTGAAAAACAATCATTACCAGTGGGATATTGTCAGAGCCGATAAAGCATTTGCTGAAACCGATCCCCAAACCCATGAAGACTATATTGTTTTGCAGCAAGGGAAAGAATATGAAGGTGTCCCGGGGAGAGCCGACTATCAAGTGGCAGACTTCAAAACCTATAAAGCCCGATTGCCCCACCCCGTTGTCAAAGTGAAAGACGATATTCGAACCGCTAAAACATCTGAACTCTGGCCCATGCAAAACGACAATAAAGCCAAGGCGGCAGAACTGCAATGGCGGATTTCAGTGCCCATTATGGTGCTGGTGCTGACATTGATAGCCGTGCCTTTAAGCCGGGTCAATCCACGTTCGGGTAAATTTTCAAAGTTATTGCCCGCTATCTTGATCTACATCGTCTATGCCAACTTCATGTTTGTCGGCCGGGATGCGCTGCGTAATGGTAAAATTCCTGTCTGGATGGGGATGTGGTGGCTGCATGCACTGTTTTTGGCTTTGGGTCTTTTATTAATATGGCGTAGCAAGGTAAAACTCGGATGAAATTACTTGACCGCTATATTGCAAAAACCGTTCTGGCCGCTATTGCGCTGGTCACGTTGATGTTGGCCGGTTTGCAGATCTTTATTCTTTTTGTTAATCAATTGGATGATCTGGGCCGCGGTGAATTCAATATTTTGCAGGCAGGTTTTTTTGTTTTGCTGCAAGTGCCTTATCAGATCTATCTTTTTTTTCCTATGGCCAGTTTATTAGGCAGTTTAATTGGCTTGGGAGTTCTCGCAAACCACAGTGAGTTGGTCGTTATGCGTGCTGCAGGGATGTCTATCACCCAGATATCCGCAGCCGTTTTAAAAGCCGCTCTGGTTTTAATCATCGGCGTCACCTTGCTTGGCGAAACCCTGGTTCCGCACATGGCATCTTATGCCAATGATTACAGAATGGCGGCTATTTCTGGCGGCCAGGCCATTCGCACGGCCAGCGGCGTATGGTTAAGATATCAGGATAATTATATTTCCATTGGAGCCATTTTGCCCAATCAAGTTTTAAAAGACGTTTATCAGTTTAAGTTTGACAGCAAAGGTGCGATGCAGTCTGCACGATTGATAGATCATATCAATTACGAGAATGACAGTTGGCAGGCTTATCAGATTGCTGAAACAACGTTCCAGGATAACCACACCGCGTCTCAATATATAGACAGCATGCCTTGGAATGTCAGGGTCAAGCCCGGCCTGCTGAATATCAGTGGCAATGAACCCGATGAAATGACTTTGAAGCAATTACAAAGAGTGATACATGCTCAAAAGCTCAGTAAACAGAATGTAGTGGATTACAAACTGGCTTATTGGCAGCGTTTGATTCAGCCCTTTACGACCATGGTGATGATGATTTTGGCGATTCCTTTTATTTTTGGTCCCCTGCGTTCATCGACCATGGGTTCAAAGTTATTGGCGGGAGCCACTGTCGGTTTTGGTTTTTATATTGTGAACCGATTTTTTGGACCGGTCAGTCTGGTATATCAGTTCCCTCCCGAACTGGCAGCCATCGGACCCACCTTGATTTTTACTCTGATAGGCGCATATTTAATGCGTAAGGTGAAATAATGGCAGCATTTCGTCACAGCATAGAGGCATTGATAAATCCTTTTTTTCTTTGTCTACTCGGCTTGGTTATTGCTCTTATCATTCTCAGCTTTAAAAAAAATACGCTAAAAATTCGTATTCTGCTTGCCGTGATCCTGCTGATATTGCTTTTATTAAGTACAGGGTGGCTGCCCGGTTGGTTAACGCATCGTCTAGAGAGCAAGCATGCAGTCATTCAACAGGTTGATCCTGACATTCACTGGATTGTGGTTTTAAGCGGCGGGCAAGCAACAGGCAATGGCCTGCCGGCCAATACGCTGTTATATTCAGCAAGCATCAAACGTCTGGTGGAAGGCGTCAGGTTATTCAGGGCATTACCCGATGCCACTTTAGTGCTCTCAGGCGGGGGGTATGGCGCTGATAAGCCAGAATCCCACAGGCTCAAAGAAGTGTCGCAGTGGTTCTTGATTCCAGAAGAACGCATCAAACTTGAAGCCGAATCCATCAATACCGCCGACCAGGCGAAAGCCTTGAAGTCTTTATTAGGTAACAAGCCTTTTTATTTGGTAAGCTCAGCAATCCATCTGCCACGCGCCATGGCTTTGTTTGAAAAGCAGGGAATGAAGCCGATAGCCGCCCCCACTGATTTTACTTTTTTCTGGCGGGATGAGCGTTGGCACAAAACCTGGCTCCCCAATGCAAACAATATTGTCTATTTTAATATTGCCTTACATGAGTTATTGGGTTCGTCCTGGGAAAGGCTCATGGGGCAGCAATAATGCGCTATCGGAAAAAAATAGCCGTTATGGGTATAATCTTTAGTCATAAATCGGTAAAATAGGTCACTTTACTTTTTTTAAATTATAGTGACTATGCCAAAACGAACTGATATTAAATCCATTTTAATTCTGGGTGCAGGCCCTATTGTCATCGGACAGGCCTGTGAATTTGACTACTCTGGCACACAAGCCGTTAGAGCTTTAAAAGAAGAAGGCTACAGAGTTATTCTTGTCAATTCCAACCCTGCCACCATCATGACCGATCCTGAATTGGCGGATGCGACTTATATAGAACCTGTCCAATGGGTCGAAGTGTCTAAAATCATTGAAAAAGAACGTCCGGATGCTTTATTACCTACCATGGGGGGGCAAACGGCTCTTAATTGCGCCCTGGATTTGGTTCGAGAAGGGGTATTGGCAAAATACTCGGTAGAAATGATTGGCGCCAGTCGAGAAGCCATCGACAAGGCAGAAGATCGTGATAAATTCAAAAAGCTGATGGCCAGCATTGGTCTTGAAATGCCTCGATCAGCAATTGCCCATAGCCTGGAGGAAGCCCATCAAGTGCAGGCACAGCTGGGTTTTCCGGTGATCATTCGTCCTTCTTTTACCATGGGCGGCAGCGGCGGCGGTATCGCCTATAACCGTGAGGAATTTGACGACATCTGTATTAATGGTCTTGAATTATCACCGACCCATGAATTACTGATTGATGAGTCGGTGTTGGGCTGGAAAGAATATGAAATGGAAGTGGTGCGTGATAAAAATGATAATTGCATCATTGTCTGTTCTATTGAAAATTTTGATCCCATGGGTGTGCACACGGGGGATTCGATCACCGTGGCGCCGGCGCAGACGCTGACGGACAAGGAATTTCAGCGCATGCGAGATGCAGCGATCAAGGTGCTGCGTGCGGTAGGCGTGGAGACCGGCGGCTCGAATGTTCAGTTTGCCATTAATCCAGAAGACGGTCGAATGTTGGTCGTTGAAATGAACCCTCGGGTCTCCAGGAGTTCAGCGCTGGCTTCCAAAGCAACCGGTTTCCCCATCGCTAAAATCGCTGCCAAGCTGGCTGTAGGCTATACCCTGGATGAGTTGGAAAATGACATTACCGGTGGAAAAACGCCGGCATCTTTTGAGCCGAGCATTGACTATGTGGTCACTAAAATACCGCGCTTCAACTTTGATAAATTTCCCCAGACGTCCAAGATATTGACCACGCAAATGAAATCGGTTGGTGAAGTCATGGCCATTGGTTCCAATTTCCAGGAATCCCTGCAAAAAGCAATCCGTGGTTTGGAGATTGGCCGTACTGGTCTTGATTCGCTGCATGAAAATGTTGAAGTTGACATGGTGTTGTTAAGAGGCCATTTAAGAGAGCCGACCCCCGACAGGCTTTGGTATATTGCTGATGCCTTTCGACAAAACATGTCGCTTGAAGAAGTGCATGCCGAGAGCAAAATAGACCCCTGGTTTCTCGCTCAAGTTGAACAGCTGGTCTCCATGGAGGCTTCCCTGGCAGGGAAATCGCTCAATGATCTTGATACACACCGCCTGCGTCAGCTAAAACATAAAGGTTTTTCAGATCCGCGAATTGCCCATCTCCTCGATTGCAGGGAAGAAGAGGTCAGAAAAAGACGTCTGGAACTGGGTGTTACACCCGTTTATAAACGCATTGATTCCTGTGCTGGTGAATTTCCCAGTGACACAGCCTACATGTATTCCTGCTATGAAACAGAATGTGAAGCAAGACCGGAGGCGAATTCAAAGAAAATAATGATTCTCGGCGGTGGACCTAATCGCATCGGTCAAGGCATCGAATTTGATTATTGCTGCGTCCATGCGTCCATGGCCCTGCGGGAAGAAGGTTATCAGACCATCATGGTCAATTGTAACCCTGAAACCGTATCCACGGATTTTGATATATCAGACAGGCTTTATTTTGAACCACTGACCCTTGAAGACGTTTTATCGATAGTCGAGATAGAACAACCCATGGGCGTGATTGTTCACTACGGCGGTCAAACCCCCTTAAAACTGGCCCGCCAACTTGAAGCCAATGGCGTTAAGATTATTGGCACCTCGCCTGATGCCATTGATATGGCGGAAGACAGGGAACGTTTTCAGAAACTGGTGCAATCCCTTCATCTGCATCAACCTGCCAACGGCACGGTTCGCAGCGAAGAGGAAGCCATCATCTTAGCAAAAGAAATAGGTTATCCGCTGGTGGTCAGGCCCTCTTATGTGCTGGGTGGTCGGGCGATGGAAATTGTTTATTTTGAAGAAGATTTACGACAATATTTAAACAATGCGGTGGAGGTATCTAATGATTCTCCCGTTTTGCTTGATCGTTTTCTTAATGATGCCATTGAGGTAGACATTGATGCCATCTGTGATGGGAAAGAGGTGTTAATCGGCGCTATCATGGAGCATATCGAACAGGCGGGGGTGCATTCCGGTGATTCTGCCTGTACTTTGCCGCCTTTCAGCCTCAGCTCTGTTGTGCAACAGGATTTAATTGAACAACTGAGCCAGATGGCTTTGAAATTAGGCGTTGTCGGGCTGATTAACGCACAGTTTGCCATACAATCTGATGATATTTACGTCTTGGAAGTGAACCCAAGGGCATCACGTACCGTGCCTTTTGTATCAAAAGCCACAGGATTGCCTCTTGCAAAAATTGCAGCCTTATGTAAAGTAGGAAAAAGTTTAAAAGAGCAGGGTTTAAGCAAGCATAACCCAATGCCTGCTTTTTATTCTATAAAAATGCCGGTGTTTCCCTTTGTTAAATTTGCCGGGGTCGATTCCATTCTTGGTCCTGAGATGAAATCTACCGGTGAAGTCATGGGAATAGCCAAACGGTTTGGACAGGCTTATTCAAAGGCTCAGTATGGCGCTGGTGCTAATATCATCAAACGTCGACGTGCCTTTGTTTCTGTTCGCGACGCTGATAAAACCAGTATAGGAGAAATCGCCAAGCGACTCATTGAGTTGGGATTTGAAATTATTGCCACAAGAGGGACGGCTATGGTTTTGCAGGCGGCAGGCATTGATTGCCGCAGGGTGCATAAAGTCGCTGAGGGCCGACCTCATGTGGTGGATTATATTAAGAACAATGAAATTGATTTTATTGTGAATACCACAGAGGGAAGACAGGCCATCGCTGATTCTTTTGCCATTCGCCGCAATGCCTTGCAACACAAGGTCAGTTTTACAACGACCTTGTCAGGTGCTGTGGCGGCCTGCCTTGCCATGAAATACGAAGATCGGGAGTCTGTAACCCGTTTACAGGATTTACATTAATCCTGGCGATAAAACCAGGACGAACCATTTAGAGGTGATTATGCAAAAGCATCCTATGACCGTAGAAGGCGCAGAAGCGCTGAAAGAAGAATTAAAACGTTTGAAACAGGTAGAGCGTCCAAAGATTATCGAGGCAATAGCAACAGCCAGAGCCCATGGTGATTTGAAAGAAAATGCCGAATACCATGCCGCCAGGGAGCAGCAAAGCTTCAATGAAGGGCGTATACAGGAATTGGAAGGAAAGCTGGCCAATGCTCAAATCGTTGATATTTCCAAGCTTCCCAATAAAGGCAAGGTCGTGTTTGGCGCCACAGTGAAAATTTGCAATGTGGCTACCGATGCTGAGATAAGCTATCAGATTGTCGGTGAGGACGAGGCGAATATTAAACAGAATAAAATTTCATACAGTTCTCCTATTGGCCGCGCTTTAATTGGCAAAGAAGTGGATGATATCGTGTCTGTACAGACGCCTGGCGGCATTGTGGAATATGAGATTGTTGAGGTTGAATATCAGTAATCTGCCTTTTAAGCGAATGCTCTATATTCTTTAGCGATTAGTGTTTTGTATTGTCACTAAGTTTTCTAATCGTGTCGTCCCGGAATTTAGATAGACTTAGCGAGCATGCGAGCTTAGTCTATCTTAATGTCCGGGATCCATTTCTTTGCTCGCACGGTACAGTACCTCAAGGCAGGTAATAAAAAGGGTTTGGCAATTTAAACCCCTTTTCTGCATACCCTCCCTTAATATCACTGTATTGATCGCCAATGGATGCCAGAATCACATAGCCTTTTTTCGTAATATCAGCTCTCGCCTGGGATTTGAAAGGGATGATGGACTTGTCATGATAATTCAGCGGACGCAAATAAAGACCGGCCCAATCATGATAACCCGCGTTATTTAAATTTTTAATCGTCGCTGAGCGCTCATCGCTCGTTCTGCCAGTGACAAAAAAGACCTTGATATGATGTTTGCGAGCATCGTTATACAGCTTTAACATGGGAGCTATCGCCGGCGCATCGGCTGTTATGATTTCTTTATGAATTTGACGACGATTTCCAGTAAAATCACGGTGAATAATGGATTTATAATTTGACAGGCTGGTTTCATCAATATCCAGTACAAGCGCCAGTTTCTTTTGCTTTTCAGATGCATTTGCCTGTTGAATGAGATACTGATGCGCCTTATTAATAACCTGAGTCAATTCCTGTTGATAAGCGCCTGAATCGTGGTATTGAATAATATTTTTTTTAAGTAAACCCAAATTAGGTGGCTCAGACCAACCGGTCAAGCAAACAAACAAGGGAAGAACAAGACTAAAAAGGCGAGATAGTTTCATTAGGATATATTAGATATTAATAAAAAAATTCATTATAAAGAATTAATCTTGTGTGTCAATCATACAAACTGTTCTAGAATATTAAGAAATTGAATCGTGGGCTTTTAGGTGTACGCCCGTAAGAGCACAGCCTATTACGGGATCACTCCCAAGGCCCAGCACCATCCCGGATCACGGCGGCACCTCCATCCTGGGGGCAGGTTTTTTTTTGACGAGGTTTATTTGTAACTTACATAAAAATAATTATAATGCCTCAACTCCTGACAATAGTAACGGGCGTTTTTCCACAAGTATATTATTTTTAATTTAATTATAAGGAATAAGCAATGTCACTCAAAACACTATCAAAAATTATAACAATATTAACTATAAGTTTTTCTGTCTCTGCATTTGCTACTAACAACATTGAGCTGGCAAAACGAGCTCACCAGTTGTCAGTGAATTTAACTAAAACAATCGACTTAGAGCAAAACTCGTTTTGCCAGTACGAATTAGACGAGGCATCAGAAGTTGCAGATGCATCTGGTAAATACTACATGAATAATGATATTGATATGGCCAAACAAATGATGAAGCATGCTTCAGCAACGTTAGCTTACACTTCAGTTGAAACATGTAGTCAAGCAACCTCGATTGCGACCTATAAAAAAGAAGCCGATAGCATTTTATCAGATAGCTAATCGCTGCTGGACTGGTCAAAAAGTTAAATGCCAACGGTTTGGCCAGTTTGAGTATAGGAATTTCAAAGTAGCTGTTTCCCGTTTTTCAAAAGCATCCTGCTTAGGGGGCATGGGGTCAGGTCTATTTATAATGGTTTTAATATTCAATTTTAAGAGATTTGATAATTGTATTTTAGCTTTAAGACGAGTTCCGTTGAACATCCAATTCAGTCAATTGTAACAGATCCATAGTTAGCGCAGATACTTTTTTAAATAGAAGATATACCTTTTATAAATAGACCTCCTGACCCCTGCTCTTTTAAACGCTGCATAGTCAGTTAGTCGAAACGTCTCTGCTTATGAATCGATTAGAACGGCAGCCTAAATGGACTGAAAATAAGGTTATTGGCTCGGATGCATTTTGGGCTTTATTTTGATATTAATTATGTGTTTCCAACCTAATATTTAACTTAGAATCAATTTTTAGCGTAAAAAATTGATTCTAAGGGCTCAAAAACAGGTGGGTTTCTACATTAACTATCTGTATTTAAAATGAAAGATATGGTTTAACCACATGATGAGTTCTTAATATTTTCATTGTTTCTATCAATGTCTGACTGTCAGTCATAATCAAATAAAAACGCTACCAGATTTTTCATTATTCTGGCATTCAAATTCGATGATAAAAGATGAAGCTTTGGATGTTCGTTATCAAGGGAACACGACTAGAGTTAAATTTATTTTTATTAATTATTTCTCCTGAATGTTATTGGCTCATCACGATCCCGAATAACTCTCTTTGCTTTTTTTTTGACTTAATGATAATCAATGCTAAACTGGCCTCATTTTTTATTGAGGACTAATACCGTGTTGGTAAATGATAATTCCCAAAAGGACATATTGATTAAAAAGCGGAATAATTTAGCTGGGTGTTTAAATGAATGCCTTGAGTCGCTAGTGGCCTCTAATATGATGGAAAGCATTTTGCATCATAAAATTGAAAAACTGCTATCAGAGCTGATGAGCATGCTCACTGACATTGCGCAAAATGCATCTCATAATGATGCCCTAAATCAAGAGATCAATCGAATTACGGCTCTGCTTTTACATGGTGCAATCATGTTAGGTCATGAAAATAGGGTAGATTTTTTGCTGAAAAATGGTGCCCAGTGGCATATGCGAGATAACAATCAGGAGTATACCGCATTACATTTAGCTGCATTATTAGGTCATGTTAATATATTTAGTCTGTTAATGGAGCGATTTGATTTAGAAGCTGATCAATTTGACTTAAATACAGTGTTGTCCCAAAAAGACCCATCGGGTTTGAATTCGGCAGTTTCTGACCATAATGAATCTATGGAAGGGATGCCAGTGAACAAAATCAATGGTGCTATTATTCGAGATCACAGTAC